>JAHDDT010000024.1 GCA_020629195.1 Hellea sp.
TTTTGAAAAATGGAGCGGGCGATGAGATTCGAACCCACGACCCTCACCTTGGCAAGGTGATGCTCTACCACTGAGCTACGCCCGCTCATATTTTGCGTAGTAAACGGGCAGGCCCGTTTGGCAGAAGGCCGCTATATGACCCAAACACGTTTCATAATCAAGCGGCTTTGCACAGTTTTTACAAAGAAATTTTAACGCTCATTTCGCGCGCCTTATCGCTTGAACAGGGCCCCGCCGCGCAGGTCCACAGGCTTTTTAAGACGACGCTTTGTATTATGCTCGGCATCTACACGCGCACCGGTTGGTTTTTCACCTTTCATATAGTGGCGCTGCCACCCATCGCTAACGGCACTATCCTCACGAGCCGCCAATCTGGCAATAAAATCATTGCGACTTTCATTCCATAATTTGTAATCTGCCGAGAGCATAGCATCTTGCTTCATCGATTTAATCTTGGGCTGAACCGCTTCAAGACGCCTATGTTCGGATAATGTGATAAAACAAAAAGGCTCATCTTTTTCAAAACGAACTTTACCCTTGCGGGTCATTTGCCAGTTCATTGTAAAAGGAAAAGGAAGCCAGTCGGTCTCGATCAAACCCGAAAGCGGATATATTCCGTCTTTGGGCCAATTAGGCGGGCCCCCACATGTGACGGCCCAACCCGGCGGCGTTTTAAAAATATAACCCGTATGGAACGTCACAATACCTTCGCGAAAATGGCTCACGGCTAGGCCTGCGATATGAGCCTGAGGGTCAGGAGAACTGAGCATAATATCTTCAGCTCCAGGACCGCCATTCCAACTTATATCCAATGTAAAAGGACATAATATTTCCCAACCCGTTGAATTGGCCATTGTTAGGGGTAGACACCGATAAGGCTGCCGATCTGTAAATTCATCCATCCACTCGCGATGTGGACGGCCCGGCAATAGCGCAGGCGCGACATCGTGAATAGCAAAGGCATCAAAAAAGGGGGTATCGCTAGGCTCTGTCATGCGTGTAACTTGCCTTAAATTAACTAGATTTGAAAGAGACCTATGCCTGTAAGCCGCGAAAATTTATTTGAATATTTGGACGAGCTGAACATCTCTCACTCAACACTGGATCACGCCCCTGTCTTCACAGTAGAGGAAAGTGCCCATATTAAAGCGGACATGCCGGGGGCGCACACCAAAAATCTGTTTTTAAAGGACAAAGCGGGGCGTTTTTTTCTAATATGCGCACAGAATGATACACAAATTCGGGTCAATAAGCTTCACCCCCTCCTCGGCTGTAAACGGCTCTCATTTGGTAAACCAGAGCCTCTATTGGAGCTATTAGGTGTTACGCCAGGCTCCGTTACACTTTTCTCTGTGTTGAATGACACGGATAGCATTGTGACACTTATCATTGATGCAGCTTTGATGGCTCATGATATTGTCAATTTCCACCCCTTGCTAAATGATGCAACCACGGCCATCTCAAGTGAAGATATGATACGCTTTGCAAAAGCCACGGGACATGATCCTATTATACTGGATTTTGCAGAGCTGAATGAGAAGGACTGAAACATGAGTGATACGGTTGAATTAGTAAAAGACAGCTCGGACCAGAGTTTTATGGCTGATGTTATTGAGGCCAGCCAAGAAACACCTATTGTCGTTGATTTTTGGGCGCCGTGGTGTGGGCCTTGTAAACAGCTTATGCCTGTTTTGGAGCGGGTTGTTAAAGACGCCAAAGGCGCGGTCAAAATGGTTAAGGTCAATATCGATGAAAACCCTGGCATTGCAGGGCAGCTCGGTGTGCGCTCTATTCCCGCTGTCTTTGCGTTTAAAGACGGTCAGCCAGTTGACGGATTTCAAGGGGGTCAACCTGAATCTGAACTCAAGAAATTCATTGGACGCCTTACGGGTGAAAGCGATCCCGCCGAAGAGGCAGCGGCTCTGGCGGCGCGCGCCAAAGATAGTCTTGCAGCGGGGGATCCTGGCGGGGCGGCGCAAGATTATGCACAGGCGCTTTCATTAAACCCAAATAGCGCCGAAGCTATGGCAGGGTTAATTCGGCTATACATTGATGGCGGTAATGAGGATGCGGCCGCTGATTTGCTAGCTTCAGCACCTGACAGTATGAAAGACCATCCTGAAATTAAAGCGGTGGCCTCCCAATTGACTCTTACAGAGCAAGCCGTTGAGCCTGATGAGACTGCTGAACTTGTTGCAGCTGTTGAGAAAAACCCTGATGATCTGGACGCCCGCATGGCGCTTGCCAAAGCCTTAGCCGCCTCAGGCCGAAATGCTGACGCCGCCGAACATCTACTCTATTCTATCGGCAAAAACCGGGCCCATAATGACGAAGCCGCACGTCTGTTCCTTTTGACAATTTTTGAAGCCGAAGGGCCAACATCAGAGGTGTCCGTCGAAGGGCGCAGGGCGCTATCCTCAATCCTTTTTGCATAAGCCTTAGAAAGTAACTGTTTCTCACATGAGCGCTCATTATAAATCACTTACCCGCCGCACCAGCCCGGAACAATTGGCTATATTTCCGCTCAATGGTGCGGTTCTATTGCCCGCCTGTGATTTGCCGCTTAATATTTTTGAGCCGCGATATCTGAACATGATTGATGACGCGCTGAAAAGTGACCGCCTTATTGGAATGGTTCAAAAACAAGAGGGGCGGCTTGCTAAAATTGGAGGGTTGGGACGTATTACCCAATTTTCTGAGTCGGATGATGGGCGTTATCTTATTGTTTTAAAAGGATTAAAGAGGTTTTCTATTATTAAAGAAGCAGATGTAAAAACACCTTACAGACAAGCAAAAATTAGTTTTGAGGGTTTTGAATCTGATGCGGATGTTCATAATGCACGGCAGACATCGGAAGCGCTTTCAGGGAAAACGGGAGACCGCACAACTCTGACTGTGGCCATGAAAGCTTTAGCTAAAACACTCGGCGTACAAATTGATTGGGAGGGCCTAAATGAAATTCCGCTGCCCATTCTTATTAATCAGGCGGCCATGATAAGTCCTTTCGCGGCAGAGGATAAACAATCTCTAATAGAAGCGCCAACAACTGAAGATCGCCGAAAGCTTCTGATCGGACTGATGCATCTTTATGCCAGTAAAGATATGGGACAAAACCCAGGGCAAGCCCAACAGTAAAGACTGCTATTATTCAGGACGCCATTATGAGCTCAAAGAAACACACGGCGGAGATCGCCATCGATCCTAAAATGCTAGGTGTTTTAGTTTGTCCCAAAACGCGTGGGCCCCTCACCTATGATTCCGAAACTCATGAGCTTATCAGCAAAAAAGCAAAGCTAGCTTATCCTATTCGCGAAGGCGTGCCGATCATGCTTATCGAAGAAGCGCGTAGGCTTGACTAACTTGATTATCTTAAAACCAGAACCCATCTCTACATAAACATATGGAGCTTTATAATGTCTCATTTTGATTATGCGGATGCCAGTCAATGGCGTGGTACGACGATTCTGTCTGTGCGGAAAAATGGTAAAGTCGTCGTTGTGGGAGATGGACAAGTCAGTGCGGGCAATACGGTCATGAAAGCGGGCGCGCGAAAAGTCCGCACTCTGGCAGGTGGTAAAGTTATTACAGGTTTTGCGGGCGCTACGGCTGATGCTTTTGCTCTACTTGAACGGCTCGAAGCCAAGCTAGAACAATATCCGACGCAACTTGCAAGGGCGTGTGTTGAATTGGCTAAGGATTGGCGGACTGATAAATATCTTAGGCAACTTCAGGCTATGATGATTGTAGCAGACATAAGCGAAACCTATGTCCTGACAGGAAATGGGGATGTCGTTGAACCCGATAAGCTAGACAGCGGAAGCGGCATTACAGCCATTGGCAGCGGGGGCAATTTTGCGCTCTCAGCTGCTCTCGCTATGGATGATTATGAGAAAGATGCTGAAGTTTTGGCGCGTAAAGCCATGGGGATTGCGGACCGTATTTGCGTTTTCACAAATAATAATCTGACGGTGGAAAGCCTTAGCGCCTAATATCTTTGATAATCCCATTTATCTGGATGACATAATAATCTGTGCCGCGGCCCTGGGGCTTCAAAATCCAGAGTTTCATAAGCTGCATCAGGCTTCCAAAGCGTGACGAAACCTTTGTCATCTTTGGTAAAGCGTGTTTCAAAGATATCGGTTTTGGCGGCGTGGACATGACTCATCACGGAGTCCACATTCGAAAAATCTGTAAGACGGCTCAAAGATACAAATGTTGGCGGCATAATCATGATGTCCGGTGATGGGACAGCTTCTAAGAACTTTTTAGGACAAACCCATTGATAATCATGAATTTCGCCTTGATCAATTTTTACAAAATTATTAGGGGCTCGAACAATAAAGAACCATGTTGAAAAACGGCGTTTTTCCTGCACGGGCGGTATCCAGCATGATAGGGTCGCCATATCGGCGCCGGATATATCAAGTCCCGTTTCCTCCATTGTCTCACGTATAGCCGCTGCTTTTGCGCGGCCGATTTCCTCCTGGCTTGGCGCATCCATTTTATCAACGCGTCCGCCCGGAAAAACCCAAGCACCACCAAAGGATTTAAGCTCCCGATTTCGGCGTAACATCAAAACTTCAAGACTCTCATCATGGTCACGCAAGAGCATCACTGTCGCGGCAGGAATGAGAGGGCTAGGCGCCATTATTAGGTTTTCAGCCGTTTAATCAACGCTTCAAGCTGAGCGCCAGTTCTATATTTTATCCGTAACTCTCCGCCCGGCCCTTTATGACGAAGATCTGTCACGAGTCCTAAAATATCAGAGAGATCATTTTCGACTTTTCGCGTATCAGCATCTTTTTGTGCGGGTATCGCGGCCGTCTTACCATCGGCCGCTTTTATACGGCGTACCCAATCCTCGGCTTCACGTACAGATAAACCCTTTTCAGCAATGGCATCTGCCAGTTCCGTTGGATCTGGCGCCGCAATAATGGCGCGGGCGTGTCCCGCCGTTATTTTACCTTTAGCAAGATAAGTTTGCGCCCGCTTGGGAAGCGTTAATAATCGCAGCATATTTGTAATATGAGGACGTGATTTCCCAACAGCTTGGGCAATATCTTCTTGCGTTCTGTTAAATTGATCCGAGAGTGCTTTATAGGCTAGAGCTTCTTCTATTGGATTAAGGTCTGCACGCTGCACATTTTCTACAACGCCAATTTCTAAAACATCTTGATCCGATAGTTCGCGAATAAGCACAGGCATGACATCAAGTTTTGCTTTTAGAGCAGCTTGCCAGCGGCGCTCTCCCGCGACGATTTGATAGTGCTTTTTGCTGCCACTTGTTTTCTGTGGAATCGGACGCACCAAAATCGGCTGCAATACGCCTTTATCTTTTATGGATTGTGTCAGCTCTTGGAGCTTTTCTTTATCAAAATATTTACGGGGCTGCTCTGGGTTGCGCTCTAATTGACTTATAGAAATTGATGTCACGCCGCCTTTAGCTATATGTGTCTGTGTAGTCTTACTTGGCTCTTGAATATCAGGGGATGAAACTTTTGTGTCAGACTCCTGCGGGACGGCAGCCACACTGACATCAGACATAAGCGCCGATAAACCACGGCCTAATCCGCGTTCTTTAGATTTCTTTGCCATATATCTAACCTATTGTAATCATTGATATAATATATTTATTTACGTGACTTAGCATGACGCGATAACATTTCATCTGCCAAGTCAATATAGGCCTTAGAGCCTGCACACTCAGGATCATACATAATGACAGGCTTGCCAAAAGAAGGGGCTTCGGCAATGCGTACATTTCGCGGAATGACCGTGTTAAACACAGCACGGCCCAAATGCTTTCTAACGTCGGCTGCGACCTGCGCAGATAAGCGATTTCGCTGATCATACATCGTCAACATAACGCCATCTATGACAAGTTTTGGATTTATATTGGCTTTGGCCATCTCAACCGTTTGCAGAAGCTGGCTTAAACCCTCAAGCGCGAAAAACTCACATTGTAAAGGTACAAGAACGGATCGCGCCGCTGACAAGGCATTAACGGTCAACAGATTCAAAGAAGGCGGACAATCTATGAGAACATAGTCAAAATCAACATTTTCCAGCGCGTGTCTTAAAATCGTTGTGCGTCCTGCCCTATCACCAATTTCAAGCTCAGCGCTCGCGAGGTCTATATGAGACGGGACAAGTTTTAATCCCGGAACGACAGTGTCCATAATCGCATCTGAAATGGGAGTATTCTCAACAAAAACATCATAGACCGTCACATCACGCGCCGTGCGGGGAATACCAAGACCCGTCGCTGCATTTCCTTGAGGGTCTAAATCAATCAGAAGAACTTTTTTACCGCGCAAAGTCAGCGCCGCCGCTAAATTAATCGTGGTTGTTGTTTTGCCAACGCCGCCTTTTTGGTTCACAATCGCTATGACGCGCGGTTTTGTCATGTGAACTCCAAGACGTTTATCGGGGCTTTAGCTCCGTAATTTTCAACAAGCAACCTGCACCATCGCTGAGGCTAGGGACTTTTTCCACGTTGTATGTCCACTTTTTTGAAGCCTCCGTCAATTCCTCTTGGGCAGCTTCCCCTTTTAAAAACAGCCCAATTGTCCCCTCACCCCAAAAAGGTTGTGCATAAGACAAAAGTCGAGGCAGTGGCGCGAAAGCCCGGGCTGTTATGACGTCATAAGGTTTTGAGGGCAAAGTTTCGGCCCGTTCTGAGCTTGCCGATGCAGGTAAGGCCAATTCACGGATAACAGCGCGTAAAAAAGATGTCTTTTTCCCCGCTGATTCTACAAGTGTGACATGGCCACTGCCTTTTGCCTTACAGCCCATTGCTACAGCCAGCCCTGGAAACCCTGCGCCAGAGCCTAAATCAATAAAGTTTTGCGCGGTCTCTGGCACATGCGGCCAAACTTGCCAGCTATCTAGCGCATGGCGGCGCCAAAAATCATCTAAAGCCGTTGGGGAGACGAGATTTATCTTGCGATTCCATTTAAAAAGAAGGCTCTGCCATGTCTGATAATCTGCCAATGTTTCACGTGAAACATCGCTGTCACGCGCGAAATCTTCAAAACTATAAGCCATTACGAGGCTTTACGCAGATATGCTAAGACGGCTGTTAAGGCACCGGGTGTGACTCCTTCGATGCGCGCGGCTTGACCTAATGTTGCAGGACGTACCGATTCAAGTTTTCCGCGGACTTCGTTTGATAGACCACCAACACTCGCATAATCGAAACTATCTGGAATACGTAAGCCTTCATCACGCTGAAAAGCTGCGATATCGCGGGCTTGGCGTTCAATATATCCTGCATAAAGCGCTTCGGTTTCTAAATGTTCCCGCGCAAAATGCGGCAGACCACCAAGCTCTGGCCAGACAGGGACAAGGTCATCAAAACTAATATTAGGATAGGCGAGCAAATCTAAGACACTGCGCTTTTTACCGTCTTGATTAATCGTGAGGCCTTGTTTTTTAAGTTCATTGGGCGTTTTGGCGAGTGTTTCAGCTTGAAGCTTAGCTTTTTTGAGCGTTTCCAGTTTTGAGGCAAAAGCTTTTGAGCGCCGTGAGCCCACCGCACCAATTTTTTCGCCAAGCGGCGTTAAACGCTGATCGGCATTATCAGCGCGGAGTAATAAGCGATATTCCGCGCGGCTCGTAAACATGCGATAAGGTTCAGTCACGCCCTTTGTAATTAAGTCATCAATCATTACGCCAATATAGGCTTGGCTTCGATCAAGAATAAAAGGGTCCGAGCCAGAGGCGGCGAGCGCGGCATTGAACCCTGCCATCATGCCTTGCGCGGCAGCTTCTTCATAGCCGGTCGTACCATTAATCTGCCCCGCAAGATATAGTCCAGGCAAGCGGCGTGTTTCTAGAGTCGCGCGTAATTCACGCGGATCGACATAATCATACTCAATCGCATAGCCATAGCGCTTTACAACGACATTCTCTAAGCCTTGGATTGTTCGCATGAATGCGTCTTGAACCTCGCGAGGCAGGGAGGTCGAAATTCCATTGGGGTATATTGTGTCACCATCTGGATTTTCAGCGAGGCCTTCAGGTTCAAGAAATACTTGATGACGATTCCTATCCGCAAAACGAACAACTTTATCTTCAACGGACGGGCAGTAGCGAGGGCCTTTACCAGAAATACCGCCGCCATAAAGTGCTGATTTCTTTATATTATCGCTAATGACACGGTGAGTATCTTCATTTGTATGTGTAATGGCACAGGTGACTTGAGGTACTGTGATTGCCTCAGTCAAAAACGAAAAAGGTACAGGGTCGTCATCCGCCGCCTGTTGGTCTAAAGCCTCCCAATCTATAGAGGCTTTAGATATACGGGCAGGGGTGCCAGTTTTAAGGCGGTCCATATCAAACCCGAGATCATAAAGACGATCAGCTAAGCCAATTGCAGGTGCATCTCCGAACCGTCCTGCAGGAGTCCGCTCATGGCCAATATGGATTTCTCCGCGCAAAAAAGTCCCCGTTGTCAGAACGACCTGCTCACTTGCGAATCTTTGCCCATCTTGCGTCTCAACACCAATAACACGGCCATTCTTGGTGATTAGGTCTTCCACCGCGAGTGCTTTTAGCGAGAGGTTTGGATAGTTAAACAGAGTCTCCTGCATGGCCTTTTTGTAAAGCCAGCGGTCTGATTGGGTTCGGGGACCTCTAACAGCAGGTCCCTTTGAGCGATTTAAAAGTCGAAACTGAATACCTGATGCGTCGGCAACATGCGCCATAACGCCGTCCATTGCATCTATCTCGCGAACCAAGTGACCTTTTCCAAGGCCGCCAATAGCGGGGTTGCACGACATTTCGCCAATAGTCTCAAGCTTATGTGTCAATAATAAGGTTTTAGCGCCAAGCCGTGCAGAGGCCGCCGCTGCATCACAGCCCGCATGACCTCCACCAATGATTATGACGTCCCAATGTTTCACGTGAAACATCTCCATTTTACTCTTGCGCGAGCCTATAGCCCTTCAATTTGATTATGGGAAGGTTATGTTTCACGCGATTTTTCGGGGCACCGGAATACAGGACTATTCCTAGATCGCGTGAAACACATTTATGGTTAACAATAGCGTTGAGTCGTGTCTGTCACCTAATCAAGCGACAGCTTATTTACCTACACAAAATCTAGAGAAAATTCGGTCAAAAACAGATTCTATGTCCGTTTCTCCCGCAAGTTCCTTTACTGCTTGCAGGGCCGAACGTATGTCGTCTCCTGCCAATTCTGGGGCAAACCCTAGCTTCTCAATAGCGCGCTCTAGAGCCGTTAAAGATCGCTGCACGCAATCCCGATGACGCGCCCGCGTTAAACCCGCCTCATCACCCACTGCAAAACGGCTTAAGATCTCAGTTTCGAGCAGATCATGCAGCTTGGTAATATCAGCTTTACTGTTCGCATTCACTGACAAGGTCTTATATGTTTCACGTGAAACATTATGAGCTACATTATGTGTGAGATCAGACTTTGAAAAAACAAGAATATCATCATCTCTCAGCTCTTTTGTAAGTTGCGACAACGCGCCCAGATCTGATGAATCAATAACTCCAATACGTATATCCGCATCATTTGCGAGTTTTATAGCACGCTTTACGCCCTCTGCTTCGATTACATTTTCTGTCTCGCGCAAACCTGCCGTATCAGAGAGGCGCACCTGAAGCCCCGATAAAACCGTATATATCGACACAATATCACGTGTTGTACCCGCTTCAGACGAAACAATCGCAGCCTCACGGCCCGCTAAAGCATTCAGCAGAGTTGACTTACCTGCATTAGGTTTACCGATAATGGCAATGTCCACACCATGCCGTATAGCCTCACCCCTGTCAGCTACTGATAAGCTGCGGCTCATACTCTCAATTACACTAGAAATGTGAGGATAGGCTTTATGAGACAAGCTATCAGGTACGTCCTCTTCATCCGGAAAATCAATTTCGCCTTCAATCTGAGCCAGGGCATCAAGCAAGGATTCTCGCCAAGTTTCATAAAGCTCACGAAGGCCGCCCTGCATTTGACGTAAAGCTTGTTTGCGTTGTCCTTCTGTCTCAGCGTCGATTAGATCGGCCAATCCTTCCGCCTCTGTCAAATCCATCTTGCCATTTTCAAAAGCGCGGCGCGTAAACTCTCCAGGCTCTGCTTGGCGTAGGCCAATATCTGCAAAAACTTGGGCCATGGCTTCTATGATCGCTGGACTGCCATGACCTTGGAACTCGGCGCAATCTTCGCCCGTAAAGCTCTTTGGCGCCGGTAACCATAAGACCAAGGCCTCATCTATAATGTCGCCGTTGCGATCATAGAGTTTTCGAAGAGACGCATAACGAGGCGAGGGGGCTTTCTTTCTACTCAGTTTTTCAAGGCTCTCTCTTGCACCAGGCCCGCTAACACGAAAGACAGAGACACCTGCACGCCCTGGGGCGGAGGAAAGCGCGAAAATTGTATCATTTGGACTACCACTCATAACTTCGCGCTTCTATAGAGAGGCGGCACAATAAGAAAGACTTTGCTATGCGAAATTTTAAAACGCCCTTGGCCGTAACCCTAGCCGTACTGCTGAGCGCTTGTAGCCAGTCAGAGACACAAACCTCCTCATCTGAACCTAAAATATCGACCGAGAACACTCGCAAAGCTCTCCCGCCACTAGCAGAATATATGTCCTGCCTTCCTCAGAAAACCGCTTTAGTTGCCGCCCATCGCGGCACGGCCCGGAATAGCGATTACCCAGAGAACTCCATGAGCGGCTTAAACGTCTTGATCGAGAGGGGATTTCTAGTCTCCGAGATTGACGTTGCGGGGTTAAAGGACGGTACGCATATTTTATATCACGATGGTGTCTGGGATGAAAAATCAACGGGCAAAGGGCCGATTGCCTCTTCCACATGGGACGACGCATCTAAGTTATTGCTTATGGATACCAAAGATAAGTTAAGCGCCGATCGTCCCGTTAAATTTGACGATTATCTCAAAGCTGCAAAAGGCAAGGTCTATTTGGAAATCGATTTTAAAAGCAGCTCAAAATACGAAACCGTCCTAGACCTAATTCGAAATAATGATATGGCCGATGATGTTATCCTCATTTCTTATAATGAGGGACAGACAAGGAAATTGATGCGTCTTGCACCCGAGATGATGCTCTCTGTTGGGTCAAATGAAGCTCTTGGACAAACACGTTTTAAACCCGGACAGATCGCGGCATGGGTCGGTTATAATGTTGATAATGAGTCTCTCATTCAAAACCTAAGAGATAAAGACATTCCTATCCTTGGCCGCGTACGCAAAGATTGGAATATCCAAGCTGCAGATGCTGCTGATCTTCTTGTAACAGATGATATTTTTGATCATCAGCCTATCGCCGGTCTCACGGCAAATAATAAACGAGAGCTCGATGCGTGTTTAAGCGCGCTTAAACCCTAAGCCCGCCGCCAATATTTGTTCCACACCATCTCGTCACCCATCGACTCAATAAACTCTTTATGTTTGGCTCGCTCAGCCTCACTTGAAAGACTCTGAAGAGGGGTAGGGCGCTGACGGGCAATAGGAACCAGTATAGAATCGGTGGCAGGTCCTGCTTCAGGCTCCAAACCCAAGCTATGCATACGCCCGCCCTTAAGCTGAAGATAAACCTCAGCTAACAATATAGAGTCAATAATAGCTCCATGTTTATCACGTGAGGCGAGGGAAACACCGTAACGCTTACAAAGCGCATCAAGTGATGCAGGTGAGCCTGGAAACTTTTCGCGGGCCATTTGTAGCGTATCTGTAAACCTATCTTCTGCTATCGCCTCATAACCAGCGCGTTCCAGCTCTGCATTTATAAAACCGCGGTCAAAATCAGCATTATGCGCCACAAGTTGACTGTCACCAATAAAATCTAGAAAGTCCTGCGCTTGAGCTTTAAATACCTTTGCCCCTCGCTCTCTCAGGTTTGCCAAAGTATGACCCGTAAGCTGGGTAACTTTCTCAGGGATATCGCGCTGAGGATCCACAAGGGCGTGAAATTCACGGCCTGTTGGCAACATATCTATAAGTTCAATACAGCCGATCTCAGTTATGCGGTCATCACCTCGCGCATTAAAGCCCGTTGTCTCCGTATCAAAGCATATTTCGCGAACGCCTGTCATCAAACCTAAGCCTCTAACTCCAAATTTCTTATAATTTTTTGGACTTGTTCGCGGGCATTTTCCAGACCTTTATCCGTAAAAATAAGTGCATTTGCGCGCCTTCGTTTTTCTGCATCAGGCATCTGGCGAGAGAGAAGGGACTCAAAAAGTTCTGCTGTCATACCCTCTCTAGATAGTACACGCTCTCTTTGAACGTCATAGGGTGCGGTCACGACGACAATATAGTGAACGCCTTTATCAAGACCTGTTTCAAATAATAAAGGAACATCCATAACGACGATCTTCGCCTTTTTATGTTTGTCGAAAAAAACAGCTCGGCTTTCACTCACCAAAGGATGAATAAAACTCTCAAGCACCTTTAGATGTAGCGCGTCTGATCTCATATGGCGCCCTAAAACCGATCGGTCGACAGCTCCATCTTTAATGGCGTCAGGGAATACAGCTTTAATGATAGGAACAGCTTTGCCCCCTTTGGCATATAACTCATGCACAGCGGCATCAGCATCAAAGACCGGACAGCCTTCATCTCTAAACATCTGGGCGGTCGTAGATTTTCCCATCCCAATAGACCCCGTCAGGCCGATGATAATCATAAGTTCGCTTTCAAAGCCTCAAACAACATCTCCTTCGGATCAGGAAACTCAGGCGCTGCTTGACCATAAAATAATCGAAATGAGGGACGGGCTTGTGCAATTAGCATTTCCAAGCCTCCGAGAGTCTCACAACCTGCCTTTTTGGCTTCACGCAGTAATTTTGTGTGGCGCGGCGTATATATAAGGTCATAAACAAAGCTTCCACTCTGTGCTTGGCTAATATCGACATCAAGAGGGGGCTTTCCTGCCATACCCCCCGCTGTAGCATTAATAATTAGACCTGAAGCCGAAATAGCTTCATTACGCTTGGACCACGGCGCTGCATAAAAACTTGGAACATTCACGATATCCGCAAGTTCTTGCGCTTTCGAATCCGTTCGTCCGATAATACAAATTTCAGGTACATTAAGTGCCAGCAAAGCCCCGATTACGGCTCTGGAGGCTCCCCCCGTTCCGATGATTAAAGCAGCTCTTTCAGACAAAGCCTTAGCGCCCATCGCTTTAATTAACGGAGCCGCAAATCCTTCAAGATCCGTATTATGAGCTATAAGTTTACCATCTTTTTTATAAAGACAATTTGAAACACCTAATTTAACCGCGTCGGCTGTATGCTCGTCAGCGGCCTCATAGGCTAAGCTTTTAAGAGGCAGCGTTACATTCACGCCGGAAATAGACGTTCGCTTTAAACTTCGAAACGCCCGTATGGCTTCATCTGGACGTACAGCAAAATGAACATAAGCCCCAGAAAGACCTAATTCTTTCAACCAAAAATTATGGAGAACAGGCGAAAGTGAATGATGTATCGGCCAACCGCAAACACCCGCTAATGTTGATATCGTACTCATGAGGCTATCGCGCCGCGTGTTCGAAGATAATCCATGACAGGCAAAAGTGATAAACCCAATATAGAAAAGAAGTCGCCTTCGACGTGAGAGAAAAGCTGGGCGCCTAATCCCTCAAAACGGTAAGCTCCAACAGATTTTGTCAACAGATCACCTTCTTTCTCAATATACTCATCTAAAAAGGCATCTGAAAAATCGCGCATCGTCAATTTTGTTTTCGCCATATGTCGCCAAACAGCTTGACCGCCCTCACATATAACCACTGCGCCAATAAGATAATGTGTTTTGCCTCGCATCAATTTTAATCGCTCTCGCGCTTCATCTATAGTCTTGGGTTTATCAAAAAGCTGTTGGTCCATGACCATTATTTGATCAGCGCCAATCACGAAGCCCTCTTCTAATCGGCTCACACGCATGGCCTTCGCTTCAGCCAAGGCATCTGCGATATCTTGAAGACGCGCGGATTCAGCCAACATTGACGCTTTAATAGCCCCTTCATCAACAGGCTTTGCAATTACCTCGAAATCAAGACCCGCATCGGTCATCAATTGACGTCGAATTTGACTGCCTGAAGCTAATATGACTCTCATTTTACGCCTCTACCTGAACTTTGATAGGCGTTGATAATTTGCGCTGATGTTTCTTCAATAGATTTTCGCGTTACATCTATAACTTTATATCCCTTACGCACAAACATCCGTTTCGCCTCACGCATTTCATCACGTACACGATCAGCATCCGTATAATCTGTAGGTTGATTTTGCCGCAAACCTACAAGACGCTGTTCACGAATTTGGACGATACGATCAGGTGAAGCCACAAGACCAACGATAAAAGGTTTATCAAAATTATCTAAAATTGTCGGCAAGGGTGCATTTGGGACTAAAGGTATATTACCCGTTTTATAACCTCTATTGGCAAGATAGATAGATGTTGGAGTCTTTGATGTCCGGCTAATACCGAGTAATATAATATCTGCTGAGTTTAATCCCGTTACATTTTGCCCGTCATCATGCGCCATAGCATAATCGAGTGCCTCAATGCGATTATAATATTCTGCATCTAATGTGCGCTGTGCGCCGACTTCACTAATCATTGCCGCGCCTAAATATCGACCCAACATAGAGAGTGTTGGGTCTAAAATTGATATGGCAGGGATATTAAGCTTAGCACAGTGACTTTCTAATAATTTGCGGCGTTCTTCATTGACCAGAGTATATAATACAACACCAGGCTTAGCTTCTATATCCTCTAGGGTCTTACGCATCTGACTTTCAGATCGGACTAAAGCGTGAAGATGTTCTAGAGCTGTCGCATTCCGAAATTGCGCCGTTGAAGCTTTCATCATCGCAACCAACGTCTCACCTGTCGAGTCAGAAACAAGGTGAACATGGAAGTAAATAGCAACGGATTTATTCAGAACTGACATAGCTCCTTCTAAGGGCGCTTATCCAAATTTGTCCACACATAGTCTTAAATCGCGCTGCAAAATGTGAATCTCTAGAACATAAGTTCCATTATTCTAGATTTCATGCGCATCTTAATACTGTGATTATTAATCCTGTGAACAAAAGGTATAAGTTTTCTCCCCAAAGTTACTCACAAATATACTCATCAAAAATTAAGAATAAAATCAACATCAAGAGAGATTACTCACAATGTTGTATGAACTTTATTCAAATCTATAATTTTAGAATAATTCAGCTCATTAGCGTTAATATTAAGTTTGGTTACCAAAGTGTTAATGCCGTCCACATTGTCACATCTCTAATACTATCACTCCTTATATTTTTATTTTAAGAGGGAAGAAATCTTCTAAGCAATATGGTGCATAAATTTTGACATCTTCAATTTTAAAGGTCTTATCAGGAGAAACACTTGATATACCCCCTATATGGATGATGCGCCAAGCTGGTCGTCACTTACCAGAATATTTAGAAGTTAGGGCAACAGCTAAGAATTTTATAGATTTCTGTTTTTCGCCAGATAAAGCCGCCGAAGTGACACTTCAGCCAATCCGCCGTTATGATATGGATGCGGCTATATTATTTGCAGATATTTTGCTTATTCCAATTGGCCTTGGCCGCGATGTTTGGTTTGTCAAAGGTAAGGGGCCCCAACTTAATCCTATTACGGTTTCAGATATTTCAAATCTTTCAATAGACGGCGCAGCGGATCGTGTGTCCTCCGTTTATGAAACTGTTTCAAAAGTCAGAGCAAAGCTTGATGGTTCAAAAGCGCTTATAGGATTTTGCGGAGGCCCTTGGACCGTCGCAACTTACATGATTGAAGGACAAGGCAGTCCAAAAAAAGAAAAGGCAAAATGCTTTGCTTATGAAAACCCAGAAGCGATGGATGATTTGCTTAAGGCTTTAGCAATCTCAAGCGCTGAATATTTAATCCATCAAGCCAATGCAGGCGCAGATGTTTTAAAGATCTTTGAAAGTTGGGCAGAAGGTCTGTCTCCAGAATTATTTGAACGTCTCGTTATAAATCCTACAGCCGAAATTATAAAACGCGTCAGAGCCGCAGGTATAACAAAACCTATCATGGGCTTTCCGCGCGGTGCTGGTCTTAACGCTCTTGAATATGCAAAAATGACAGGGATTACAGCTATTGCGGCGGGCACTGACACACCTATGGATAAATTTAGAGATGCCCTTCCAAATAATATGCCTTATCAAGGTAATCTTGATCCCTTGGCGCTTCGTATTGGCGGGGATGTTTTAAAACGGGCCGTTCAAACCGTGCTTGATACAGCTTCAGGGCCTCATATTTTCAATCTTGGACATGGGGTAACACCAGATGTTAAAATTGAAAATGTTCAAGCGGTTGTAAACCATATCCGCACAGGAGACGGCGATTATGTATGAGTGGTTTAAAGCGCTTCACCTAATAGCCGTTATATTTTGGATGGCAGGACTTTTATATCTGCCACGGCTTTTCGTTTATCATAGCGCGTCAAAACCTGGAGGAGAGTTAGAGGCCAAAATGATAGAAGCGGCTGAGAAACTGATGCGCATTATTATGAATCCGGCTATGATTGTCACATTTATATTGGGTATGGTTTTAACACTTGGATATAATGCAGCAAATATAACAAATACGATTTGGCTTCCTATAAAACTTTTATTGGTTTTTTCTTTAATGGGATATCATGGATTTTTATCAAAGCAGCGTAAACTCTTCGCGGCAGGAGAGCGTCCAAAATCAGAAAAATTTTTCCGCCGCATAAATGAAGTTCCTGCAATATTTACGATAATTATTGTCATTATGGCGATTGTGAAACCGTTTTAATTGACTTGACGTAAAGCGCTTTGCGCCCTAGATGAAAAATATAAGACGGCAGTCCTGTCGCAACTCTTCCAAAAACTGCTCACATTGACACAGCTTGAAGAGATTTTTCCCTGAATGAGATATATAAAATGACTGAAGAAAATACATTAGACCTTGAGGGGATGACCTCCATCAGCCTCGATGATCTTAAAAAACTTAAACCTGCGGAGCTTATAAAATTTGCAGAGGAAGTCGGCGTCGAAAATGCGGGCTCTATGCGCAAGCAAGATATATTTGTTGCTGTGCTTAAAGACCTTGCTGAAGATGAGGTTGAGCTTCAAGGGGGCGGAGTTCTCGAAGTTCTGCAAGATGGATTTGGGTTTTTACGCGCGCCAGATGCTAATTACCTTCCAGGCCCTGATGATATTTATGTCAGCACAAAACAAATTCGTAAATTCGGTCTTCGTACGGGTGATACAGTTTCGGGCATAATCCGCGCCCCGCAGGAAAATGAACGTTATTTTGCGATGAGCAATGTAACCTCTATGAATTTTGGCACGCCTGAACAGGCCCGAAATAAGGCGCATTTTGATAGCTTGACGCCGCTTTATCCTGATCAGCGTATGAAAATGGAGATTGAAGACCCAACGCGTAAAGATATTTCAGGCCGTATCATCGATATTGTGGCCCCTATTGGTAAAGGTCAGAGGGCTCTTATTGTTGCCCCGCCGCGTACAGGTAAAACAGTTCTTCTTCAAAATATTGCCCATTCAATCGAGCGAAATCACCCTGAATGTTATGTGCTTGTGCTTTTAATTGATGAACGCCCCGAAGAAGTGACGGATATGCAGCGCAGCGTTAAAGGTGAGGTTGTATCCTCAACATTTGATGAGCCTGCCACACGCCACGTACAAGTTGCTGAAATGGTTATTCAAAAAGCTAAGCGCCTGACCGAACATGGCAAAGATGTTGTTATTTTGCTTGATTCCATCACGCGTTTGGGCCGTGCTTATAATACGGTTGTCCCAAGTTCTGGTAAGGTCTTAACGGGCGGTGTTGATGCGAATGCGCTTCAACGTCCAAAGCGTTTCTTTGGCGCGGCGCGAAATATTGAAGAAGGCGGATCGCTTACAATTATCGCAACGGCGCTTATTGATACAGGTTCACGTATGGACGAAGTTATTTTTGAAGAATTTAAAGGAACAGGTAACTCAGAATTGGTGCTTGACCGCAAAGTCGCAGATAAACGTATTTTCCCAGCAATTGATGTCACAAAATCAGGGACGCGTAAGGAAGAGCTTCTACTTGATCCGGTCGAACTACAGAAAACTTACGTATTGCGCCGTATCCTCAACCCAATGGGCACAATGGATGCGATTGAATTCCTTCTAGGAAAACTTAAAGACAATAAAAATAATTCAGAGTTCTTCGACTCAATGAATACATAAAGACATAAAAGAGGCGGTCATGTGGCCGCCTTTTTAACTGCAGATAAATGTCGCGTGAGATAGGCAAAAACCCATCCCCCTATTGCGCCTGAAAGAAGCTGTAATGTTATGCCCAGCGCATCTCTTGCCCCGGCTATGATATGAACATCAAAAAAGGCTTGTTTCATCAAAAATAGCATAACGAGAATAGCTGTACCTCCAGCAACACTATAAATAAGAGGTCGACCAAATTTCACGCTGCGATGAAGAAGGCCTCCTATAAGAAAAGCAATTCCAAGCGCAATTGTGATAAAAATTCCATAAAGTGACCCCAAGTGAGTAACATCATAGGCGGTCATAGAGACTCGCTCGCCCATATTAATATCCGCGCCTAAATTTCCTAAACGCGAAATAACATTTTGGGTTTGGAATAACACGCCCAGAATAACGGTCACGAAGACAGCCGCGAGCCAAGCTCCAATACGTCTGAAAAATTTAAGCATAAGCTGCTCCTTGTCTTTGACTAAGCTAAGTCTAAGATAGAGCCAGGTCAATAAGAGGCACAGATGCGTAAATTTCTGACAATTATATCAGCTGCGGCATTAACTGCATGTTTGGAGCCTCAACCAAAGCCGGAAATAAAACAAATCCCGGTCTCAGAATTTACAATTGAGACTTTAGCGAAAGACTTCAAGGCGCCTTGGTCTGTGGCTGAAACTTCACAAGGCTATTTTGTAACGGAGCGTGGGGGTAAGCTCTTTCGAATATCTGATAACGTAAAAACAGAGATTACAGGTTTACCTGATGATATTTATGTTGCCGGGCAGGGCGGTCTTTTGGAAGTTGCGCCTGCACCCGATTTTGACCAAAGCAATGAGCTATATATATCTTATGCTTACGGCACATCCAAAGCCAATGGCACGGCTCTTTTGCGCACAGTGCTTAACGGAAATGTATTAGAGAATAAATCTATAATATTTCGGGCGTCGCCACCAAAAACTGCAGCGTCACATTTTGGAGGACGAATTGTTTTTCTGCCCGATGATACGCTTGTTCTAACATTAGGTGATGGCTTTGCTTATCGTGAAGAGGCGCAAAATGTAAATTCTCATTTAGGAAAAATTGTCCGTCTGACCCGAGATGGGGGAACTCCAACAGATAATCCTAAGCTTGGCGGTAAACCGCAAATTTATTCATTTGGGCACCGTAATGTACAGGGGCTCGCTTATGATAATGAAACGGGAAATTTGTGGGAACATGAGCATGGCCCGCGAGGGGGTGACGAGCTTAACCTTATTAAGCCCGGCCAAAATTATGGATGGCCGATTGCAACGACGGGTCTTGATTATAATGGCGCAAAAATATCGCCTTTTAAAGAGTATGAAGGCATGACAGGGCCCGTTCATGATTGGGTGCCTTCCATTGCGCCCTCTGGTCTTGCTATTTACCGCGGAGATATGTTTCCCGAATGGAACGGCGATGCGTTAATTGGCGGATTAGTATCAAAAGATTTGAGGCGTATTGATCTGGAGAGCGGTAAATCTGTTAGCGAGACGAGCTTATTATCTGATCTAGAGGAACGTGTCCGCGATGTTCGTATCGATCAAAGCGGCGCAATCTTAGTTTTGACTGATGATCCAAATAATGGCAAATTATTACGCATTACGCCGAAATAAGAAAAATAAAAAAGGCCCCTAAAATAGGAGCCTTAATTTTAATTTGTGGGCTGTTCTGCTGCGCGGCGCATCATCTCGTCGCGGAACATAGCCGCAAAGTCTGGCGGCTCTAACATGATAGGCGGGTATCCACCATTTTGAGTCATATCCGCCATAATCTGGCGTGCAAATGGGAAGAGAAGACGTGGGCATTCAATAAGGATAAGCGGCTGGATTTCTTCGACGCTGACGCCTTGGAAAGCAAATAGACCTGCATATTCTAGCTCAGCTATAAAGGCGACCTGATTATCGCGCTTAGCTTCGGCCTTAAGCATCAATGTCACTTCAACATTATCCCCTTCAAGCATTTGGCGGCCGATTTCGATGCCAATATTTATGGCAGGGGCCTCAAGTCCGGAACGCAAACTATCAGGTGCATTTGGATTTTCGAAACTTTGATCTTTGGTATATTGGGCTAAAACGCTGAGCATAGGGCCCTGCGCGGCTTGTTGCTGGGCCTGCGCTTCAGCTTCGGCCTTCGCCGCAGCTTCTTGAGCGGCTAGCTCTTTTTTGGTTGGCTTTTTCGCCATAATATCCGGTCTCCCGTTACTTAATTTCAGGCCGCTCGCTAACATAGTGCAGTCGGTCGGGCAATTGCTTATTGCGAGATGGGCTATTAGCGCCTATCTCCAAACATAATTGGTGCTCACACGTATAAAATTCAACCTATGCATCAAAAATAAGGAATAGTTCCGCATGTATGAAGTCATTCTCTATGCAGCCATTGCAACAATTGTCTGTGTCATGCTCTATAGTGTTCTTGGAAAATCTGTTGGCCAAGGTCCTGAATCTGGTTTCGATGCTGAGAAGGCGATTAAAGATAGCGGTGCGCGAAATAAGGTTGTTCAATTAAACACCCCAAATACGCCGCCAACAGGTCTCGAAGCTATCGCGGCGGCGGATAGTAATTTTTCACCCGCATATTTTATGGATGGCGCTAAAGCGGCATATTCTATGATCCTGGAAGCTTTTGCTGCAGGAGATCGTGAACAGCTCGAATCCCTGCTGACCCCTGATGTTTATAAAATATATGCCGAAGCCATTGATGCGCGCGAAGCAGATAATCTGACCCAAGTCACTGATCTGGGCCGCTTGCGTAAAGCTATGATTAAAGAGGCGTCACTGGATGGAAAAATGGCGCGTATAGAAGTTCTCTACGAATCTGAATTAACATCTGCATTGATGGATAAGGACGGAAATGTCGTTCAGGGCGATCCAGATATTCTCTCCAGTATTTCTGAGGTTTGGACATTTGAACGCAATGTAAAATCATCTGATATTAATTGGCGCTTATCGGATGTCTCGCCTAGCGACGGTGATGCGCTCGAAGCTGATCCGACACCTGATACTAAAAAATAGATCATGTTGCGCAGATTACTTTCTGCCGCGGCAATTTTGTCGCTTTCGGCTTGCGCAACTATTGCAGTTCCGCCTCAGCCTGAAACAACAGAAAAAGATCCTGTTATATCTGCGCCAGAACCTACGCCAGAGCTTAAAGAAGAAATTGCTTCTGCGCCTTCGGCTGAGCCCGAAATTGACGTGATTGAGCCTTTGGAAGAAGAGGTTAAGCCCCCACCACCGCCATCTGACCTTCCGCTCGAAGTTGAAATATTTGAAACGCCAAAGTGGTATGCGGATTTGCCTTTCTGGGCAGAGGTCGATCATCGTCCCGCATTGAAATCTTTCCTAGCCAGTTGCGCGAGTTTTGGCAAAGCCGACCTCTCTGCTGAGCTTAATCCGCGTCAGCCTGAATATGGCCGTTATAATGATTGGATGCCAGCTTGTGACGAAGCGTTATTTGTTGACGATAGCCGCAACTCCGCTCGCCGTTTTTTCGAAGATCAATTTGCCCCGCTGGTCCTCGCCACACCCAAAGGTGATGAAGGGCTTCTAACAGGATATTATGAGCCTGAAATTGACGTGCGCAAAAAAGCTGATCTGACATATTCCGAACCCATATTGGCTAAACCTAAATCTGAATTAGTTCAAAATTTAGAGCGCTCACAATTAGGGCCAAATTGGTCGCGGGTCATTGCTTATGGAAAACCGATTGATGTGTTCTTCATGCAAATCCAAGGGTCTGGCCGTATCAAATTTGAAGACGGAACAACACTCCGCGCCGCCTATGCCGCTAATAATGGAAAAAAATATGTATCCATCGGGAAGGTTTTAGTCTCTCGTGGAGAGATGACGGTTGAACAAGCCAGCAAACAAGCGATTAGCGACTGGATGGAGCGTGCGGGGCCAGAAAAAACGCGTGATCTTATGAATGAAAACCCGCGCTATATTTTCTTTACCGAGCAAAAAATTAAAAAGGGTCAAGGCCCGCGCGGGGCGATGCGCGTTCCGCTCACCGCGATGGGCTCTATGGCGGTGGATCCGCGCTATCACCCTTACGGAACATTAGCTTGGCTGGAAACAACTCTGCCGCAAAAACCAAGCGATTATAAAGGCAAGAAAACGGGCGTATTAGTCTCTGTTCAAGATACGGGTAGCGCCATACGTGGCCCGCTGCGCGGAGACCTATTTTTTGGTCCAGGAAAAGTGGCGGGTGATAAAGCCGGCGTTATGAAACACCCTGTGCGCTGGACGATTTTAGTGCCCAAAGCCATCGCGCCGAAACCTACTGGTATTGGGTAATGGCCAAAGGCCCGAAAAAAGACAGGCCCCTACAGCCCGAAGAAAAAACCGTTTGGAAACGTGTGGCCAGAACTGTTGCCCCGCGCCGCGCAGAGAAAGGCCCTAAATCTGCGAGGCCGCTACCTCCCGTGGGCCCAACCAAAGAAGACTTCGCCAATATGCTCCGTCTCCCGCCAGATATTGCGCCTGCGCCTAAAGGCCTCCCGCAGAGCCTCGATGAAAACCAAGATAAAAAAACCCGCCGCGGCCGTGTGGAGATTGACGCTAAAATAGATCTCCACGATATGACCCAAGCGCAGGCTAAGCCCGCTCTCCTAAAAGCCATCATCCGCGCCAGTAACCGTAATCATAAATGCGTGTTGGTGATAACGGGAAAGGGCTTGCGGGGAGAGGGCGTGCTGCGCCGAAACTTCATAGGCTGGATAGGCGACCCACAAATAAGGCCGTTAATTGCCACCTACGCCCAAGCCCATATTAAGCACGGCGGCAGCGGGGCTTGGTACGTGTTTTTAAAGGGTTAATGTTCCAAGAAAAACATGTTTCTATCTTCGTTTGTATGAAGTTTAATTTTTGACATATAATGTTTTTGAGGCTCTTGTTTTTTAGAAAACAAACCAAAATAAAAATCATCAAAATAAATTTCGGAAACTATGCCTGAAAAGTCTTTATCATAACAGTCTGCAAGAACCTTCATTCTTGTGGAAGGGAAGCTATCTTTGAACTCCTTATTAAATTTTGGTTCAAAGTAACGAATGAAAGAGGCTTCATACAGCGTTATTCTTTCAATCTCTTTTGTATTAAATAATTTATCTAACCCTTTTCTAATTCTTTCTTCTCCTGAACTGGAATCTTTTGCGAAAGGATTCAGAAAAGTAAACATCTGATTATTAGGCTGTATTTCCAACAAGATAACTTCTAGTTGATGGTCCTTAGGTACACCAAGAAGAGATATTTGCTGTAATTTTTCATGTTTTTTCAAACGATCAATTGCGTTCCGCCTTCCGTCTTTTCCATAAGCTTGACCAATATACAAAACTTCAAATGGCACAGGGCCTTTAGCTTTTATATATTCGTAGCCAAGAAAATCTTCGCCAAATTTTATTTGGTCATTATTCTCATCAAATATGTAATACATACTCTCATTTTCAATGAGTGTAATATGATGCTCGAAAGAAATTTCTAAGACTTCACTTTTATTATTTTTAGTGACAAGAAGTTCAATTGTGTCATTAGAAATTTGCTTAAAGTCAGAAAAGTTAATTACCGGTGATAATCCAATCATATAAATATGGCACTTTTTTACAACCTTTCCCAGTCGGGACGCTAAATCCTTATCGTACAAATTTTTTGCAGGAAAGTGGGCATAACTATGAGCGTAAAGGCTTAGGGAATGTTCTACATCGAATGCTTTTGTGTTTAGTGAACCCAAGTTCATGAATATTAAACCCTACAAAATAAACTTACTCAAATCCTGATCGGCGGCGAGTTTGCCGACATGCTCTTTGACATAAGCTTTATTGATCACCACCGTTTCGCCGCTTTTATCTGTGGCTTTGAAACTAATATCATCGAGCAGGCGCTCCATGACGGTGTGGAGGCGTCTTGCGCCTATATTCTCGATGCTTGCATTCACCTCGGCGGAAATTTTCGCGATCTCATTGATGCCGTCCTTGGTGAAATCGAGCGTGACATCCTCAGTCGCCATCAGAGCTTTATATTGCTTAATCAGGCTCGCTTCGGGTTCGGTAAGGATGCGCACGAAATCTTCTTCCGTCAGAGCGCGAAGCTCAACTCTGATTGGCAAGCGGCCTTGAAGTTCTGGCAAAAGGTCTGAGGGCTTGGCCACATGAAACGCGCCGCTGGCGATAAATAAAATATGATCGGTTTTGACGGGGCCATATTTGGTCGAAACCGTTGTCCCTTCAATGAGTGGGAGCAGGTCACGCTGCACGCCTTCACGGGAGACATCCCCCCCGCGCGCATCGGAACGCGTGGTGATTTTATCAATCTCGTCAAGAAAGACGATGCCGTCTTGTTCCGCGAGTTCGACAGCTTCGCGTTTAATCGCGTCATCATCCAGTAGCTTATCGGCTTCCTCAGACAGCAGCGGCCCATGGGCGTCACCAATTTTCATGGTGACTTTCTTGGTCTTGCCGCCTTTGCCAAGCAGGGCTGATAAATCCATCATGCCCATAGACGCGCCGGGCTGCCCCGGGATTTCAAATCCTT
>JAHDDT010000134.1 GCA_020629195.1 Hellea sp.
CGCCCAACCTTGCCAGTGATGTTGCCGACGTTGAGTGTTTCGGGGATGTGATGAATGAAATAAATCATAACGCCGACGCTGAACATCGTCATAAGCATAGCGACAAGCAATGAGACGTTTGGCACAAATTCAGCAACACCGTTTTCAACGCCGCTTGCGTCGCCTGTTCTGGCCACCCGTAAAATCAAGAGGCAATAGACAAATGTGGACGTAAAAGTACCAAGCGTGATTTGATTGGCGCGGTCGCGCATAAAATTCCCAATAAGGCGCGGCCCATATTGCCCAGCAGCAGAGGTTACGGCGACCATGGTTATGGAGAAGGTCACAGCGGCTACTGTCATCATAGACCCTGCGATAGTTGTCAGGATAGCGCGTGCACCATCCGCTTTATTGGAATAAAACCAGCCGAGTTTCTCAGCGATGGCAAATTCTAAAGTTTGATCAATGTGACTGGTCAGGACCGCGAGGAGTACAGCGCCTAAGGCCATAAGTCCTGGAATGAAATAATAACTGCCTTGAAGATCATTCCAGAATTTTATCAGCCGTGCGTTCATGACTATAGCTATGTCATGAACGGCCCAAAGGTTCCATCTTTTACGGTTTTAATTTTAGGGCCGGACGATCTCGAACCAATAGTCGGGGTCTTCAATAAGGTCGAAAAACGCTTTTATCTTTAACGGGTTTCCGCTCATTGTCACCGAACCGTCTTTACGTAAGTCGGCAACCGTCTTTAGCTTTAGATTAAGTGCGTCCAGTCCTTCGCGGGTTATATTGAGCGTCGGAATATCGTCTTTGGTGCTGCCCATGCGGTGATGCAAGGCACCGCCTGAGAGGAAGAGGTGCGCTTTTTGATCTGTGTCCGTAATCACAAAATTAAGCTCCAAATCTTTCTTTGCCGCTTTGGTGCCGTCAATTTTCACAGCCAGCAAATCAAAATATAAATTCATCGGTATGGACTTTATCATATCGGGACTGGCCGTATTGGGCCGAGGTAAATCCATCACGCCTTGGGTTAATTCTTGAGCGCCCGTAAGATAAAAGTTCCTCCAAGATCCCGACTCAGCTTGATAGGCGAGCTGCCGATAGACTTTCGCCAACAGGTTTCGCGCCTCCATATTTTCGGGCTCAGCAAAGACAAGATGATTTAGCGCTGTTGCTGCAAAGCGAAACTCACCGGCGTCGTAATCAGCTTTGGCTTTCTCCAACACAGCTTCTGATCCGCCAACATAATCAACAAATTTCTTGGCTTCTTTTGTGGGTGGTAGCGGGTTGAGGTTGGCGGGGTTGCCATCAAAATATCCGAAATAAAGCTGATATTGAGCTTTGGAATTATGACTTAACGTGCCGTAATACCCGCGATTAGCAAAGCGCGAAGCAAGGCTATCTGGCAGCTCAAGCCGCTCAGGGATTTCGTGCATCGTATAACCCTCATTGGCCAGACGCACGGTTTGATCATGGATGTAACGGTAAAGGTCGCGCTGACCCCTCCAAAGCTCATTGACATCCTCCTCGCCCCAGACAGGCCAGTGATGGCTACCGAAGCTAACATCTGTTTTATCCGCGTATTTCTGAATGGCCCGATCAATATAAGCCGACCATAATTTCCCGTCCCGCACTTTTGCCCCGCGCGGGGTGTAGAGATTGTGAAGGGTGTGATTGATAATTTCGGCCTGACAAAAGGCGCGCTGCTCAGGCATATAGAACATATATTCACTCGGAGCTTCCGCGCCGAGGGTCAACATAAATTCTATGGGGACACCATCCACCTCAAAGCTTTCAAAATCCTCCGTGATTTCACGCGTGGGATAGAGCAAACCAGGCTCTCCGCTGGAGATGGCTTGGCCGAGGCCAACACCGACTTGTCCTTCGGGATTGCGCGGAAGGAGTCCGCCAAACATATAGCTTGCGCGGCGGCTCATGGCGTTGCCCGCTAGGATATTTTCGCTGACTGTTTCCAGAACAAAGCCATCCGGCGTAATGATCTCAAAATTTCCGGCTTCGATTTCTTCTTCCGTAAACAGACCACGAATGCCGCCATAATGGTCAATATGACTATGCGTGATCAGCACGGCGCTTACAGCTTTCTTGCCCAACTCACGGTCGACCAAAGCCTTTGCGCGTATAGCCGCTTCCTTACTTATAAGCGGGTCGACGACAATCCACCCCGTATCGCCTTCGATAAAGGTCACATTTGATAAATCAAAACTGCGCACTTGATAGATACCGTCACTCACCTCGAAGAGGCCATGCTTTGCGAGAAGCTTGCTTTGCCGCCACAGGCTGGGATTGACGGTGTCTGGAGCCTCGCCTGTCACGAAGTCATAGCTGGTCGGGTCATAGGCGGCGATGCCGTCATCAAAGGTCGCGATAAACCCTTTTTCCGCGCGTTCAAAATCGCGGCGGTCAGAAAAGTCGAGCGCTTTGACGGAGGCTTTATTGGCGGCAATCGTAGCGGGGTGAGCCTCAGCTTTAATGTTCTCATTTTGCTGTGTTGTTGCTTCTTGCGGCGTGTTTGCTTTATTGGGCGTTTCGGCGGCACATGCGCTTAACAAAAGTGACAGCCCAAATCCTATGACTAAGTTTTTCATGAATATTCCCCGATATTATTTTTAAATGGCATATCCCCCATAGGCTTTGCCGTCGAGAAATTTGTTTCCTTTGGGGCTAACTTCGTGCCAGTTAAAGCTCATGGATATTAAATCGCAAAAGACGCGGGCGCGTGTGCAAGCTAAGCAAAGACGCGCCGAAGCTGAGAGCGCATTAGGCGCTGTTCAGCTCTTGGAACACGTTCCTGCGGATGTGTTTAAAGGACATGTGATTGGTGGCTATTGGCCTTTGCCGGGGGAGCTTGATATTCGCCCGCTATTGCAAGCGTGTCATGACCAAGGGCATGCGCTTTCTCTGCCCTGTACGCCGCGCAAGGGTAAGCCGCTGACCTTTCGTGCATGGACGCCTACCGATAGGCTTAAAGCTGGGCCCTATGGCACGAGAGAACCTCTTCCTGAGCAGCCAGAGCTTAAGCCAACTCTTGTGCTTGTGCCGCTTCTGGCGTTTACACAATATGGCGAGCGGCTAGGTTATGGCGGCGGCTTTTACGACCGCACGCTTGCCAGTCTTAAAGAACACGCTGAGGTTTTCGCTTGCGGTATTGCCTACGCTGCGCAAGAAGCGGCCACCTTGCCCGTGGATGAGTATGACTATCCGCTAGACGGGATTTTGACAGACCAATATTTTAAGGCTTTTACCTCATGAGATTAGCATTTTTCGGAGATGTTGTAGGCCGTGCAGGCCGCCAAGCGGCGGTAAAGCATTTGCCTCGCCTGCGCTCTGATTTGAAGCTCGACGCTGTTGTTATTAATGCTGAAAATGCGGCGGGCGGATTCGGCATTACCCGCGCGACCGCGGATGAGCTCTATGAGGCCGGTGCAGATGTGCTGACCCTCGGCAATCACAGTTTCGATAACCCGCAAGGCATTAGCGTGATTGAAAATGAGCAGCGCCTCCTCCGGCCTTGTAACTATCCTCCCAATACGGCGACAGGCCGCGGGGCAGGGCTTTATGATATTGGCGGCTATCAACTCCTTGTCATCAATGTGTTGGGCCGTGTTTTTATGGACGCTCTAGATGATCCCTTTCATGCCGTGGAACGCGAGCTTTCGGCGGCCCCATTAGGCGTCGCCGCGGATGCTGTGATCGTTGATATCCATGCTGAGGCGACATCTGAGAAACAGGCCATGGGGCATTTTTGTGATGGCCGCGCGAGCCTAGTTGTGGGCACACACCAACACGTTCCTACGGCGGATACGCGCATTCTTGTGTCTGGCACAGCCTATCAAACCGATGCAGGTATGTGCGGCGACTATAATTCCGTCATTGGTATGGAAAAAGAAGAGCCTCTCCACCGCTTTACAACGCGGATGCGGGGCGGACGTTTTACGCCTGCGGCGGGCGAGGGCACGCTTTGCGGTGTTTTTGTTGAGACTGATAATAAGACAGGGTTAGCGGTGAGGGCGGAACCTATACGCGT
>JAHDDT010000025.1 GCA_020629195.1 Hellea sp.
TTGCCAGGAAAATGGGGAATAGATGCGTCTATACAAAAAGCGATTAAAGCGAATAGGGCTGTTGAGACGATTACTGAGATCGCGGCTTAGGTTTTGAGTTTGTAAAATTTGATAAATTTTATTTTGACACCTGTTACTGGGGCATATACCTAGAGTAGTATATTGGTGGGAGGGGTGGTTTGGCTTACACAAAGAAGAGTTTGGAAAATAGCCTCAAGGTGTTTTTTGCCGGAAACCCTCATTGCAAAATTGAGATTCAACCAAAGCCCAAAAGTTTTCGTATAATTAGACCCTGGGATGATAGAACTCTTGCTATCTGGCTACCACGAGATCAAAAGAAACGTGCGAAGCTTATTCGGTCGCTTAACAAATTAACTATGCCACCTGCATTTTCTGCTTATTACCATAAAAAGACTAAGACTTTGGAGGTAATTTGGACTGCATATAAGCTATCAACTGCTCTTAAGCCAATTTCTAACAGGTCTTTTCAATTTTCTTTAGATGGCGTAACTCATCAATGCTCTTTTGGTGACGCATCAAAAGATGTGTTGAACGTTGCTGAGTATACTATGCCTTTCACAAGCCCCAGTGAAACCGGGCACCGTAACATTCAATCATTCTTTCTCTACTTGAATCAGCAATCTGGCTCAGGGCCATCAAGTTCTAGATTAGATAAACCAAGAACATTCAGAATAACGAATGTCGAAGACGATGAAGCCTCAATGATTAAAGTCGCTAGGCATCTGAATTTCTTTATGACTTATTATGATAACAAAAGCCCCCAAGTTCTTGTGCACACAACAGACCTATTAGAAGACAAGGCGGCGCGAGATAGATATTTGCATGGTAAGTTTCCGACTTATATTCGTGGAAGGGAACTTGATACGCGCATGCTAAGCTTTTGGAGCCCGCAACAGGCATCAACAAGTTTAATGAGGTTTCTATTTTACTATCGAATTTTAGAGTTTGCTGCTTCACAATATGTTGAGGCCAAAATTCGTTCAAAACTGAAGCGCTTGGTAAACTCTCCTAGCGTTGTCGGCGATGACAGAGAATTGCTCGAAAAGATTATAGAAGCTGTAGATGCGAAAAAACAAGATGATATCCCACGCCTAAAAAGTCTCGTCAAAGAAACTGTAGATACTTCGCTTTTATGGGGAGTAATTGATCAGCATCGAGACGCCTTTTGCAAAAAGACGACTTTCGAGGGCGGGTATGTTTCCGACCCATTTTTGACCGAAAACTGTTCCAAAGAGGCGCTAGAAACGGGCATTGACAAGATGACGGATACTATACGAAAGATGAGGAACGCCCTGTCCCATGGCAAAGATTTCGAGTCAGGCGGTGTAGTCGTCCCGTCAAGGAAAAATGAACGTCTGTTGGAGCCTTGGGTTTTACTTCTTGAAATTATCGCAGGGCAGGTTATGTTAAATAAGGATATTATATAATATTCGACTGTTGTAGTGGAGCAATGCTATGAGCAACGTATAAAATTAATGGGATAACCAACAACAACTTAGCGAGGGCAACAACCCTCGCTTTTTGATTCTTAAGTCATTGGAATATACTTTTGCTGAGCTAAGATTTTTTGGTGCCAATTGCTAATGTGTAATATTATCGCGCATCGCACGCAGTTTCTAAATTTTACCCCTGCAACAAACCCCTTGCAATCCCCTCAAACCCCGCTATACGACGCGCTTAATTCGCGTATAGGTGCGGGTGTTTGGCATATAGCCTCTCGTCCATTCCGGTGGGACCAGCAATCATGTTGATCTCCACACCCTATACAGGCCAACCGGAACAAGGAGATATCCATGGCTTTACCTGAATTTTCAATGCGTCAGCTATTAGAAGCTGGTGTTCACTTCGGTCACCAGACTCATCGCTGGAACCCTAAAATGGCGCCTTATATTTTTGGTGCCCGCTCAGGTATCCATATTATGGACCTGTCACAAACTGTGCCTCTATTGCACCAAGCGCTTGTTCAAGTGCGCGAAGTTGCTTCCAAAGGTGGCCGTATTCTTTTCGTGGGAACAAAGCGTGCGGCTTCTGAGCCTGTCGCGGCTGCGGCGTCACGTTGCGCACAATATTACGTTAATCACCGCTGGTTAGGCGGTATGCTGACGAACTGGCAGACAATTTCTGGTTCAATCGCACGCCTCCGTGAATTGGAAGCGAAGCTTGGCGAGGGCGGCGAAGACACTGGTTTGACCAAGAAGGAAAACCTTAAGCTAACGCGTGAGCTTGAAAAGCTCGACAAAGCCCTTGGCGGTATTAAGGATATGGGCGGCAAGCCTGACCTAATGTTCGTCATCGACACAAACAAAGAAGGCATCGCGATTAAAGAAGCGCGACGTCTTGGCATTCCTGTTGTCGCTATTCTTGATACAAATTGCGACCCAGCCTCAGCAGATATGCCAATTCCTGGCAATGATGATGCTGCCCGCGCGATTCAGCTTTATTGTGAACTGATCGCTGATGCCGTTCTAGATGGTATGACAGAAGCTCAGAAAAATGTTGGCGTAGACCTAGGCGCCGCTGAGAACCCTATGGAAATGGCCATGGCTGAGCCTGCTGCTGCTCCAGCTCCAGCGACAGAAGCTACTACAGCGGCCCCTGCAACATCAGAGCAAACAGCTAATGTTCCAACGTCACCTGTTGAAACGGCTAAAGCTGTTCCTGCTGCTGACCCCGCTCCTGTAGCTGAGGAAGAGTCTGAATATCTACGCGTCACACGTGAATATGACGCGGAGGTTGACCCGGCTGTTGTTACGAAAATCGAAAAGCACCTTGGGGCTTCGCTTTCTAATAAAGACAGCAAATATGTTGCGTGTTCAGACGAGACAGAGCTTGAGACGATTGTCAAAGGCTTCATGGCTAAGAAGATGGGCATTGATGATAAAGAGGCCGCAATGGCAAAGGTCAAAGCTGTATGCGAAACAATGAAGCCAACGCGTATGAAAAACCGCGTAACGTTTTATTATTTGCTCGCAAAGAATGAAGGTAAGTTGGGCGAATTTTAGTCCAGATTAGCTGACCCTTTAAAAAGATACGCGGCCTCCTATATGGAGGCCGCACCCCTTTAAACTTTACTCCCATAGGAGATATATTATGGCTCAGATTACAGCCGCACTCGTGAAGGAACTTCGCGACAAAACATCCGCCGGTATGATGGATTGTAAAAAAGCACTTAATGAGACCAATGGTGACCTCGAAGCGGCCATCGATTGGCTTCGGACGAAAGGTATCGCCAAAGCTGACAAGAAAGCCTCACGCATCGCCGCGGAAGGTCTTGTCGCGGTTGCCCTTGACGGTACAACAGGCGCGCTTGTTGAAGTGAATTCGGAAACAGACTTTGTCGCCCGTAATGACGGCTTCCAAGCCGCTGTTGCCGAAGTGTCCAAATTGGCTCTGGCTGCGAACTCTAATGAAGACCTCGCGGCTGCAAAAACAGCGTCTGGCGACGACGTTACAGAAATGTTTAAAAAGCTTGTTGGTAAAATTGGCGAAAACATGACGTTCCGCCGTATGGCTAAGTTGTCAGTCTCTGACGGTGTTGTCGCTGGATATATCCATAATGCAGTCACAGACGGTATGGGTAAAATCGGCGTTTTGATTGCTTTGGAAAGCTCAGGCGATAAAGCCAAGCTCGAAGATTTGGCGAAGAAAATCGCCATGCATGTCGCGGCGACAAACCCGCTAGCCCTATCTGTTGATGATCTTGACCCAGCTGTCGTGGATAAAGAGCGCTCTATGTTAAAAGCTGAGGCTCTTGAGTCTGGCAAGCCAGAAGCTATCGTCGATAAGATGGTCGAAGGCCGTATGCAGAAGTTCTTTAAAGAATCAGTTCTGCTAACACAGATATTCGTCATGGACGGAGAGCGTACGATCGCCAAAGTCATTGAAGACGAAGCGGCGGCGCTTGGTACAGATGTAAAAATGACAGGCTATGTTCGCATGGGCCTCGGCGAAGGTATTGAGAAAAAAGAAGAAGATTTCGCAGCAGAAGTTGCGGCGACTCTCAAAGGGTCTTAATCGCGAATAACGACCTTTAAATTAAATTCAGCTTAATGCGCCAAATCACTGGCACAATGGGCACGAATCCTTATTATCCCCAACAAGTGATAAACTGCCTGTTGGGGATTTTTTGTGGCTGATGCCTATAAATATAAACGTGTGCTCCTTAAGCTCTCTGGCGAAGCGCTAATGGGAGATAAGCCTTACGGTATCGACACGGCGATGACGTCCCGTATTGCGGGCGAAGTCAAAGAAGCTCACGACAAAGGCTTGCAAATCGCTTTGGTCATAGGTGCAGGAAATATCTTCCGAGGATTATCAGCTGCAGCTGGGGGCATTGAACGTTCTACAGCGGATTATATGGGCATGCTCGCGACAGTGATGAATGCGCTTGCGATGCAGAGCGCACTTGAACAAGTCGGCGTGGATACGCGGGTGCAATCGGCTATACCAATGCAAACGGTATGCGAAAGTTATATCCGCCGCCGCGCAGTGCGCCACATGGAAAAGGGCCGCGTCGTGATTTTTGCTGCGGGTACAGGCAATCCTTATTTTACGACGGATACGGCTGCAGCTCTTCGCGCCGCTGAAATGGAATGTGATGCTTTACTGAAAGGCACCCAGGTTGACGGCGTCTATGATAGTGACCCGAAAAAGAACCCTGACGCGACCCGATTTGAGACGCTTAGTTATCACAAAGTTCTGACAGATGATCTTAAGGTTATGGACGCGTCTGCGATAACCTTGATGCGGGAGAATAAAATCCCCATTATAGTATTCTCGCTTCATGAAAAAGGCGGGTTTGATAATGTTATGCGCGGCAAGGGGACATGCACCACAATTGAGTCTCAATAACGGTCTTAAAAATGACAAATGCGTGCGCGACACGCAGTGTAAATGGAGTTTAACATGGCAGGTGATTTTGACCTGAAGGAATACCGCAAAAGAATGGATGGGGCTGTCAGTTCTCTCCAATCTGAATTCAGCGGATTGCGCACGGGCCGGGCCAATGCAGGTATTTTAGACGGCGTAATGGTCAATGCTTATGGCTCCGACGTGCCGCTTAATACTGTTGGTTCTGTCACAGTGCCTGAGTCGCGTATGCTTATGGTCAATGTTTGGGATAAGACTCAAGTCCAAGCCGTGGATAAAGCCATCCGTCAGTCAAACCTTGGGTTAAATCCAATTGTTGACGGGCAAAGCCTACGCATTCCCATGCCGCCCTTGACTGAGGAACGCCGGAAAGACCTCGTCAAAGTTGCCAATGGATATGCGGAAACTGCAAAAATCGCGGTGCGCAATGTTCGCCGTGACGGCATGGAAACTGTCAAGCGTATGGAAAAAGCCAAAGAGATTAGCGAAGACGAACAAAAAGCGCATGAGACGGATATCCAAAAAGCGACGGATGCTGTAATCGCGGAAATTGATAAGAATTTAGAACAAAAATCTGCAGAAATCATGCAGGTCTAATTGGCGGCTTCAAATGCATATCAAGCGAATTTTCCGCTTCACATCGCCATCATTATGGATGGTAATGGAAGATGGGCACAAGCTCGTCACCGTCCCCGTGTTTTTGGTCATCAAGAGGGCGTAAAAACGGTTCGGCGCATTGTTGAAGATGCGGCTGACATAGGTGTTGAGCATCTTACTTTATATAGTTTTTCCACGGAAAATTGGACTCGTCCTAAGGCCGAAATTGCTGCGTTATTTAACCTCCTAAAGAAATATGTCGAAGATGATTTGGACACACTTAATCGCAACAATGTGCGTATTCGTATTCTCGGATCTCGCGCGGGATTAAAGCCTGATTTGATTGAGCTCATCAAACGTGTAGAGACAACGACCCAAGCGAACACAGAGTTTAATTTAAATATAGCTTTCAATTATGGCGGCCGTGACGAAATCCTTCGAGCCGCAGCGAAAGCCGTGGCTGACGGAAAGGACTTATCGTCCATGCCACAAACAGAGCTAACGCCCTATCTGGATACAGCCGATTTACCAGAGCCTGATCTTGTTATTCGCACAAGCGGAGAGAAGCGCATTAGCAATTTCCTTCTTTGGCAAGCAGCCTATGCAGAATTTGTTTTTACAGACGTGTTATGGCCCGACTTTAAAAAAGAAGACCTTTTAAGCGCCATATCAGATTATCAGAACAGAGAGCGCCGCTTTGGTAACCTCAATGCGTCGGAAGTGGCTTAAATACAGTGGAACCGTCACCTCTCGTAAAAAAGCCCGTTTTTAAAAATGTCGGCGTTCGCGCCGCAACGGCACTTCTTTTTGCGGCCATATGTATACCCCCGCTTTATTTTGGCGGATGGCCTTGGGCTATTTTGGTAGCTCTTTTGGGGGGGCGTATGATGTGGGAATGGGTGCGTATGGCAGATAACGCGCCAACACCATTATCTTATATCATCCCAATCACAGGCCTTGCCATTGCTTGTTTTTATATGGCCCAGAAAAATATTGGCTTAGCTGTATTGACGGTCGCGATAACGACTATCTTAGTTATTGCAGAACGAGCAAGGCGAGGGGGCTTGCTTTGGTCGGGGTTTGGGTATCTTTATATCGTCATTCCATCTTTGGCGATCGTAGGATTAAGAGGAATTGAAAATGGTTTTGCGACGCAAGGCTTTACCAAGCTCATTTATGTTATCCTGATTGTGGTGGCCGCAGATGTTGGTGCTTATTTTGGAGGTTCATTTTTTAAAGGGCCGAAGATGGCTCCAAAACTGAGTCCTAATAAAACCTGGTCAGGGTTTTTCAGTGGTTTGACCTTCGGCGCATTAGTGGGCGGATTGGTGGGGCATATCATCGGGCTTGGTTTTATATTAGGGGTAGCCCTCGCAATTCCTCTCGTGGTCTTGTCTGTATTAGGGGACCTATTAGAAAGCGGCTTGAAGCGAGCTTTAAATGTTAAAGATTCGGGAGATTTATTGCCAGGTCATGGCGGGGTGTTGGACCGGCTCGATAGCTTGATGCTCGCCGTCGTGGGAGCTGTTATCATATTATATCTTGCTCCAAATTTCTGGCCGATTTAGGGCAAAATCGTATGACAAAACGTGTCACGATATTAGGCTCAACAGGATCCATAGGGGAGAGCACCCTTGACCTTGTCCGCCGCGCTAAACCTGGTGAGATTAAAGTTGTTGCCTTAACAGCAAATAGTAATTCGGAGAAATTAGCGTCGCAAGCGATTGAATTTAAAGCTGAATTTGTAGCCTTAGCGAATAATAAGAACGCTGAGGTCTTAAGGGAGGCTTTAAAGGATACAAATATTGAAATTGGCATAGGGCCAGACGCGCTCATTGAGGCGGCCTCAAGAGAAGTAGATTTCTGTATGGCGGCCATTATTGGCGCTGCGGGTCTTGAGCCCACTTTAGCGGCAGTAGATCAAGGCATTCATGTGGGGCTCGCCAATAAAGAATGCCTCGTTTGCGCGGGTGATTTATTTATGCAGCGCGTAAAAACTAAGGGCGCGACGTTGCTCCCCGTAGACTCAGAGCATAATGCGATTTTCCAAGTGCTTGAGCGTGATAAACCCAAAGGGGTTAAGCGGCTAATCCTTACGGCAAGTGGAGGGCCTTTTCGTGAGGCGTCGATAGAAACGTTACAGAAAGTGACACGTGAAGATGCGCTCAATCATCCTGTCTGGAGCATGGGCGCAAAAATTTCTATCGATTCTGCTACACTAATGAATAAGGGGCTTGAGCTTATAGAAGCGAGTTATTTATTTGATCGGCCCTCTGCCGAAATTGATATTCTGGTTCATCCTCAATCCATCATCCACTCTATGGTTGAATATATTGATGGGTCAGTTCTGGCTCAGCTTGGGTCGCCTGATATGCGAACGCCGATTGCTTATGCCATGGGGTGGCCTGACCGCATGGCGGCACCAGTCGAGCGTCTTGATTTGACCAAGATGAGCGGCTTGACTTTTTTCAAACCAGATATTCACAAATTTCCGGCTCTTAGGCTTGCAAGAGAGGCCTTAGAAGTTGGCGGAAAAGCACCATGTGTTCTCAATGCCGCAAATGAAATAGCTGTGGCTGCTTTCCTTCAGGGACAAGTAAAATTTTTAGATATTCCCCACATTGTTGAAAGCGCTTTAGATCAACATTCGAAACGGTCATGTTTTGGTAAATCCCCATGTGAAGTCGCCGACATTATTACGACGGATAACGAAGCGCGCATCACTGCACATGAGCATATTGTAAGCTTGTAAGACGCTGAGAAAACAGGCAAAAACAGCTCGAACTTGAAAGAATCTTCTATGCTGTCTGGCCTTGGCGATACATTCATATTTTTGGCCAGTTTTTTGGTCGTTCTCTCCTTCCTCGTTTATTTTCACGAGCTAGGGCACTATTCCGTTGCACGTTTTTTTAATGTGGCAGTTGAGCGTTTTTCTATTGGTTTTGGTAAGCCTATTGCGCAGTGGACAGCTAAAAACGGCACTAAATGGTCGATTGGACGTATCCCGCTTGGCGGATTTGTAAAATTTTTGGGAGATGCCAGTGGCGCCAGCAATCCTGACGCCGAGGCACTTGAAAAATTAAAGAATGAAGTTCGTGAAGAGGGCGATGTGCCTTTGGATCAAATCTTCCACTTCAAACCTGTGTGGCAACGTATCTTGATCGTGCTGGCGGGGCCTATTTTCAATTTTATTCTGGCTGTTGCCATCTTTGCAGGGCTCGGTCTTGCTATGGGATCTTACTATGTGGAGTCCAAAGTGGGGCAGGTTGTGCCTGACAGCGCCGCTGAGGCAGCTGGCGTTAAAGTCGGCGATAGAATTATGACCATGGATGGCAAGGATGTTAGCGATTTTAATGAATTGCGGCGTTATGTTGTTCTTCGAAGTGGTAATGCAATTGACACTGTTGTGGAGCGTGACGGACGTGAAGTTGAATTGTCACTCACTCCGCGCCGTGTGGTTGAAAAAGACTTTATTGGAGGAGATTCTTCCGCAGGTAAAATTGGGATCGGGATTGCCGCCGATGCAAAACAAATCCCCATAAAGTTTAACCCCATTGAAGCCGTAGGTTTTGGAGTTGCCGAAGTTAAAGACACAATCGCTATGACGGGACATTATATCGGCCGTATCTTCACCCGAAAAGAAGATGGCAAACAATTAGGTTCAATTGTAAAAATTGCGACCATGACGGGGAAGTCTGCTGTCGACGCCGCCAATGCGGATGTGCCCTTCTCAGAGCGTATAAAGATGATTTTCCTGCGCCTTTTAACACTCGCAGCCTCTCTTTCCATTGCTTTAGGTGTCGCAAATTTAATGCCTATTCCCGTGCTAGACGGTGGACATTTAGTCTACTATGGCTATGAAGCCGTAGCGGGACGTCCGCTGAGTCAAAAAAAGCAGGAGATTGGATTTCGATTTGGGTTTGCAGTGTTGCTAACACTCTTCGTAATTTTAACGGTGAATGACATTGGCTATGTAGCCAGCATCTTCTCCTAAGTGGACGGATTTATGGGACTGAATAACATCATGCGACAGGCAAGCTTACGTATTTTTGCTGTTCTAGCTATGGCTCTTTTCTCAGCAGCTATGCCTGTAACGGTTTATGCGCAAGAGACCCCAGCGGCATCTGCACCTCAGCAGCCCACTCTTATTAGAAATATTCAAGTTCAAGGTAATCAGCGCGTCGAAGCGAATACGGTCGCGTCTTATCTGCTTTTTGCTCCTGGCGACCCATATAGCGAAGACCGTATCGATTTATCTATTAAGACGCTCTATGCCACAGGGCTATTCGCTGATGTCGCTATTGAGCCGAGTGCTGACGGCAACATTCTTATCCGCGTTATTGAAAACCCGATTATCAACCGCGTCATCCTCGAAGGTAATAAAGCTCTAAAAGCTGATAAAATTACGGATGAAATCGAAGCCGAGCCTCGCGCTATTTTTACACGCTCAAACGTACAAGCCGACGTACAGCGAATTGTTGAGCTATATCGTCAATCTGGCCGCTTTGCTGCGACGGTGTCTCCTAAGGTGGTTCAGCAGCCTCAAAATAGAGTTGATCTTATTTTTGAAATTACAGAAGGACCTGTGACAGGCGTTAAGCGGATCAACATTATCGGAAATAGCGAATTTCCCGATCGCCGCCTTCGCAAAGAAATTGTGACTGCGGAGTCCAGTTGGTATAAATTCTTTTCATCTAATGATAATTATGACCCGGGCCGCCTTGAATATGACCGTGAACAGTTGCGGACATTCTACACGAACCGCGGTTTTGCAGATTTCCGTGTTGTCTCCGCTGTTGCTGAGCTGACACCTGATCAAGAAGATTTTTATATTACTTTCACAGTCGATGAAGGTGAAGAGTATACATGGGGTGATATTTCCGTTGAGACAGAGCTTGATGACTTGAACTCTGATTTCTTAGAGCGCCTTATCGCGATTAAGCCTGGAACGATTTACAACGCCAGCCGTGTTGAGCAAGTCATTGATACGTTGAATTTTGCGGCGGGAACGTCTGGATATGCTTTCGTTGACATTCAACCCAACATTAAACGCAACCGCGATACTAAGACCGTTGATCTTGTCTTTAATGTGGTCGAAGGTCCGCGCGTTTACATTGAGCGCATTGATGTTGTGGGTAATACAACAACACTTGACTATGTTATTCGCCGTGAAATGGAATTGGTTGAGGGTGATGCCTTTAACCGTATTCTTTTAGATCGCTCTCGCAACCGTGTTCGTGCGCTACGTTTCTTTGAAGAGGTTGAAATCACAGAGCGTCAAGGCAGTACAGCCGACCGCGCAATTGTTGAAGTCGCGGTTAAAGAGCAGCCCACAGGTGAGCTCTCATTCTCAGCCGGTTTCTCGTCTGCGGATGCCTTCCTAGTCGATTTATCTATAACGCAGCGTAACCTCCGCGGACGTGGGCAGCTTTTACGCTTCGTCATTCGAGCCAGTTCAAACCGCCGCGAAATTGATTTACGCTTTACGGAGCCGCGTTTCTTAGGCCGAAATCTTGCTGCGGGTGTTGAACTTTTCGATATCGTGATTGACTTCTTAGAAGAGGCGAATTTCCGTCAGTCTCGTACAGGTGGCCAGATTACTTTGGCTTTCCCGCTCACTGAATACACGACACTTTCGACGCGGTATTCATTACGCCAAGAAAAAATCGAATCTCCGGGCGTGAATGAAACGACCTGTGCAGCTGCGGCTGATGGCGGAACAACGATCTCGCAACAGCAACTGGCTTTTTGTGATCAGATTAATGGGCGCATTTCCTCTATACTCGGTTACACATTTGGTTGGGATCGCCGAAATGACCCGATTACACCGACGCGTGGCTTTGATGTCCGTTTCTCGCAAGACGCTGCAGGTGTGGGTGGTGATGTAAAATATCTGCGTACAGATGTCCGTGCCAATGCTTATCGCGGTCTTTACAAGAACGTTATCGCTAGTGCATCTCTTTCAGGTGGCTATATTCAGGGCTGGGGCGGGGATCCGGTCTCAATTAATGACCGTTATTTCAAAGGTAACTTTGAATTCCGCGGTTATGACAATGCCGGTATTGGCCCGCGTGTCGTGCAATATGATCCGAACACAGGAGCCGTTGTTCGCCGTCTAAACTCATTGGGTGGTAATGCTTTTGGTATTGCTGCAGCTGAGGTGAGTTTTCCTGTTGGCATCCCCAATTTATTAGGTAGCTTGTTTGTTGAAGCAGGAACTGTTGGTCTTTTGGATGACAATGAAAAATTTGATACAGGCATTGACCCCGTTACGGGAGAGCAGCTCACAGCTGACGCGTTTTATACCCGTACCATTGATGATCTTGACATCCGAGCTATGGCTGGTGCGTCTATCTTCTGGGAAAGCCCGTTCGGTCCTATCCGCTTTGACTTTACCAAGCCGCTCAGACAATTTGACTACGATGATCGTAAGTCTTTCCAATTTACAACCCGCACAAGGTTCTAATTATGACTATGCATAAAACACTCTTCCGCATTGCGATTGGTTTCGCAGCTGCCGTCCTTTTCTCTGCCAGCGCTTGGGCGCAAAGCACGATACTCGTTGTTGATACAGGCCGCGTCCTTCGCGACTCTGATGTAGGCAAGCATATTGCCCGTCAATTAGAGACCATCGGGAAATCCATGGAAGCTGAAGCCAAGGCAAAGGCCTCTCCACTTGAGTCCAAAGGCAAGTCCTTGGAAGCTCAGCTTAAAGGCAAGACTATGCAGTCTTTGCAAGGCGACACAGCGCTTCAACAGCAAATCAAGACTTTCCGTGAAGACCAACAGAAAGTCGCGATTGATTTGCAATATAAGCAGCAAGAAATGAAAATTACTGAAGCTAAAGCGGTTCAAAAAGTTCAAGAACGTCTTCGTACAATACTGAAAGCGATTGTGGCTGAGCGTAATGCTGACGTTGTGTTAGAACGTTCATTAGTTATTTATGGCGACCCTGTTGATGTTACGGACACCGTTATTAGCCGTCTGAATAGTCAGATGAAAACAGTTCCTGTAACGCGTGAGCGTCTGCCGCGCAAAAGCTAAGACAGGCATGTTGCTTTCCGCAATGGAAAGTAACGTGAATTGATATTCCTTTCAGGGCCGTGTGGAATAGGAGACAGGTATGATTGATACCCGCTTCTATAATTCACACGGCCCTTTATCCTTGGCTGATCTTATCGAAGGTATGGCTGCGGAACTGCCTGACGCTAAATTTAGCGATGAAATGATATCCTGCGGTGCTATTCTGGCCAAAAGTCAAGCTGGTCAGATATGTTTTCTGGATAATAAACGCCATAAAGATCAAGCGCTGACGGCGAAAGCTACAGCTTGTTTTGTAACTGAACGCCTTGCCGAAAATGTCGGAGCCCGACACATCATTCCGATAGTTACAAAAACGCCTCGCGCTCATTTTGCTCGTGCCATGAAACAGCTTGCAACACCAAAGTCGCTCTGTGGGTCTGATGGCGAGGCTAAGGTCGCCAAATCAGCTCAAATACATAGCTCAGCAGTTATTGGCGCAGGGGCCGTCATTGAAGACGCCGTGGAGATAGCCCCTTATGTTATTATCGGTCCTGGCGTGCATATTGGGGCAGGGTCAGTCATCGGCTCTCACGTTGATATACGCTGTGCGATTATTGGAAAAAAATGTAAAATAAAACCTTCATCTGTCATTGGTGGTGCAGGCTTTGGCGTCGCAGCTGATGAAAATGGCATGATTGATATCCCTCATCTAGGCCGCGTCATCATTGGTGATCGTGTCTCTATAGGGTCACAGAGCTGCGTCGATCGCGGACAAATCGGTGATACGGTTGTAGAGTCGGATGTGAAAATTGATAACCTCGTTCAGATAGCCCATAATTGCACCATAGGTGAGGGCACGGTCATTGCGGGGCACACGGGTATTTCTGGTAGCTGTAACGTCGGAAAGGGCGTTCAAATGGGTGGTAATGTTGGTTTGGCAGATCATCTCAGTGTAGGTGATGGAGCCTCAATTGCGGCCCGTGCAGGTGTGATGCATAATATTCCAGCAGGGGAAGTCTGGAGCGGAATACCTGCGATGCCAATACGCGAGCATATGCGCGTAGTGAATGCGACGCGAAAGCTTGTTCAAAAGCCTAAAAAGGATGTCTAATGCTTAAAACACACAGCCTTCCTTTGGATAAAGATTATGTCAAAAACTATCTCCCGCATCGTGATCCTATGCTGTTCATTGATCGCGTGACGTCCCTTACTGAGGACACGATTACTATTGAGTCCGATGTAGATCCCGAAGCCGCGTATTTTAAAGGCCATTTTCCGGGCATGCCGATCATGCCGGGTGTTCTCATTGTTGAAACAGTCGCTCAAGCAGGTGCGTTACTTGTATCTCTTACGCGGGGCCTCTCTGATGATAAATTTATCGCCTTTTCTAATGTGGACGCGGTTAAGTTTCGCCGCCCCGTAGAACCTGGTGAGATGCTAACAATTGATGTTGAGATAGAAAAAATAAGACTACCATTTTACAAATTTGTGGGTACAGCGAAAGTCGATGGAAAAATTGCAGCCAGCTTGAAATTTGCAGCCGCAGAAATGAGTTATAAAAAATGAGTATAGAGGTTCATCCATCATCCTTTGTTGACCCTAAAGCTGAACTCTCTAATGGCGTTAAAATCGGCCCATTCTGTGTTATTGGCCCAGATGTAAAATTAGGCAAAAATGTAGAACTTATCGGCCAAGTGAATTTGGCAGGAAACACAAACATCGGAGAGGACTGTAAGCTCTATCCATTTGTATCCATGGGGCATCCTCCTCAAGATTTTAAACATAAAGGCGGGCCTGTCAGTATTGAAATCGGTGCGCGTTCTGTGTTTCGTGAAAACGTCAATATTCACCCTGGTGTAGATGTTGGGGAACCTGTGACCCGCATCGGGACGGATTGTTATTTTATGGTTGGAACGCATTTGGCGCATGAAGGTCAGATGGGCAATCATGTCATTGTTTCAAATGGCGCTCAGATTGGCGGTAACGTTACAATTGGCGATCACGCCATATTAGGTGGGCTTTGCGCGATACATCAACATACGCGCATTGGCGCACACGCCTTTATCGGCGGCATGGCCACAGTGACGACCGACGTCATTCCCTATGGCTCAGTCATAGGAAACGCGGCGCACTTAGCAGGGCTTAATATCATTGGCCTAAAACGCCGCGGATTTTCACGTGAAAAAATACGGGATTTGCGTGCTGCTTATCGTTTACTCTTTGCAGAAGAAGGTACCTTTGCCGAGAGGCTGGATGATGCGGCAGAGACCTATCATGACCATGAACTCGTAATGGAAATCGTTGGGTTTATTCGCGCTCAGAAAAATCGACGCATTTGCATGCCGCATACCGGAACGTAATCATGCATATTGGTGTCATAGCAGGGGGCGGAGCTCTTCCAAAACATGTCGTGAAAGCGGCTCAATCAGATGGATATGAGGTCACGGTTATTGCCTTGAAAGGCTTTGCTGATTTGGCAGATTATGCGGTGGCGAAGGCTTTTGGCATTGCTGAGTTTGGCAAAATGACAAAGGCTCTAAAGAAAGCCAAGGCCACGCATATTTGCTTTGCGGGTATTGTGAAGCGTCCTGATTTTAAAAGCTTAAAGCCCGACTTAAAAGCTATGTTTCACATGGGCGGCGCAATAAAAGCTGCTAAAGAGGGCGACGATGCCCTGATGCGATATCTTTTAGGGCTTTTCGAAAAAGAAGGATTTGAGGTCATAGCACCGCAGGATGTGTGTCAATCTCTCCTTTTGCCTGAAGGCATATTGGGGACAGTCCCTTTGACAGAACAACATAAGAGTGATGCACAAAAAGCATGTGAAATAGCTTCTGCAATAGGCGCTCTGGATATAGGCCAAGGCGCTGTAATCTGTGACGGCATTGCATTGGCGGTTGAAGCGCAAGAAGGCACAGACGCCATGCTAAGACGTATTGTAGAGCTACCCGCAGAAATTCGAGGGTCCGCAATCGAAAGAAAAGGTGTTCTGGCTAAGATGGTAAAGCCAACCCAAGAAACCCGCGTGGATCTTCCTACGATAGGGCCAGCAACGATTGAACATGCCGCTGCCGCAGGGCTTGCAGGTATCGTCGCAGAAGGCGGCCGTGCTTTCATTATAGACCGAGATGAGGTCGTTGCCCTTGCAGATGCGGCAGGTCTCTTCATTGCAGGTTTACCAGCCTCAAAGCTTTGAGGTGTAAGGCGTGAGCGAATTGACATGACGCCGTCCATCTATATCGCCGCTGTTGAAAATTCCGCAGACCATTTAGGAGCAGAATTAGCCGCTCATATTCGCGTTAACGCGCCCAATGCTAATCTCATGGGGATTGGCGGAGCGGCTATGGCGGCCCAAGGCATAGAGAGCAAAATTGATATTTCAGGGCTCGCTATTCTCGGTTTTGTCGAAGGACTGAAGTCTTATCCGATGATATTGGACAGGGTCAAAGCTGCGGTCGAAAGTATCATGTCTTCAGGTGCTAATGCTGTGATATTGATTGATAGTTGGGGCTTTATGATACGGGTCGCTAAGGGCTTAAAAAAAGCTGGCTATCAAGGACACGTCATCAAATATCTCGCCCCTCAAGTTTGGGCTATGCGGGAAGGCCGCTCAAAAATATTAGCGCAATATGTGGATCATCTTTTGACGATACATAGCTTTGATGCGCCTTACTTTGAAAAGCATGGCTTACCCGTAAGCTATATTGGTAATCCTATTTTTGATACGGATTATAAGCAAGGCGATGGCGAAAACCTGCGGCGAGAGCTTGGCATAAAGCCTGATGATGATGTGGTATCCATATTCTTCGGCAGCCGCTTATCCGAGATACAGCAATTGGCGAAGCCTTTTGCTGATGCCGTCGCGCTTTTAAAAGATAAACGTCCAAAGCTTAAATTTGTTAGCCCTGTCTCTGAGTCAATTGCAACGGATGTGAACGGCGCGGCGGGGGAAGATCTCAGGCTTCAGGATGTGGTTTTGTTGCCAGAGGCTAGAAAATTTGACGTCTTTGCAGCCTGTGATGTGGCGCTGGCCTGTTCGGGGACGGTAACGACGCAGCTCGCTTGTGCGGGCGTGCCGAGCGTTGTGGCTTACCGCTTAAACGGTTTGACCTATGCCGTAGCGAAGCGGCTTTATAAGCCTAATTATATTTCAATTGTGAATATTGCTGCGGGTAAAGCACTCATGCCTGAGTTCGTGCAGGCCGAGGTTACAGGAGAGAATTTAGCGCAATCTGTCTCGGATTATTTGGATAATAAAGACATGCGTGAGGCGGCTTCAAAAGCTCTCATGGCGCAAACAGACGCCATGAAAGGAAAAGGCGGCTCCGCGAGTGAGCGGGCCGCCTTAACAGTCTTAGATATTATAAGCCCGTGAGCCTATCTTTTTGATAGATCAACGTAATCTCGCGTTGTCGCGCCTGAATAGAGCTGACGCGGGCGGCCAATACGCTGGCTTGGGTCTTCGAGCATTTCATTCCACTGCGAAATCCAACCCACGGTCCGTGCAAGTGCAAAGAGCACTGTGAACATGGATGTTGGGAAGCCAAGGGCTGAGAGAACGATACCGGAATAAAAATCGACATTCGGATAAAGCTTCTTGCTAATGAAATACTCGTCTTCAAGGGCGATTTTCTCAAGCTCTTTTGCGACTTCGAGAATTGGGTTGTCGAGATCAAGCTCTTCTAGGACATTATGGGCGACCTTTTGAAGAACACGAGAGCGGGGGTCAAAGTTCTTATAAACGCGGTGACCAAAGCCCATGAGGCGGAAGGGGTCTTGTTTGTCTTTGGCGCGCGCAATGTATTCAGGAATACGGTCAACCGTTCCAATTTCGCGGAGCATATTAAGGCAAGCTTCATTCGCGCCGCCATGGCTTGGGCCCCACAGACAAGCAATACCCGCCGCAATACAGGCATAAGGGTTAGCCCCAGATGAACCTGCAAGGCGAACGGTTGACGTTGAGGCATTTTGCTCATGGTCCGCGTGAAGGATGAAAATCTTATCCATCGCGTCGACAATTGTCTGGCTGACTTTGTATTTTTCGGCCGGGACAGAGAAACACATATGTAGGAAGTTTTCCGCATAAGAGAGTTCATTATTTGGATAAACGTGAGGCTGCCCAATAGAGTATTTATAGCAACGCGCAGCAATAGTTGGCATTTTCGCGATGAGGCGGTGCATGGCCATATCACGGGCTTCATTCACCGTGGTATGGGTGTCGTCATGATAAAACCCTGAGAGCGCGCCAACTGTTCCGCACATCATCGCCATAGGGTGACTATCGCGGCGGAAGCCATGGAAGAACTGCTCAACCTGATCATGGAGCATTGTGTGCTCTGTGATGGTGCGCGTGAATTTTGTATTCTGAGCTGCATTTGGCAATTCACCATGTATCATGAGATAAGCGACTTCGAGGAATGTTGATTTGTCAGCAAGCTGCTCAATCGGATAGCCACGGTGAAGAAGCTGCCCTTTTTGGCCATCAATGAATGTGATTTGAGATTCAGTCGAACAGGTTGATGTGTAGCCAGGGTCAAATGTGAAGTGACCTGAATGCTTGTGCAGGGCCCGAACATCAATGCCTGGCGCGCCCATGGAGCCCTTCATGATGGGAAGGTCATAGCTCTGATCGCCAATTGTGACTTTAGCGGTTCCTGTTTGCGTGATCTTATTTTCCATTTAATCCTCTTTCTTTTCTTGGCCGTTTTCAATGACATCGCTTAGCCGTCCGAGCACCTCGTCCTTGCCCAAGAGAGCGAGAACCCAGGATAAATCCGGGGAGGGTGCGCCGCCGGTGAGCGCCGCACGAACGGGCTGACCGATTTTGCCAAAGCCAATGTCATGTTCCGACACATATGCTTGTAAGAGCTCTTGAATAACATCTTCGCTCCATTGCGGCCCTTCTAAGGATTTTAGCCGCAAAGTCAAAGCCGATAGGTGCGCTATTGCGCCCTCCCGCCTAAGGGGTTTGGCAGCTTTACCTGTGATATCAAGCGGGCGTTTAAGCATGAGATAACGGGCTTGTTCTGCGAGCTCTTTGAGCGTTTTAGAACGGGGTTTAAGGGTAGCCACCGCAGATAGAATTCGGGCAGACAGTTCATCGGATAACGGGCCTTGATTGGCCTCTTCCAGAAAGGGGCGAGCTTGAGCTATGAGGCTTTCATCATCCTCATGCAGGATATGCTGTCCATTGATGAAATCCATCTTGTCAAAATCCAGACGGGCAGGGGCGGCATTGATACCGTCCAAAGTGAAGACCTTAGCAATATCATTGTCTGTGAAAAACAATTCTTCATCGCCATAAGACCAGCCAAGTTTAAGAAGATAATTACGCAGCCCGCCGGGTAGATAACCCATATCACGGTAGGCCTCCGCCCCTAATGCACCGTGGCGCTTTGAGAGTTTCTTTCCATCAGGACCGTGGATAAGCGGGACATGAGCCCAGTCTGGAACGTCCCAATCCATGGCTTGGTAAATCAAAGTTTGCCGCCCCGCATTGATAAGGTGATCGTCGCCGCGAACAACGTGTGTCACGCCCATATTGTGATCATCTACAACAACGGCGAGCATATAAGTCGGTGTTCCGTCAGCTCTTAATAAGACTAGATCATCAAAGTTCTTATTATCCCATGTGATGTCACCTTGCACGTGATCCGTTATTTTCGTCTCACCCTCTGGTACGCGAAACCGGATTGTATAGGGTTTGTCTAATTCTTCCGCTTCATCGCGGTAAGGACTTCTAAAGGCTGTGTCGCTCTCTTGCTCGCGTAGGGCTTCAAGTTCCTCAGGCGTCGCGTAACACCGATAGGCTGCGCCAGATTCGAGTAAGGCTTTGGCCGCATCAATATGCGAGTTTACGTTCTTGCTTTGATAGACAATTTCGCCGTCATGTCTTAGGCCGAGCCAATTCATGCCTTCTATTATGGCTTGCACGGCGGCCTCGCTATTGCGAGCCTTATCCGTGTCTTCAATGCGCAAGAGAAATTCACCGCCCATATGCTGCGCAAAGTAATAATTAAAGAGCGCTGTTCTCGCTCCGCCAATATGCAAAAACCCTGTGGGTGAAGGGGCAAATCGCGTGATTACTTTTGGTGTTGTCATTTGTGTCCTGCAACTCTTAAGGTGTAGCCCATGTTTCGGGGCTCCTATCTCATAATATGACTCAAATTAACAGGATATTCGAAAGACGAGTAGAGCCGATTTTACAGGGCTGGTCGGCGCCGCACTATCAGAATTTTGATTGGAATGTGGCCGCATTTGCGCTCGGTATAGCTATCTATTTTGCGCTCCCTTTTGAGCCAGATGTAACATTTATAGCCCTTTTATTAGCCCTGCTAGTAACGGCATTAATTGTGTCTGAGCGGTTTATATCTCGGCTTTACCCGCTTTGTTTCGTGATCATCATAATTTTATTGGGTACAGGACGTTCCGCTTGGCATAGCGCCGCCTCGGAAACCCCAAGGCTGGCTAATTATGAGCGTATCTATGAGGTCACAGGCTGGGTTGAGGCCGTTGAACGTTCTCGAAACGGATATCGCTGGCGATTACGCGTCAATACTATCAAAGGCCTTACACCAGAGCAAACGCCCAAACGTGTGCGTATTCGCGCTAAAGTCGAGGGTTTCGCGGCCGGCGACGCGGTAAATGTATTGGCCGTTATGACCCCACCGCCTGGGCCCGTCGTGCCCAAGGGCTACGACCCTGCGAGGCAGGCTTTTTATGAGCAAATGGGGGGGTATGGCTTTGCCATTCGCGCGCCAGAACCTGCCGTTCTCAGCGCAATTTCACCTGAGGAAAAACTCAAACGCGCTGTAGTACGGTTCAGATATGGGCTTGCCGACCATATTCGCGAGGCCGCTCCGGTGAAAACGGCGGGCTTACAGGCGGCTTTATTGACAGGAGTCCGCGCCTATATTCCACCCGAGCAAACAGAAAATCTACGCGTGGCGGGATTGGCTCATGTGCTTGCGATTTCGGGCATGCATATGGGGCTATTGGCAGGAGGTAGCTTTTGGTTGGCAACGCTTATACTTGCAACGATTTCACCACTTTCGCGCCGTTATGATGTGCGAAAACCCGCTGCAATAATTGGGGCCCTAGCTGCTACGGGCTATCTGATTCTCTCAGGAGCTTCCGTAGCGACGCAGCGAGCTTATATCATGGCGATTATTGTATTCCTCGCTGTGGTGTTGGATCGCCGCGCATTCTCAATGCGATCGGTTATGGTTGCCGCGCTTGTAACCCTTATGTTTCATCCCGAAGCCTTGATATCCGTCGGGTTTCAGATGTCCTTCGCCGCTGTGGCAGCTTTGGTTGTGGTTTACCGAGAGTGGGATAAGCGGCGCATATATAAGCCGCAGACACATTTATGGGATAGGCTGAAACGTAACTTTTTAACGCTAACCGTCACGAGCTTTGTAGCGGGCACGGCGACATCGGGTTTTGCCGTGCTTCATTTTAACCGTATCGCGCGATATAGTCTGGTTGGGAATATCCTCGCCATGCCGCTCTTTACATTTTTAGTTATGCCCGCCGCTCTCGCGACCTTGATTGCTTTGCCATTTGGCCTAGAGCGGTTTCCGCTTTTGGTGATGGGGAAAGGGCTGTCAGGGATGCTGATAATCGCGGAATGGGTAGCCTCTTGGCCAGGCGCTATGTGGTATGTCCAAGCCGCTCCGCCTTGGGTGATTGGGGTCTTTGGTTTTGGGTTTTTGCTTATCACCTTAGGAGAAAAACAAAGGCGTTACTTGGGCTTTGCTTTAGCTATCATTTGTTTTGCTTTGTGGAGCCAAACACCGCGCCCTGATATGCGCATATCAGATACAGGACAGGTCGCGTTTTGGGATGAGGGCGGAGAGGTGCTATATGTGGGCCGAAAAGGCTCTGACCGCTATGGCCGGAGTCAATTCATGCAAATGGGCGGCACGCCCAATGGAGATGTAGAGCGCTATCAAGATGAGTTAGCGGATTGCGATAGGCTTGCATGTCGTTTCACCGTAAAGGGTCAGCAAGTCTCCGTTGTCAATCATCCGTCTGAAATTGCAGAAGAATGTCGTCAGTCTGACATCGTGGTGCTCACGCAGCGCGATGCGGGCCCCGTCGTAAAACGGCAATGCAAAGCCAATTTATTTGACGCCAAGCGGTTTGGGCGGGAAGGGGCGCAGGATGTTTATATCAAAAATGGAGAGGCGGTTTTCATTCCAGCTAATAGCGAAGCAAGACGAAGGCGGCCATGGTCATGACTAGTGGTATTTACGGACTAACCCCACTAAAATTCCCTGAACCTCGACGCGGTCAGGACCGAATGTCTTTGTCTCAAAGTCCTTATTTTCAGGAATGAGTTCAATGGTTTGCCCCGTTTTATAAATGCGCTTTAGCGTGGCTTCTTCTTGGTCCACAAGGGCCACAACGATTTGGTTGTTGCGTGCCGTATTGGCCTTTTTCACGATAACAATATCACCGTCTAGAATACCCGCCTCAATCATAGATTCGCCTTCAATTTCCAGGGCAAAGTGATCTGGGCCCATCATATTGGGCGGGACGGATATCATATTGTAGCTGTCTTCAATGGCCGCAATTGGATTACCTGCTGCGATTTTACCAACAAATGGTACTTCATATTCATCATTGGCCGCCACAGGAGCGGGAGCCGCATTGTAATCTTCGGGGAGTTTCAACACTTCAAGCGCGCGCGCTTTATTGGGCAGACGGCGAATAAATCCGCGCTCTTCCAGTGCGGTAATCAAGCGGTGAATACCAGACTTACTGGCAAGACCCAAAGCATCCTTCATTTCGTCATAAGAGGGTGGAACACCCACAGCTTTGATCTTCCGATCAATCAGCAAAAGAAGGTCTTTTTGTTTCTGCGTCAGCATGGAATCGTCTCCGAACAAAGTGGCAACATTAACTTTGTTCTATAGATGTTCTTCAAGTTGTCAACCCACCTCTAAAAATTCGGTTTTCGCTTTTCCAGAAAGGCTGCGTATCCCTCCTTGAAATCTTCGCTATGGAACGCCGTTATAATATCCCGCGATAAAGCGTCAGTGGCCTCGAACCCACCCGTCTCAACATGAGCGATGACGCGTTTAGTGACTTGCAGAGAGTTGGGCGAATGGCCGGCGAGCTGTTCGGCGTAATTCAGCACCTCGGCTTCTAGCGCATCAGCCGGAAAACACTGATTTGCAAGCCCAATACGCAAGGTTTCGTCGGGCGTTATCTTCCGCGCAGAAAAGAGAATATCTTTCGCTATGGAAATGCCGACAGTTGCGGTCAGGCGGCTAATTTCAGGGAAGGGATAGACAATGCCGAGCTTAGCAGGCGTGACGGCAAAAAAGGCTGTTTCGTCAATTATACGCACATCGCAAGCCAGCGCTAAGCCGCACCCACCGCCGACAGCGCCGCCGCGTATTTTCGCTATTGTTGGCGCGCGAAAATGAACGAGTTTTTCGAAAGCGGCTTCAATCGCGTCACTAAACTCTTTCGAGGATTCTGGCGTCTTAAACACGGTTTCAAATTCGGAGATGTCACCGCCCGAGCTGAAATGTTCGCCTATACCAGAGACAATCAGAACCCGCACGTCTGGGTTTTCGCTGAGCCTATCAAGAACCCCAGGCAAGTCTTTCCACATGGCGAGCGATAAGGCATTTCGTTTGCCAGGGTTTGAAAACTCAATCCAAGCGACATGTTTGGAATGAAAGCCTGATTTAATGCTGCCGCTCATGTGAGGAGAGTCCGTACAGCCTCAGCCACATCATCTTGCCGCATCAGGCTCTCGCCAATCAAATAGCCTTGCGCGCCATCACCTGCTAACCGCTCAATATCACCCCGCGTGAAGATGCCGCTTTCCGCGATTAGCGTCGCTCCTTCTGGCACTTGAGGGGCTAGGAGGGTGAAGGTGTCTAGGGTGGTATCGAAGGTGCGTAGATCACGATTATTTATACCTATGAGGGTTGCACCTAGCGCTACGGCCCGTTCCAGTTCCGCTGTGTCATGGGTTTCTACGAGGGCGTCCATACCGAGCGTCTCAGCTTCGTCCATTAAGGCTTTGGCAGTCTCGTCATCAATCATCGCCATAATCACGAGGATACAATCCGCGCCCATGGCCGCACTCTCGGCGATTTGAATGGGGTCGAGCATGAAGTCTTTGCGCAGTAGCGGGAGGTTCGTTGCGCCGCGCACTTGTTTAAAAATGGCATTGCTGCCCTGAAACCCTGGGCCATCGGTGAGGACAGAGAGGCAAGCAGCGCCACCTTCCTCATAGCTGCGCGCAATGGCGACAGGATCAAAATCTTCGCGGATAATACCTTTGGAAGGGCTGGCCTTTTTGACCTCGCAGATTAGGGCAGGGCCTGATGCGTTTTGGATAGCTTTGGCAAAGCTTCGCGGGCGCGGGAGGCTCTGGGCGATGTCGCGCAATTCTTCTATGGTGCAGTCTTGGCGCAAGGCGGCGACTTCATCGGCTTTATAGGCCGCGATTTTCTTGAGAACATCAGGTGCGTCCATGAGGGTGTTGTTCATGCGACGTCTCTCAAAAGCAATATGTGTCCCCCGCCTTGAGCGGGGGTCTCCCAGCGTTTACTGCCGTTCTTTGAATGATTGAGATCCCCGCTCAAGGCGGGGAACACAAAAATGCTGTTTGTAAGTGCATTACCCATTACTGACCTCAATCAGCGTCTCAAGGGCCGCTCTCGCTTTACCGCAATCAATGCTTTCCG
>JAHDDT010000026.1:0-17763 GCA_020629195.1 Hellea sp.
GCATTAATTGCAAAAGCCTATGCGACTGATGCGTTTTTCAAAGTGGCGGGCGATGCCATCCAAATGCATGGCGGGATTGGCTTCACATGGGAATATCCCCTGCATTTCTTCTTTAAACGCGCACGCGCTAACCGCTCTATGTTCGGGAGTTCGTCTCGTGATTATGACCGTCTTGCGGATCATATCTTTGGAGATGCGGCATGACCTTACGCGAAGAATTTTCTCAGTGGATGACTGACAATTTTTGCGGTGAGTATGAATGCTTACGAGGCCGCGCGACGCCGGGGGACGAAGATGCTTTTCCTGGGATGCGCCTGAAATGGGAACGCGAAATGGGTGAGGCTGGCTGGATTGGCGTGGGCTGGCCCAAAGAATATGGTGGGCGCGGCGCGACCCTTGATGAAATTGTCGGCTTTAACGAAGAATATGCGGCCCATGGCGGACCGGGACGGGCGGGCCATATTGGCGAGACGTTATTGGCGCCCACAATCATTGCCTTTGGGACAGAAGCACAGAAAGCCAAATATCTCCCCAGTATCAAAGCCGGCACAGAATTTTGGTGCCAAGGCTATAGTGAACCGAATGCAGGGTCTGACCTGTCAAATATCAAAACTAAGGCGCGTCTAGAAAATGGACAATGGGTTATTGACGGGCAAAAAATCTGGACGTCTTTAGCAATGGACTCCGATTATATTTTTGTTGTCGCGCGAGCAGAAGAAGGCTCAGTGGGGCGTCACGGCCTTGTTTTTCTGCTCGTCAAACTTGACCAGCCGGGCATAGAGATACGCCCCATTAAACAGATGAGCGGCACAGCAGAATTCAATGAAGTCTTCTTTGACGGCGCGGTGTGCGATGAAGATGATATCATTGGCGGCGTAGGGGATGGTTGGAAAATAGCCATGGCGCTTCTGGGCTTTGAACGCGGGGCTTCCACCTTAGGTCAGCAAATGACTTTCGCAGATGAGTTTCGCCAGATTGTAGAATTGGCGAAAAACAATGGAGCCTCTCAAGACCCACTTATTCGGCAGCGTATTGCCAAGGCTTATGCGGGCTTAAAGATAATGCGCTTTACGGCATTGCGAACGCTCGAAGCCGCCGAGACAGGTGAGCTCACGAAAGAAGGTTACATATCCAAAATCTATTGGGCCAGTTGGCATCGTGATTTGGGTGAGCTTGCTATGGATGTTATGGGGGCTTCCGCTGAAATTCTCGAAGAGGGTGAATATAATAAATTGCAAAAACTATTTCTCTTCTCCCGCTCTGATACAATCTATGGCGGGACTAATCAGATACAACGCAACATCATCGCAGAGCGCGCTTTGGGCATGCCCAAAGAACCGCGCGGCGGCGGTACTGTGATAAAGGGCTGATATGACAGACTTGAAAAACATACCCGACTATGTTCCGGGACATGGCCTTTTAAAAGGTAAGCGCGTGGTTATCACAGCGGCAGCAGGGACCGGTATTGGGTTTGCGGCCGCAAAAAAATGTATCGAAGAAGGCGCGCAGGTTTTTATCTCTGATATTCACGAAGGCCGCCTCCAAAAAGCGCAAGATACATTGGAAGCCGAAACAGGGCAGCGGCCTGATTACGCCATTTGTAATGTGACCGTCCAAGAAGATGTAGATGCGTTGATTGCAGCGGCAGCAAAGTCGCTTGGCGGGATTGATGTTGTTATAAATAATGCCGGGTTGGGCGGCACTGCTGACCTTGTCGATATGACAGATGAGCAGTGGATGGTGGTGATGGATGTGACACTGAATGGGTGTTTCCGCGTGAACCGCGCGGCCATGCAATTCATGAAAACTAATGGCGGCGGTGTTATCGTTAATAATGCGTCCGTGCTTGGATGGCGCGCCCAGAAAGGCCAAGCACATTATGCGGCGGCCAAAGCGGGCGTTATGGCGTTAACGCGATGTGCAGGCGTTGAAGGCGCGGAATTTGGCGTGCGGGTCAATGCCGTTGCGCCTAGCCTTGCCTTACACCCGTTCCTGCACAAAGTTACGAGTAAGGAACTCCTCGCCGAACTTGAGGCCAAAGAAGCTTACGGACGCGGCAGCGAAGTATGGGAGCAGGCCAATGTTATGGTCTTCCTCGCCAGTGACTATTCCAGCTATATGACAGGCGAAGTTATTTCTACCAGCAGCCAAAGAGCTTAGAAAAGGACATATTATGACACTTACAGTAATTGAAGCGCCGGGCGACTTACTCGGTAAAGAGGGCCTTAAAATAGGCCCGTCCGAGTGGATGAAAATTACTCAAGAGCGTATCAATACATTTGCTGAAGCCACAGGCGATCATCAATGGATTCACATTGATGAAGAAAAGGCCAAGCATGGCCCCTTCGGCACAACCATTGCCCATGGCTACCTCACTCTGTCACTCGCGGCTAAGCTCATGCCAGAAATTCTCGAAATCAAGGGCATGAAGATGGGGATTAATTACGGCACAGATAAGGTGCGCTTTCTTAACCCCGTGAAATCAGGCTCTAAAGTGCGTGGCCATGGTGAGTTTTTAGAAATCAAAGAAGTACCTGGCGGTTATCAATCCACTCTAAGGGTTACAATTGAGATTGAAGGCGAAGAAAAACCCGCTTGTGTTGTCGATACAATCAGCCGCTATTATCCTTAGGAGGATTTGAAATGTCACAACATATGAAAGATACGGTTCAGGCCTATTTTGATTTATTCAACGCACAGGACGCACAAGGCATTGCTGATCTTTATGCAGATGATGCTACGGTTACTGACCCTGTTGGTACGCCCGCTAAAGAGGGGAAGGCAGCTATTTTGGCTTTTTATACTCTGGCGGTTAAAAATGGGGCACGCCTGAAGCCGAATGGCACGACGCGCATCGCCGGTAATGCAGCTGCTTTTGCTTTCACTGTGTCTGTTGGCGCTATGACGAATGTTGACCCTGATATTGCTGTGGCTGTCGAACTGCCCAAGGGCGGCATGACAATTGACGTGATTGATACTTTCTATTTTAATGAAGAGGGAAAGGTCACAGAAATGAAGGCTTATTGGGGGCCAGAAAATATTACCCAATTATAAGGCATAACTTAGTACAAACTTTTAATCTTGGCTCAACTTTCCCTTTTAAGTTTAAACTAGAAAAGCCTGCTCGCCTTTAAGGCTATCTTTTTGTTAAAAGTTACTTTAAAAGGATATGCGTGGGAACTTTTGTAACACACATGATTCGCTAAAAGCGGATAAAGGCAGCTGAATATGCGCCGAGTACTTGTAATAGACGATAGTGAGTTTGATAGACGCATGATTACGCGGGCTATGAAGGGTGTCGACGAGACGTTAAGTTTCGCTGAACTTGATAATGGCCGCAAGATTGTAGAGACCCTGCATCAAGTAAAGCCAGATTTAGTCCTCTTGGATATCAGGATGCCAGGCTTTGGTGGATTTGATGTTTTGGATATTATTAAAGATGATGAGGAGTTCCAAGACTGCCATGTGGTTATGATTTCAGGCTCAAGTTCTGAGGAGGACAAAAAGGCTGCCTCGCAAAAAGGTGCCTCTGGATATTTTACGAAACCTTCATCTCAAATCGGCTATAAGCAGATTGCAGAAGATATAAAGGAACAATTTCTTCAGCATGCCGCATAAATGCTTCAGGTTTGCGATTGCAACTTCTCGAAGGTGAGCTTAGGGCTATAAAAATGTTGAATATACTTCTTATAGATGATGATAACGTTGAGTATAAACTCATACAGCGCATGATGAAAGATTGCTATAAGGGGCCATTTTTATTGCGTTATGCAGATACGCTCAATAAAGGTATTACCATCCTCAAGTCCCAAGATATTGATGTGATATTGCTCGATGATAAATTAACAGGTGACACTAACGCTAAACAATCTGTACCTAAATTGCGCCAGGTCACCGGAGAGATACCTTTTATTCTTATTTCAAGTTCGATTGACGCGGAGCATTTGAGAGATAAGACGATCTTGGACGTCTACGATATTATCGACAAGTATAATCTACGCAAGCGCATAAGCGATGGTCTTCTTAACTGAGTTCAGGGTCTAATGGAGATTTCTGTTCCATTCTCCTTATTTATAAAATACGCGATAAAGCTTAGCTCAGCTTGTGGTGAATACATCTCTAGTGCACGACATCTGTGATGAATGAATCATAATTTGTTATTTTTAGTTTCGCTATGGCGTAAATATCGTCTATTCATATTATGGTTGAGTATAAGGGTGTATTTGTGGCCAGAAGCGAAAAGAAAACCGCTAATAAAGCTCCCAAGAAAAAGGGTTTCAGAAATATTTTGAAAGTTCCGATGGTTGGTATCGGAGCCTCCGCAGGCGGTTTGGAGCCTTTTGAACGTTTCTTTGACGCTATGCCTGTTAACTCAGGTATTGCTTTCGTTGTTATTCAACATTTGTCCCCTGACTTTGAAAGTATGATGGATGAGCTTCTGTCACGGCATTCTTCAATGGATATTAAACGTGTCATTGATGATCTTGAAGTTATGCCAAACACTATTTATCTAAATCCTCCGCGCTCTCATATGATTGTCGAAAATGGACGTTTTAAGCTTACGGCCAATGTCGATACCAAAAAACTTAATCTTCCGATCGATATATTCTTCGAGTCCATGGCGAAGGAATATGAAGAAAAAGCCATCGCGATAGTTCTGTCGGGCACAGGAAGCGACGGTACGCGAGGCGTTTCAACCATTAAAAAACAAGATGGGATGGTTATAGTTCAATCTCCGTCGAGCGCAAAATTTGATGGTATGCCCAGATCCGTTATTGAGAGCGGTAACTTTGATGCCCTCGCAACACCGTCTGAGATGCCAGAACTGATATCTGATATCATAATGGGAAAATCGATCGATCAGTCTTATTCGGGTGAAATTGGCGATGATCCTGCAAAGCATATCTTCATGCGGCTCAGGGATAAATTTGGGACTGATTTTGGCTATTACAAAGATGCAACGATCAGGCGGCGTTTTGAAAGGCGGGCTCAGCTTTGCGGTCTTGAACTTGAGGATTATGCAAAGCGCCTTGAAGAGGATACGGATGAGTTAGACGCGCTCTATGCAGATTTGCTTATTGATGTGACCTCTTTCTTTAGAGACACTAAAGCTTTCTCATCTCTGACAAATTTGGCCATTGAAGATATTGCCAAAAAGATGACCCACGATAATCAAATCAGAATTTGGGTCGCTGGTTGTTCTAGTGGAGAAGAACCTTATTCAATAGCTATCGCCTTTGCTGAATATGCACGCGAACATAATATTCCTTTGAATATAAAAATTCTCGCAACAGATGTTCATCAAAGATCGTTGGGAGCTGCCGCTGAGGGGATATATCCTAAGTCTTCTCTTAAAGGCTTAACGGATGAGCAAATTGAGCGGTATTTTGAAAAAGTTGTCGATTACTATCAAGTTAATCAAACTATACGCCGCCTAGTTGTCTTTAGTAAGCACAACCTTTTAAGAGATCCGCCCTTTACACGAATTGATATGGTGTCATGCCGAAATGTTTTGATTTATTTTCGTGAGGAAGCGCAGCAAAAAACTTTGGCCTTATTCCATTTTGCTCTCAGGGTTGGAGGAATATTATTTCTCGGGCCAAGCGAAACACTTGGGCGGCTGGACGACGAATTTGACATGTTGGACCGGCGCTGGAAAATTTTTAAGAAACTTAGAAATGTTAGATTGATAGAGGCTACATCTTTACTGCCGCGCGATAGTGCGAAAAGAGATCGTGAAGAAAAACCCATTCCATTTTTAACAGGGCGTTCAGGCACATTGAATCGTTTCAAAAAAGCCCATGGTGATGCCCTTGAATATATGCTCAAGAAATATGCGCCTCCAGGGTTTCTCTTAAACCTAAACGGCGAAGTTGTTCACGTCTTTGGCACGGCCGGAAAGTTTGTGAAAGTTGATGGCGGAGCTTTTAGTAATCGTATTATTGATCTGGTTGATCCAAATTTACGTGTTGCGATAACTGCTGGATTAGAGCGGCTTTCATCGGGTGATAAATCAAGCTTTGAACGTAAAGCTTTAATACCCGAAAAGGACGGCCAGGCAGGGCAGTCTATTATTGTTTCGTTGACGACCCTAAACGGAGTCGGATCCGGTAATGACCACTTCCTCTTGACGTTGGTATCGTCTCATTCAAAAAGTTTGCCGATAAGTAAAGATGCTAAGTTTTTAGATACGAGTGAAAGCTCTCAACTGCTTCAAGAGCGCATTAGAGACCTTGAAAGAGATTTGGATTCGACTGAGGAGAGTTTGCAATCATTAGTCGAAGAATTGCAGACAAGTAATGAAGAACTCCAGGCCACCAATGAAGAGTTGATGGCCTCTAATGAGGAGCTCCAATCAACCAATGAAGAACTTCATTCTGTCAATGAAGAGCTTTATACTGTGAGTGCAGAGCATCAACGTAAAATTGATGAGCTTACAATCCTCAGTGATGATATGAATACGCTCTTAAAGGCAACAAATATTGGGATCATCTTTTTGGATGAGAAGCTCAATATACGCCGCTTTACACCAAGTGCTATGGATACGTTCAACTTGCTTAAACAAGATGAGGGGCGCCCATTTGCGCATACGACTTATCGCTTTGAGGAGCTTGACCTCTTACCTGTTGTTAAAGAGGTCGCTGAAACACAAACGCTTAAGATGCATGAAGTGTCTGTCGATGACAATGACTACATTCTGCGCATTCTGCCTTATAATACGTCTGTCGCTGAAATCTCAGGTGTTGTGATTACTGTTGTTGACGTAACGTCCCTAAAAGAAGCCGATCGCCAACGTCTGGCTCAAAAAGAAATTTATGAGACTGTGTTCAACGATATTGGCGACTCTGTCATGCGTATGGATTTGCCAGACGGAAATATCGTTATTTGTAACGACGCATTCGCTAGCAAACATAATAAGACCAAAGAAGAGATGATTGGCGAGAAGTTCAACAAGGTCGTTGATAAAAAGCTTGTTCAGCAAACTCTTAAAGAAATCAATGGGTTGAAGCCAGGGGAGTTGATGAAATCCCGCCTGATTATTGAAGAGAAGTCGCAAATTAAAGCCATTATGTCCCGCATGATCAGGGCGATTGGAGATTCTGAAGGTAAGTTGATCGGCGCTCAGATTACAGGGCAGAATATCACGGATGAGTTTAAATATACCCAAGCTTTAGAAAAGCTGATTGATATTGAGCCTCTTTCAGGAGGCGATACGCTAAAGGCGCTCAACCTCATTATTAAAGAAGGTTGTGATTATTTGGGCTTAACATTTGGAGTTCTTGCAAAAATTCAAGATGAGGAAATCGTTATTGAGGCCTGCTATAGTGATGATCCTCGTGCTCCAAAAATAGGGCAGGCAATTCCATATAAGAATACGCTGTTCCAACATTTTATGAAGAATGATAACGTATTCTTTGTTGATGAAATGGGTGACAGTCCATTCAAAGAGGAAAAGTTTTATCGTAATACAGGTATCGAAAGTTATATAGGTATTCGTGTCAAGACATTGGGCGAGTTTAATGGATTGCTATCGTTCTCAAGTGAGAAACCACGCGGACGAACTTTCACAGAATCTGAAAGGACACTCGTAAAGTTATTGGGGCGCATGTCGGGATGGCTGTTCGAGAGAGAGGCCTATTATCAAAATCTTATCGCGCGTCAAACTGAGCTTGAAGATGTGAATGAAGGCCTCAATAGATTCACCTATCTTGCATCTCATGATTTGCAGGAGCCGTTGCGTAAAATTCAGCAAAGCGGCGAACTCTTACAAATGGATGCAAGTGATGTGCTTGATGATGAGGGTAAGTATTTTCTTGATATTATGACGGACTCAGCCTCGCGTATGCGGTCTTTGATTGATGATTTGCTGCTTTATTCTGCATCCGCCAATCAAGAATTGGATAAATCAGATGTTGAGCTTAAGGCTCTTATTGATATCGCGTTAGAGGATATTGATGCGTCTGTACAGGATGCCAGAGCTGACTTTAATATAAGCAAGCTTCCTATTGTCAGTTGTGATGCGAAGGTATTTAAGCAGGTTCTGGTCAACATTTTATCTAACAGTATTAAATATGCCCGAGAGGGTGTGAGCCCTATTATTAGAATATCATCTCGGCGCTCAAAAAGATTTACGACTATACGTTTCAAAGATAATGGCATTGGGATGGAGCCGAATGAAAATGTAAATATTTTTGAGCCCTTTGTAAGGTTACATGCCAAGAGCGAGTATCGCGGATCTGGAATAGGTCTAGCTATCTGTAAAACTATTTGTGAGAAGCATGGATGGAAAATTGGTTATTCAAGTGAGCTTGATAAGGGCACTGAGATTTATATTGAAATTCCAAATCGGGATGTGTCTTAAATAACAAGCGTGGTTAAGATTATTTTTACGCTCACTTCATATTTTAAATCACCCCTATTTGAATGGGAAAGCCAATAAAAGCGGTGATGAAACGGTGAATGTAATTGAGCCTTGTATAAGAGTCGTCATGGTTGATGATGATGTGCAGGATATAATCCTTACGCGTGCTTTGCTGAAAAGAGCAAGGACGCCTGTGACTGTTGAAGGATTTAGTTCTGGCGTAGAATTATACGATTATATCAAAAATAACGGCATAGGCTCGATAGATGTCATTTTGTTAGATATTAATATGCCGCGTGAAGATGGATTTGAGGTTTTAAGGAAGCTAAACAATTATCCTGATATTGGCGATGTTAAGATTGTAATGTATTCAACATCCAAAAGGCCACATGAGACTATTATGGCATTGGAGCTCGGCGCGAATGATTTCGTCGAAAAGCCCAGACGCCTTGAAGATGTCGCAGATCTTTCAGCAGCTATATTAGCGGCCAACGAAAGTTATTCGCCTTTAATGTGTTCAGCTTAGCTTTTAGATTTCACTAGTATAGCTTAAAGCTTAATCAAGCCTACTCTAAAGCTTACAAAGACAATTTTTATGTTTTATGGGATTAATTGAACTCAGCTTAGGAGGGAAAATTCTCCTAAGCGTCTAAGAAAACCTTAGATTTGATTTGCGGGTTAAAGGGATCGACTTGGTCTCCTCCGCGGACATTCCAATAAAGAATTGTTTTCTTTATCAACATTTTTTCAACGCGTCCGTAATCACCATCAGCGATGCCGACTTGAACCATGGCATTGAGAACATCAAATTTATGGCTGTAGCTTCGAAACTGTTGGAATATAGCAATTAACTCACTGTCGATTTCAAGTCCCGTGATGATAGATTTTAGGCGGCTCTTATTGTTTATGAGCCAATCTTTTATCATTTGTCGCGTCATAACTAATGAAGGATCTATAACGGTTCTTAATTCCATCATCTGATCTTGGTAAGACTCCATATCATCTGGAGTGAAGCGTTCATTTGCAATGGCCATAAGTCCAACAAGCTTCATAACTAAGCGCCACTCGCATGGGCTAGAGTCATATAATTTTTCTTTTTGAATGACGTTGGTTTGCATTTTTACACCTCTGACTAATTTCCACATAAATTAGAACCATTAAAAAGGCATTAATTGGTCCCGACTTGAAGCTTATATCAATGAGTCGAAAAAAACGAAAGAGGGTGAGGAGCGCTAGCCGCAGGTTAAATAGTTAACGAACGTTAAGATTTTTGAATGACTTAAAAATGTTCATTTTTCTCCCATTTTATGGGGTTTATGAACGACTTTAGGGTGTGGTAATTTATGAATAATAACATATTGTTGACCTTGAATTGTAGTTTTTGTCTCAAGATGAACCAGTTTTTGTTCATGTTCAATAAGACATAAGGATCATGTTGGTAACGACAAAAATAAATTTCGACTGTGGGATCGGTGATGATATTATAAGAATGGAGAGATCTATGAGCGTTTTGATGGTCGAACTTAAGCATTTAACGATTAGTGATCGTTTGACAGCTTTTTCTAGGAAACATGCTCGCGGATTCGCCACTATTAAGAAAAGCATCGAGAAAGATGGTCTTTTAAACCCTCTCATTGTCATAAAGCAAAAAGGTAGATTCATCGTCGTGGATGGTAAGAAACGTCTTTTAGCTTTGAGGGAACTGGCTAAATCCAGCAAATACCGCCGCGCACTCTACAAAATTCCTTGTATTGTCGACTGCACTGCTGAAGTCGGATCTGATCCCGAGCGCCCTGTTTTAATGACGGGGCCTGAATTGGCTCATAAAATCATTCAGTGTGTTGAGCGCGGTATGTCTAAAGTGATGGTAGCTCAACGCTATGAATGTAGTGCATCCGTTATTGAGGACGCTCTTCTGCTGCGTAACTTGCATCCGAAAATCTTGATGTCTTTTAATAACAATTCATTAAGTCTTGAACAGGCTGCAGCTTTAGCCACGATTGATAACCTTAATGCGCAATGGGCACTGCTTTTGCAACTAGGGCCGTCTGTTACCAATGCGGATATCATATCCGCAATTAAAACCGGGCAGGCCGTCTTGGATCTCCCTTGCGGTGAGGTCATAATTTTACCAAGCCGAAATTCACGCAAGCCTAAACTGAATGTTGACAATAGAAAACAACGCCTAAGCCTAGAGGTAGTTGCTGCTTGATATCTCCCTAATCTATCGAGTTATTGTCAAATATACCGTGTTACAGGTCCTCCCAGCCTGTAACAGGTTTTACCAAGGCCGGAGCTCTTCCCCGCTCCGGCCTTTTTTAATTCCAAGTCTTACTTAGAGTCAGATATCCATGATTTTGGGTATTGATATTTGCCAGCAGCAGTAGATGCGGCTATGCGGAGCAGGTTTTTCAAAGCTTAGTTATTTAATTCAGGATAATACATGCCCAACCTTTTAGATACCCTTCAAGCCAATAGAGTAGTCCCTCTCATTCAAGCCAATAAACCTGAGACAGCTTTGAAAATATCTGAAGCTTTGATAGAGGGTGGGTTGGATGTCCTCGAGGTTGTTTTGCGGACAGAGGCTGCAATGGACTGTCTTGAAGCTATTGCAAAGAGTTTTCCTCACGCCCATGTGGGTGCGGGCACGGTTTTAAGTGCTGAGCAGTCAAAACAGGTCATTGAGCGTGGTGCGAGCTTTATTGTCTCTCCAGGTTTGGATGCCATGTCTGTAGATGTAGCCCAGAATGCGAATATCCCAATACTGCCTGGTATTTCGACCGCTACGGAATTGCAGCAGGCTTGGAATATGGGTATAAAAACCGTGAAGCTTTTCCCTGCATCCCTCGTGGGCGGCCCAAAAATGGCTCAAGCATTGTCTTCGGTTTTTCAGGATGTGCGTTTTATGCCTACGGGTGGAGTCAATCCTGCGAATTTGAATGAATATCTATCTGTACCAGCAGTCTTGGCTTGCGGTGGGTCTTGGTTGACTCCTGTTGATAGAATTGAGGCCGGAGATTACGCAGCTATCACGGCTTTGGCTAAAGATGCTAAAAAAATAGCGCAAAATAAATAGATGCCAAAGTTTGTGTTATAAGGTTTTTGATAATCCTATGAAAAAGTAAACAATGCCCAATAATCAAGAGTTCACAGTAAGTGTTGCGCCCATGATGGATTGGACGGATCGGCATTGTCGGTGGTTTCATCGGCGCCTGTCAAAACATGCTTTGCTTTATACCGAGATGGTTGTCGCGGATGCTGTTATTCATGGCGATAAAGATTTTTTGATAGCCTATAATCCTGAAGAACATCCTGTCGCGCTGCAAATTGGGGGGAGCGACCCTGTTAAGCTTGCCAAAGCATCTAAGGTCGGCGAGCAATTTGGCTATGACGAGATTAATATTAATATTGGATGTCCGTCGGATCGTGTCCAATCGGGACGGTTTGGTGCTTGTCTTATGGCGGAGCCAGATTTAGTCGCGGAATGTTACAGCGCGATGTCTGAAGCCGTTAACATCCCAGTTACGGTGAAATGCCGTTTAGGAATTGATGATCAAGATTTAGATAAAAGCTTACCTGAATTTATCGAGAAAGTCTCCGCCGCGGGCTGTAGGCACTATATAATCCATGCCCGTAAAGCATGGCTGAAAGGGTTGTCGCCCAAAGAAAACCGCGATGTTCCTCCTTTGGATTATAGTCTGGTTCATCAGATGAAGGCGCTCTACCCTGAATTAAATATCGCTCTGAATGGCGGTGTAAAAACTTTGGAGGAGGGAAAGAAAAATGCTTTGGGGCTGGACGGCGTTATGTTGGGCCGTGCGGCGTATCATACGCCATGGATACTCAAAGATATCGACGAATTGTTTTATGGCGGCACAACTTTCAAAGAAACACGGGAAGATATCGTCAAAGAGCTCATTGAGTACGCAAAGCGAAAGCAGGATATTGATCGGTCCACTAAAGCGCTTATCCGCCACATTATGGGGATATATGCTGGACAACCCGGTGCAAGGCTTTGGCGGCGTACCCTTAGCGAAGGGATGTCTTCTGGAGAAAAACCCTCAGAGATTATCCGTATAGCCGCAGAGGCTATGTCGCAGTTAAAGCTTGTGGCTTAGTGGCTGAAATCCTTACATATTGGCCGTTGATAATCACATTATGTTGTGTAGGCGCCGTCGCAGGCTTGACATCTGGGCTTTTTGGCATTGGCGGCGGGTCAGTAATGGTACCAGTCTTGTTTTATGCCTTCATAGGATTGGGTGTGCCTGAATCTGTTGTGATGCATTGTGCCGTTGCGACCTCATCCTCTGTTATCATTTTCAATGCTATTCGCTCCGTTCGAAGCCATCATAAACATGGGGCCGTAGAATGGGATTTGCTTTGGCCTGAAAACCCTTTGTTGTCATATGGATTGTGGATTGGTTTGGGGGCTTTTTTTGGCGCCATCTGGTTAGCCCCACGTTTGTCAGGTCCTAGCTTAATTTTAATATTTGCAGCTGTTGGAAGTCTTGTTGCGCTGAAATTTATTTTTGGGCAACCAGATTGGAAATTTAAGGATTCGGTTCCTGGCGGGGCAGCACGTCCTGTCGTCGGGGGTAGTGTCGGTGCACTATCCGCCATTATGGGAATAGGCGGTGGGTCGCTTACGGTGCCTTTGATGAATATGTGCGGAGTACCTATTCACCGCGCCATTGGGACGGCTTCTGGCTTTGGCTTAGCCATAGCGCTTCCTGCCACTCTTGGGTTTATAGTGTCAGGATGGGGCGCGGAAGGGCGGCCTGCATTTTCATTGGGCTATGTGAACGTTTTAGGTTTTGCCGTTATTGCAGCAGTTGCTTTTTTAACCATTCCATTAGGAGCAAAGCTTGCCCATGGAATGAGTCAGAAGAATTTAAAGATGATTTTTGGTGTTTGCTTGTTGCTTGTGGCATTAAACATGGCTCGTAAGGCTCTATTTTAATAGCCTTAAAGCCTTAGGAGTAGGGCGCTAGGTGTTGCCTCGACTTTTTGCAGTTGCCCTAAATAGGTCATCCCTAAAAGAGACGTCTCTAAACCTTCTGGAACGACAAGAGCCTCGATATTGCGCAATGTTATGGATCCTACTGATACAGATTTTAAAGTGACGCGCGCAGCCATATTTCGGCCTCCCGCTGTGCGAATGGGAACATTGTATTTAAGCTCACGCAAATTAAGTCCTGCCCTTTGGGCATCTTCTTTTGTCAGAGCTATAGCGGAAGCTCCAGTATCTATCAAAAACCGAACATAGCCGCTATTGACCGTAGCATCCGCCCAAAATTGTCCGTCACGTTGTGATTTAGGAATGGAGACAACGCTACCTCGATTGATCTGAACATTAGCTATAGCTGGGGCCGTTTCAGGAAGGGAAGCATCTTGTGTAACTGAGGCAGGGCGCTCAATACCAGCCGCAGAATATAACTTATCCCTGTGTTGAAAAGCTAAAACCGTTGCAACGGCAATAACGCTAATAATAGCCGCATCTCTAAGAATCGTATTTGCCATATCACATTTATAGCGCATCAAGGTTTTTAAGGCTTTAAAAATTTTAAATTTCTCCCTAGGTACAGCGTTATGAAAACTGGACGCCCATTTGATGATATTCGTGCTCTTACTAGCTCCATGCCACAGGCGGATATAGCAGCGCGAGAGAGTGCTAAAAATATAATCAGAGACTTCGGGGAAAAACTAAGCCCGATTGGCGATATGGGTAATTACGCAGCTTGGCTCGCTGGATGGCAGGGCAAGGACCCCGCTATTGATCGTCCGCTTATTGCTGTATTTGCGGGGTCTCACGATATCGCAAAATATGTTTTTGAAGGCGATATTATTTCAAAATCTAAAGCCCGTGTTAAAAGTATGACAGAGGGCACGGCTGGGGTACGCGGTGTTTCAACTTCGCTTCAAGCCGCTTTTAAAGTTTTCGAACTAGGTCTTGAATATCCCGCTGCAGATTTCACGCAACAGCCTTCTTTAAGTGAGAAAGACTGTGCTGCAGCTATTGCCTTTGGTATGGAAGTCGTGGCGGAAGGTGCAGATATTATCGCTTTAGGTAATGCGGGGTTTGGGAGTGCGACTGCCGCGGCGGCAATTGCAAGAGGACTTTATGGCGGAACTTCAAATTACTGGGCAGGAGGTGAAGGCCCTTCAGCAAAATCCCGCATTGAGGCTGTTGAAAAAGGGGCTAGTGTCCATAAGGATCTTTTAACCGACCCTTTAGAAGTTCTGAGATGTTTTGGCGGGCGGGATATTGCTGGAATGGTTGGTGCGATATTAGCTGCGCGGCATCAAGCCATTCCTATTATTTTAGACGGATATGTCGTTTGCGCAGCGGCGGCTGTCTTGCACGCTCTAGATCCTGACTCCATATCTCATTGTATGGCAGGACATGTCTCGGCAGAACCAGCACATAGGGCATTGCTTGACCGGCTTGATCTAAAGCCGATGCTTGATTTGAAAATAGGTATTGGTGATGGAACAGGGGCGGCTTTTGCTTTAGGTGTTTTACGGTCAAGCTGTAACGCTCTGACAACGCTTAAAACAGTTTGATTTTAGAAGAAAATACCCTCCATTTCGTTCTAGAGACCTCTCATGTCTATGTTTTCGCATCCTGATTTTGATAACCATGAAGGCGTTTATAGCTTTTCTGAACCTGAAAGCGGCCTGAAATGCTTTATTGCCGTGCATAATACTAATCGCGGACCAGCCAGCGGAGGCACGAGGTTTTGGAATTATGATAATGACGCAGCTGCATTGACAGATGTACTGCGCCTATCCCGTGCTATGAGCTATAAAAATGCGATGGCTGAGATTCCTTTAGGGGGCGGTAAGGGTGTTATCTTAAAACCTGAAGGTAATTTTGACCGTGAGGCATTATTCGCCGCTTACGGTAGAGCCGTCGAAAAAGTGGGCGGTCAATACATCACAGCCGAAGATGTTGGCGTGTCGCCAGATGATATGCGCACAATCAAGACGCAGACAAATTTTGTTGCGGGTCTTGATGAAGGCATTGCTGCGTCGGGTGATCCGTCCCCGCATACGGCAGACGGTATTTTCAGAGGCCTTGAGGTCGCTGTAAAGCATAAACTTGGCGTTGAAGGTGTTGGTGGTCTTATCGTCGCTGTTCAAGGTCTGGGGCATGTAGGTTATGATTTAGCGCGGCGCTTAAAAGCGTCAGGCGCGCAATTGATAGTGGCAGACATCAATCAAGCTGCTACACAGCGAGCCGCAGATGAGTTAAAGGCAAAAGTCGTTCCCACTGAAGAGATACATGCTCAACAAGCTGATATTTTTGCGCCTTGTGCATTGGGAGGATCCATAAACACGGATAGTATCGATAACATTCAAGCTTACATTGTAGGCGGCGCCGCAAATAATCAGCTAAAAACGCCTGATATGGGTGCAGAGCTGCAAAAGCGTGATATTCTTTATTGTCCAGATTATGTTTTAAACGCTGGTGGCATTATTAATGTGGCCGCAGAAGTATCAGGCACTTATGTTTACAGCTGGGTGGATGGAAAGCTCGAAGGGCTTCGGAAGACACTGAAAGAGGTTTTTGACCGTTCTGCAAGCTCCGGGCGCCCCACAAACGAAATCGCGGATGAAATGGCGAGAGAGCGCTTAAAACTACTATAAAATTGTTACAAAGTGTATCAACTCGTGAAATATGTTCTGATTTTACTGTGTTAGGCTTGGCTTTACTTATTGGGTTAATAGCTTAATAAGGCATTTTGTTAGCCCAGCTCTCTCCAGATAAATGCTGTGTGCTAGAAGCGGGACCAAAATAAGGCAAGTAAAATGAGCCACCCTACGCCCACGAATCGTGGCCAAGATATCCGACATGCTGATTTTAAGACGCTTTGTGAAGCCCTTGATTATGCCGCGACTTGTGACACGGGTTTTAACTACTTTGACGGCAAAGCCAATCTAAAAACAGCTTTGACCTATTCGGAACTTCGGGAAAAAGCTGTAGAGCTTGCCAAACGTCTCGTGCCTTATGCTGAGAAGAACTCGCGTATTGGTCTTGCGGCTGTTTCTACCCCTGAATTTGCTGTGATGTTTATGGCTTGCCAATATGCAGGGTTAGTCCCTGCGCCATTGCCGCTGCCTGTGACTTTAGGGGGGCGTAGTTCATATGAGCGTCAATTGCAGCGTATGGCCGATACAGGTGATTTCCACGCTTTATTCTGTCCAAGCTCAATGGAACCCATCATGAGTTCTGCGCTTAATGACCAAGCCATTCCCGTTATGACATTCGAAGACGTCAACGAATTGCCTAAGGGGGAGATATTACGCCCATTTATGGAGGATGACCTCTGCTATATTCAATATTCTTCAGGCTCTTCAAGTTCACCAAAGGGCATCATCGGAACGCAGTCTTCAGTCTCTGCTAATTGCCACGGCATCACTAAGTATGGCATGGATATGACTGACGACGATCGGGGAACCAGTTGGCTTCCACTTTATCATGATATGGGCCTGATTGGATTTATGCTTGCGCCTATGATGAGTCAGCTTTCGGTTGATTACATTGACCCGCAAGATTTTACCCGCCGCCCGATTACGTGGCTTCAATTGATTAGTGATCATAAAGGGACGTTGTCCTACTCGCCGACATTCGGCTATGAGCTTTGTGTACGCCGTTGGCGCAATGACCGCGAACTTGATCTGTCCAGCTGGCGCGCGGCGGGTATTGGCGGCGACATGGTGCGTCCTGAGCCTCTGACCGAGTTTCATGAGCTATTTGGAAAAATGGGATTTGCTGAAGGCGCTTTCAAACCAAGTTACGGCCTTGCAGAAACAACTCTCGCAGCGACTTTTGCGCCAACAGGGCAGGGGCTATTCAAACACACAATTGACATGGAGCGCTATGAGCGCACCTCTGAAGCTGTAGAGGCCACGGATTTGACAAAGCCTGAGAACAAGAGAACCTTTGTTGCCTGCGGCCTTGTTCTTCCTGAACACAAAATCGAGATTCGCGATTTTGATGATAACGTTCTGAGTGGAAATCAAGTTGGACGCATATGCCTGAAAGGCCCCAGTGTTTCACCGGGCTATTTCCAAAACACCCAAGCTACAGAAGCGGCTTTCTCAGCTGATGGTTGGCTTGATACAGGTGACTTGGGATATTGGCTTGAGGACCAACTTGTCGTGACAGGGCGGTTTAAGGACCTCATTCTTTGGCATGGCCGTAATATCTGGCCACAAGATATTGAATGGGCCGCACAAGCGGCTGCACCGCATCGCTGCGGCCGTGCGTGTGCTTTTGCAATTGGCGGCGCCGGTGACGAAAAGGAAGTGATGCTTCTTCTTGAATGCCGCACACGTGATCCGAAATTATTGGATGAGATTTATAAAGCTGTGATGGCGGCTATCCGTCTTGAAGT
>JAHDDT010000026.1:17863-24105 GCA_020629195.1 Hellea sp.
GCGCAGGGTATCGCGTTAGAGCCCTTGCTCGGACGCCAACCAAATTATCCGATTTGCAGCATCATAATCTAGAAATATTTCAGGGGAGCCTTGGAAGTGCTGACAATAGGCTGGTTCAAGGCGCGGATTGTATTTTGCATATGGCGGGCCTGATAAAGGCTCGTACTGAAGCCGAAATGATGTCGGTAAATCGTGATGATGCAGGTCAACTCGCTGCAGCCGCGAGTGCTGCGAATGTGGAACGGTTCGTTTTACTCTCTTCCCAGACCGCTGCTCAGCCTCAATTATCAGATTATGCAAAGTCAAAACATGCCGGAGAAGAAGCTGTTAAAGCGGCTTATAAAGGAAAACTTGCGATTATTCGTGCGCCGGCGGTCTTTGGACCTGGTGATAAGGCAACAAAGCCTTTCTTTGACTTTATTGCAAAGGGTCGGCTCCCTGTCGCGGGGGGGGCTAGGTGGAAGGACAGGAAAATGGCGATGGTCTTTGTCAACGATCTTGTAAATGATACGATAGAGAAAGCCATCACGGGGTCTTATGACAACAAAGTCGTTATGCCTTGCACGGTTTCAGCCCTTACATGGGAGGCCTTTGCGTCTAATGCAGGGCAAGCGCTAGGCATAGCCGTCAAGCCTATGCCTATCCCACTACCCCTTATTAAATCCATTGCGGCAGTCACATCTGTGTCCTCGCGCCTGTTTGGGGTGGGGCACTTGACACTAGGCAAGCTTAAGGAGTTCCTTTATGAGGATTGGTCAAGTCAGGACGTGATTCAAAACGCGACCCCATTTGTTGAAGCGCTACGAATAACAGGCGCTTCCTATAAGAAAGAATAATATGTCTGAGCCGACCCGTGAAGAAATTTACGATAAGATTTGTGAGCTTTTAAAACCCTATAATCCTAAGAACCGTCCAATTGAAATGAGTAGCGGAATTATGTCCGATCTTGAGGTGGATTCTGTGGCTGTCTTCGACCTCGTAATGGGGCTTGAAGATCATTATGATATATCTATCCCAATGGAGATGGTGTCCGATATAAAAACCGTCGGGGAGCTGACCACGGCGATTAAAGAACTCACAAGTAAATAGGCCTTTCCATGTCCATTTTTGATAAATATGCGCCGCTCCAAGCCCGTGTCGATATGATGATGAAAATCGGCAAGGATGCGCTTGGCGTGCAGTTTGACGATATAATGAATGCAACACGTGGGCGTATAGGTAATCGTGAAATATTGCTTGCAGGTACGAATAATTATCTGGGCCTGACCTTTGATGCAGATTGCATGACATCTGCCAAAGAGGCGATTGATAATCACGGTACAGGTACGACAGGCTCTCGCGTGGCCAATGGGAGTTACTCCGAACATGTGGACTTAGAGAAAGAGCTTGCCGAGCATCTGGGCATGCCAAGTTGTGTCGTCTTTACAACGGGGTATCAAACAAACCTCGCAGCGATTTCAGGTCTTGCCGGAGATAAAGACGTCATCTTTATGGATGCTGATGCTCATGCCTGTATCATTGACGGGACGCGCCTTACGGGGGCTTCGACTATTCGTTTCCGCCATAATAATCCTGAAGATTTGGATAAGCGTTTGAAACGCCAGGGCGAGATTGAGGGCGGTAATGCGCTCGTCGTGATTGAAGGCATGTATTCCATGTTTGGCGACATCGCACCCATTGATGAGTTCTTGGACGTAACGCACCGTCATGGCGGCTATCTCTATATTGATGAAGCGCATAGTTACGGCGTTTTCGGACCGACAGGATGCGGCATCGCTGAAGAACAAGGCGTGCTGGACAAGGTTGATTTTATCAGCGGGACCTTCTCAAAATCACTTGCCTCTGTTGGCGGGTTCTGTGCCTCACGCCATCCTGAATTTGAAATCCTTCGCAAAGTCATGCGGCCTTATATGTTCACAGCCTCGGCCACGCCGTCAAATATTTGCGCGGCTCTGGCAGCTGTTGAAAAGGTTAAGCAAGGCAAGCATTTGCGTGAGAACCTCAAAGCGCGTGCAGCTCAGCTCCATAAAGGTTTGTCGGAGATGCAATATGATCTTTGCGCTGAGGCCAGCCCTGTTATCGCCGTGCGCCGCCCCAATGAAGCGGTTGCCGCGATGGAGTGGAACTGGCTCATCGAAAACGGTGTCTATGTCAACTTGGCCGTACCACCTGGAACGCCGCAAAGCTCAAGCCTTCTACGGATTAGCCTCTCAGCCGCACACACAGAAGAAGACATCAATATCATCCTCAAAGCATTTAACGATCTGAAAGATAAGCAGGGCGAATTAATGGCGGGTATGGCGAGTAAGCTTCAGGCGGCGGAGTAATTATGCTGCCTGGATAATCGTCCTGAAAAGATCGTTTGCTTCCGCCCGAAGCGGTGATTTGTCGCCTTTGATAGATTTTACGGCCTTGCGGGCCCAGTCAAATTCAGAATTTATAAAGCTATCTATCACATCGACCCTTGAGGCTTTGCCTATTTCCTTAGAGCGACTTTTCGCAAGTAAAAGTTCGTATAAAGCGTGTGTAAGACCTTCATCCAAATCGATACCCTTCAGAAGCTCATGAAAGTTCATGGGCGGTATAATAGTCGGGTGCAGGCGCATCCAGCGCACAGCCATCGCGGGCCGTACAATATAGAAATACTTCTTCAGGTTCACTTCGTCTTTACCGTCAATATAAATATCCCATTGGCGTCCACCCAAATGCAGGTAATGGTTTAGGCAAGCAGGCCCATGGGTTACCTTCTTAGAAAATTGTATGAGCTGCTGGCAAACCTTATCATCCCAAATGTAACGTATGGGGCTTGATAGCCATTCTAGCATAACGGGGTTGGGTTTGAGTAATAGTCCAAGTGCTTTTTTGATGTCCCATCCATTGATATCTAGAACTTTGTCAATCGGAAGCTCGTAAACATCTCGCCCAGGTGCGAGAGTTAAATACCAATCCACGGGCCGGGCATAGACAAAACGCACATCGTAGTCGCTATCAGGTGAAGGGAAGCCCCAAGCGCGGCTACCGCTCTCAATTGCAAACAAGATTCGTAAATCACCCTCAACTTCAATCTTCTGAAGCTCAGCCATAATGGTATCGCGCATCTCTGCGGAGATTGAAGGATTAAAAGTGATAGTCATATCAGTGTCCTTTAAAAGTCACCGACATCGCATTGGAAGCATGTGATATCGTTGCGGCGCCACATCTCGACGACCTGTTGTCGGTCATCCACGGCGAAAGCTATGCTGTGTCCCTTGGCAATCAGGCCGTTTAGAATCTCTTGTTTAAGTTCATTATCAGGGCGAAAATCATTATCGGGCCGCATCGTAATATTGGCGAAGGGGATTTCATTCCAAATAAACCAATTTTCCGTGACCGCGCGAAAGCGCTCATTTCGACCTGTTACGATTTCAATTTTATAGTCGCCGCTGTGCCAGAGCGTCTTGTAAAGCGAAACAACAGGGACATTTGGTGTATCATCACCCATAGCTTCATTGAAGCGTCGCCAATCAGGACGATCATCGTCTAGATATCCGCGCCTATGGCGAATATCTGCCAAGGTACCATCTATGTCGAATATTACTGTTTTCATTTTTTTGCGGTCTTTGAGTAATTTTAAAAAAGTTGTCTTGCTACCATGAGGCCTGAGGGGAAATCAATAATTTAGTTTATCGATCAATCCATTAAAAAAGCCCCACTCGAGAGCGGGGCTTTTCTAACATTGTGGCGGTTTCGTTGCCGAAACCGGAGCTACGCTGATATCAATCCACCGGATTGATATCGGGCGTTCGCTACTCTTCTTCAGACTTAGCCGCAGGAGCGTCTTCGCCTTCAGCGCCTTCTTCTGGTGCTACGAACTCATCAGGCGCGTCGCCTTCGAACATAGAGACAGCGTTAGCTGCGCGTTCAGCGTTAGCTTCCATCTCGTCAGCACGCTCTTCAGCGGCTTGTGTTGCGATAACATCTTCACCTTTGGCTTGACGTTCAGCTTCGTCTTTCGTCCGAGCGACGTTGACAGTGACAGAGACTGTAACTTCGGGGTGAAGACGAACTTTAACGTCATGAATACCAAGCGCTTTGATAGGCTGTTCAAGAACAACCATATTCCGCTTAACACCTTTGGACTCAAGCTCTTCAGCGATGTCGCGGGCAGAAACAGAGCCGTAAAGCTGTCCTGTATCACCTGCATTACGGATGATGATAACATCGCTGCCATCTACACCCTGTCCAGCTTCGACAGCCTTCTCACGGTTCTCAGCATTACGCGCTTCAAGATACTCGCGCTCAGCTTCGAAGCGAGCCAAATTAGCTTTTGTTGCACGAAGGGCTTTCTCTTGCGGGAGAAGGAAGTTACGGGCAAATCCGGGCTTGACGTTGACCACGTCGCCCATAGCGCCGAGCTTTTCGATACGTTCTAATAAAATAATTTCCACGGTATCGCTCCTATTTCACTTCATAGGGCAGAAGGCCCAGAAAGCGTGCACGCTTAATGGCTTTGGCCAATTCGCGTTGCTTTTTATGTGATACAGCCGTGATACGTGATGGCGCGATTTTGCCTTTTTCAGACATATAGCGCTGTAGCATCTTTGGATCTTTATAATCGATTGTCAGGCCATTATCACCCGAGAATGGACAGACCTTACGGCGACGACGAAAACTCGTGCGGCTTGGCAGGTTTTCAATTTTAATTCCATCTTTTCTAGACATGACTAACCTCTATTTTCGCGTTTTTTGCGCTCTTCACGCTTCTTAAGGATAGGTGACGGATCTTCGGAGAACTCGTCAACGCGGATAGACATATAACGCAGGATATCTTCGTTAATGCGGTGCTGACGCTCAATCTCGTGGATTGTGTCGGGCAGAGCATTGACTTTCAAAAGGCTGTAATGGGCCTTTCTGTTTTTCTTCATGCGGTAAGCCAGATTACGTAGACCCCAATATTCAGCGCCTTCAACGGAGCCGCCCATATTTTCGATCTTTGTGGCAAGGTTTTGGACGAATTCTTCGACTTGCGCCGTAGAGATGTCCGGACGTGATATAACCACGTGCTCGTAGAGAGACATAGTGTCTTCCTTCATATGATGGAGGCGGCGCTTATTCCCGGTGAAGGCCGAGGCAAAACGATGGCTCTGAGAGGCGCTGCCGACCCCATGCCGACAAGAAACCCACAGACCGCATCCGTGAAGTCGCGGCTTATAAAGGGAAACGGGCAGGGCGCAAGGGGTTTTTGCGGGGGGTTTTAGAAGGGTGGATAGTTCCTATTTGCAGTGTTAGAGCTAATATTATGAACTTGATTACAATTTTACCTACCTTTGTTGCTGCCTTGGCTGTTGGTTTTTTGATAAGGTGGTTAAAGAAACAAGTAGATGCCTATGACCCTGCAGGTTCAGCAGCAATTACAGGCGTTATCAAACCTCATAAAGGAATAGCTTATTTTACATTAGGAATGGGTATGGTTTTCTTCATTCTAGGTTGTTTGGGAGCTATCTATATGGATGAATTTCGTGTCTTTGGTTATCTTGTTGTTCTGTTTGGAGCCTTTATCACATTGTCTCAAATTCCAAGCCTAACACCTATTTACGATGTTCATTGGAATGATGAAAGTTTCAACGGTCCAGCAAAATCATTATTCCAAATGATGATGTTTTCACGAAATGAGTTAATGTGGTCCGACATAGTAAAAGTTGGATTAGTAAAGGGGCCATACCACTATCTAGAAGGTACGACCGGTGATCGTATTTATTGGTCCAGAAGTTACCAAAATTATGAAGACTTTGAAGCGACTGTTAAGGATAAATGTCCAACGCTAGTTTGGCCAAAATTTGAAATTTTCCCTAAATAAGACAAAAGATGTTGACCACATTGAATCTTGAACTTGGCTTACCTATTGCTCAAAACTTCCTCACCGCCTAAGCAAACATCATGACCCACCCACCGAAATCTATCCCGCGAATTGCGGGGAATAATTTTCAGCCTGAGGTTATCAAGGCGCGGCAAGATTTTATCGAGCAGGAGACGGGCGCTTCGATGCGGCACACCTCTCATATGTCGATAGATCCGGCGACGCTTTCGGGCAATGTCGAAAACCCGATTGGCGTGACGCAAATGCCGCTGGGTTTGGCAGGGCCGCTCCTCGTTAATGGAGAGCATGCGCAGGGGCATTTCTATGTGCCTATGGCGACAACTGAAGGGACTTTAGTGGCAAGCTATTCGCGCGGTATGCGGCTCCTGACAGCGGCGGGCGGTGT
>JAHDDT010000027.1 GCA_020629195.1 Hellea sp.
GGGGTGTTTTGGCTTAATGAGGGGCGTGAGGATAGGCCTATGCCGCGTCCTCAAATGCGTCGACCTATGCCTATGGCAAAGGATGTCTATGTAACACGCCTGCACGTGCGTTACGATGCGGAGAGCTTTCCTGAGGATTTGAAATTTAAGCAAACGGGCGATCGTCAGAACTTCCAAGGGCGTTATATCCTGCGCCATGCTTATGAGGGCGAAATGGAATGCCCTGAAGCTGAAAAATATAAGCAAGAGGTCAATAAGCGAAAAGAGACTGAGATTAAAACGCTCGCTAATCTTACGGGCTGGGAAACCAAATATATCCGCACCAAAATAAAAGCTTCCGGAAAGGGCGAATTATTCGATATTGAGAAGCCTAAAAAGAAGTCCGATTGGTGGAATAATATTTGGCCCGAAGATGACGAATAGGGACGAATAAGGACGGTGCTTTGTGCACCGCCCTCATTTCTTAGCTCATCTGAGGATTAGGTCTATTTGATAACAGCGCAGCCGATACGCGCGCCAGCCGCTCCGCTGGGCTGGCTTTTATAGTCATCTGCTTTTTCGTGGATAATCAGGGCGGTGCCATCCGCGTCAAACAATGCTGGAAGGCCGTAATCGCCGCTCAACGAAACACGGTCATTGACGATTTCGAGCTCGCCAGTACCGTCTTCACCAATCATAATGTTCATCATGTCTCCTGCGTGAGGGCCATCTTCCATCTTCATACCATGTGCCGCATTTGTTGGGTTGTAGTGACCGCCAGCTGATTTGAAATCAGGCGCATCACATTTACCAAATTCGTGAAAATGCATGGCGTGTGATCCTGCTGACAAGCCCGCTAGGCTAATCTCAACCTCAACGCCTTTCTCCCCTAATGAGGTCAGTTCAACCTCTCCAATGACCCCGCCCGATGCGGATTTTATGTCATAGTCCTTTTCAACCCCTCCGCCGCTACAAGCGACAGTTACGAGTGAGAATAAAGCGATGGGGGCAAAATATTTCATATCAATAATCCTTTAAAGTAAGCGAGCTTAACATATATACGGCGGCAAAGCGATTGGGTTCCTGAGGGCGAATAAAAAGCCGCGTTTCGTTTGCCGACATCCCTGCAAAATGCTAAGTATTGTGATGGATTAGCTGCGATTCTTAAGCGGTAGTAAATGCGGAAAATATTGAGCCTTGGCAGACGAAACCGACATTCCCGAAGATGACGAAAATGGCGGCCCGGCAGGCCTACCTGAAGGCGTGTCGCCAATAACAATTGAAGAGGAGATGAAACGCTCTTACCTCGATTACGCCATGTCAGTTATCGTATCTCGCGCAATTCCAGATGTGCGTGATGGCCTGAAACCGGTTCACCGCCGCATACTTTACTCCATGCACGAGAATGGCTTTACGCGCGAAAAAGCCTATAAAAAATCTGCGCGTGTTGTCGGCGATGTTATTGGTAAATATCACCCACATGGTGATAGTGCTGTTTATGATGCCCTAGTGCGTCTAGCCCAAGATTTTTCCATGCGCCTGCCGCTTTTGGACGGGCAGGGCAATTTTGGGTCTGTGGACGGTGATCCTCCGGCGGCGATGCGTTATACCGAGGTGCGCATGGACCGCCCTGCAGCCTCACTTTTGGCTGATATCGAAAAGAATACGGTAAACTTTCAAGAAAATTATGATGCCTCAGAAAGCGAACCCGTCGTTCTTCCGTCGCGTTTTCCGAATATCCTCGTTAATGGCGCTGGCGGTATTGCTGTAGGTATGGCGACAAATATCGCGCCGCACAATTTGGGTGAGGTCATCGACGCGACGCTCGCCTTGATGGATAATGGCAACTTGACGGATGAAGAGCTGCTAGAAATTATTCCGGGTCCTGATTTCCCGACAGGCGCTTTGATAATGGGCCGCAGTGGTGCGCGGTCTGGGGTTCTTACAGGCAAGGGGTCTGTAACCATGCGGGCCGTGACCGAAGTCGAAGAAATCCGAAAGGACAGATACGCGATTATCGTTACTGAGCTACCTTACCAAGTTAATAAAGCCAATATGATCAAGAAGATAGCAGCGCTTGTTAATGAGAAACGTATTGAGGGAATTTCAGGGGTCCGTGATGAATCCGACCGCGTCGGTATGCGTGTCGTTATAGAGCTAAAGCGTGACGCCGTCGCAGATGTCGTGCTAAACCAGCTGTTCCGCTACTCACAAATGCAACAGAATTTCAGCTCTAACATGCTTGCCCTGAATGGCGGAAAACCAGAGCAGATGAATGTTCGCCAGATGCTCGAAGCCTTTTTGGCCTTCCGTGAAGAAGTTATTGCGCGGCGGTCTAAATTTGACCTTGCTAAGGCGCGTGCGCGCGCTCACATTCTTGTTGGTCTCGCGACTGCCGTAGCGAATATTGATGAAATTATCAAAATCATCCGCAGTTCAGCTAATCCCAAGGACGCTCGTGAAAACCTTAAATCACGACGGTGGGAAGCTAAAGGTATGCGGGCCATGCTCGACCTCATCGCGGACCCGCGCTCAATTCTACATGATGACGGCACCATTCAGCTCACAGATGAGCAAGCAAAAGCTATCCTTGATATGCGCCTGCTTAAACTGACCCAGCTAGGCATGGACGAAATTACGGATGAAGTTGAGAAGCTTGCTGCCAAGATTACGGATCTTTTGGATATATTGCGTTCTCGAGCCCGCGTCCAAGCGATTACGCGCGAAGAACTCACAGAAGTGAAAGAGAAATTTGCTACGCCGCGCCGCTCTATCTTTACAGCAGGGGGGCAAGATTTCGAAGATGAAGATCTTATCGCTGTTGAAGATATGGTCGTGACGGTAACATCTGCTGGTTATGTCAAGCGTACCCCGCTTGATACTTATCGCGCGCAACGCCGCGGTGGTAAAGGCCGGTCAGGCATGTCGATGAAGGATGAAGATTACGTCACTACGGTCTTCGTCGCGACAACGCATACGCCCGTCTTATTCTTTAGCTCGACGGGCATGTCTTATAAATTGAAAGTTTGGAAGTTGCCGCTTGGCGGGCCAGCAACGCGCGGTAAAGCCCTCGTGAACCTGCTCCCGCTTGACCAAGACGAGACTATAAATTCGATTATGGCACTTCCTGAAGATGAGGAAAGCTGGAAAGAACTCGACATTATGTTCGCGGCTCGTTCGGGGGGCGTTCGCCGTAATTCTCTTGCTGATTTCACACGCGTCAATCGCAATGGTAAAATTGCAATGAAGCCTGATGAGGGCGACGGGATTGTTGATGTGCGTCTCTGTACTGAAGATGACGACATTGTACTGACGACGGCTATGGGTAAGGCGCTCCGCTGTAAAGTCACAGATGTAAGGCGCTTTGTTGGCCGCACATCCAGTGGCGTGCGGGGTATCAAGCTGGCGGAGGGTGATGAAGTAATTTCCATGGCTGTTTTACATCATGTTGATGTTGAGACGGATGAAGCCCGGGCTTACATGAAGCACGCCAATGCTATGCGGCGCGCTCTTGGAGAAGGGGACGATGATGAGGTCGGCTCTGATGTTGAGATTGAAAGCAGTCTTTCTGAAGAGCGTATTGGCGAACTCGCTGCGCGGGAGCAGTTCCTGCTCACTCTAGCTGATGACGGCTTTGGTAAGCGCAGTTCAAGCTATGATTATCGCTGTATGAATCGCGGCGGGCAGGGCGTTACGGCACAGGAGCTCTCGCGCAAAGGCGCAGATAATGCTCGGCTAGTCCGAAGTTTCACGATTGAAGATGATAATCAGCTCATGATTGTGACTGATGGCGGTCAGTTAATTCGCTGCCCTGTCAAAAATATTCGTATCGTTTCACGAAGCTCTCGCGGGGTTACTGTTATTCGCGTCAAAGACGAAGAGCGTGTTGTCAGCGTTGAGCGCATAGAAGAGAGTGATGATGATGCGTCGCAGGATACTCCGGAGACGTCATCTTCTTAGGGCAGTTTCTTTTGGGGGCAGTTTCATTTGGGCTATGTGGTTGTGGAATTACCCCAACGCTTTTCTAGTTTTTGCCTAGCTTTTGGGGCGATATTTATCTTTGACAGATCCCCATCGGCCCACTCCATGACTTTTTTGTCCATAACCGCAAACCAGAGCGGAGGAAAAAAGGCCATCGCAAAACAACCTCCATAGCCTGTAGGGAGTGTCGGAACGTTATCGTAATCCCGTAACACTTGATAGGGACGCTGAGGGTAGGCATGGTGGTCTGAATGGCGTTGTAAGTGAAATGATAAAAGGTTGGAATAAGTATGATTTGTGTTCCAGCTATGCTTAGGCTGGCAGCGCTCATATTTTCCATTGGCGAGCTTTTCCCGCTTTAGGCCATAATGTTCGACATAATTGGCCTGGGTGAGGGCAAGCCATGCCAGAAAATGGTGCGGTATCAAGAAGAGTAATATCGCCCACCCAAATGAAAAGACAAATAGGGCGGCCAGGCTCAGAGTAACTGCATAAACTTGCAAGACGTCATTATGGACTGACCAAAAACTGCGGCCCTGCTTTTTCAAGCGTTGTTTCTCGTATGAAGTGCCGCGAACAAATGTCCCTGAAAGCTCACGCAACATGAAGGCATAGAAAGTCTCCCCCATTCGCGAACTCGCAGGGTCCTCCGGTGTGGCTACCCATGTATGATGACCTTTGTTATGTTCGATATTAAAGTGGCCATAACCCATAATCATATTGCCTATTTTGGCTGATAATCGGTCTAGTTTATTTGATTTGTGGCCGAGCTCATGGGTCATAACCATAACGCCGCCGCTATTCGATCCCACGCCGATGATGAGGGCTAAAATGGCCCACCAAGGGAGGTCTTGTGTGCCGACAAATACGACATAAGATAGAAATACAGCAATCGCGATATAGACCATTGAATGAACTGTGAACCGATAATATTTATCGGCTGCCATAGCGCTCACGACCTCTTCAGGCGGGTTATGAGGGTCTTCACCCATTATGACGTCCATAAGCGGCGTAAAAGCATAAAAGAAAAGCATTGGGATCAGCGTCACAATCGGATTTTTATCCAGAGCGAAATAGAGCCAGATTGAGAAGAGGGCGACTAAAGGTGAAATTATAATCAACCAGTACATATGCCGCTTGGAGTCTGTGTAAATTACGGGGCTCCCATCAGCCGCCGTTCCTGTAAAGCTTGTCATGCGGCTTCTCCCGTATTTCCAATCTTCTGGAAGGGTTTGCAGAGGTCGGCCATAGGTCTGAGGGCCTCTAAAATAAGTGTAACTTTTTGAACAACATAGGGGCCGTCGAGGTCATATATCATGCGGCGGCTTTCCTTACGTGATGCAGTTATGCCGGCTTGTTCTAATGTTTTGAGATGTCTTGATATGACTGATCTGTCCTGACTTAATCCACGCGAGATAGTTGAAACATCACTCTCACCAAACAATATAAGCTTTTTCACCAGTTGTATCCTAGTGGGGTCTGTTAGAGCTTTTAAGAATTTAGTATCGAGAACGCCAATAGCAGCATCGGCCATAGCCGCGTATTCAGGGGTAATATTCAGATTATCATTTTCCATGAGTGCTTATGTGCACACATGTGCACAAATAGCAAGGATATAATAATATCAGTGTATTGGTGCAGTGCATATATATCGCATAATGTTTATTATGAGAAATTATTGTATCCTATTTATTTATTTACGACACTAATGTTCTTGTAAGCGATAAATTGAGTATTTTTAGTGCTTTAGTGTGAAGAGTTTAATGCATTTAAGTTGACGCTTAACACATATATTGGCACACACGCGATATCGTTACTGATAGGTTTTGTGGAGAGTTTATTCATGAGTATTATGAAGAAAATTGCCCTTGTATTTCCACCGCTTAGAAGAGTTTATGTCGATCTTGAGAACCGTCGCCGCCGTGTGAACGAACTTGAAAGCCACATACCTATTTTAAAGAAGCAACTCGCGCGCGCAATTAAAGGCGGAAAATCAGGTAAAGTAGATAATAGCGCTATGACGTCTGATATAAATTACCTTAGAAGTGAGCGTGACAAATTATTAGAGCAAAACGACATTTTGAATGATAAATATGATGCTTTGTACAAGGATTACTGCATATTGAGCATGTCTAATGAAGCTTTGTTAAAAACCAATGCCTCGCTTGTAGATGGCGGTTTTGCAAAGGTTGATAAGCAAAAAAGAAAAACAAAAACTGTTAAGAAAAAACCTCCAGCTACTCGCAGAACGTCAAAAGCGAAGGCGTCTGGCGCATAAGCGACTTAAATGATTTGTGAAAATATACAGCTTGACCGTAAAGGAATATGTCCATCGCTAAATATTCAAATGACCCTGCCCTTTTAGAATGGTGTGAAGGCCTATTGGCTGAAGGTGCCTATGATGAAGCGGAGAGCTTTGCGAAGGTGCTACATGAAGCTGGTGACCACCCTTCCCGGCTTATGCTAGCGCGTGCGCTTGAGCTGAATGGGAAAAGCAAAAAAGCTTCTAAGTTTTTAGGTGCTTATATGGACGAAAATCTGGGCGCATTAGGCCCTGAAATGTTTGAAATTGCGCAACTGAGGGGCAAAATTCTCGCCACCATGGGAAGGCATAAAGCGGCAAGAAAATCTCTTAAATATGCGCTCAAAGCTTTGCCTGACGATGAGTGTTTTGATGCAGCAAGAGCTAGTACGGAATATCAACTGGGAAGTCTTTTATCTGCTTTGGGTTCTTTTGAGGAAGCTCAATGTATTTTTAATAAGTCTATGCCGGTGAGCTGTGACAACGCATGGGTAACGAATGCCCGGTTAGTGGACTTCTTCGTTGAGCCAATTGACAAGAACACTGAAGCTTTAAGTGTAGAAGACTTGGAAACTTTCACTGAAGTGGATGTTTCTGAAAACACAAAACTTATATATCTTGTTTCAGGTGATTTATTCTATTGCCAAATGTTTGCACCAAGCCTTGCCAAAAGTCTTTTGAAAGTATCAACCCAAGACGTTCACCTTCATATTCACGGTATCTCAATAGGAAAAAATGACCCCGGCGTAAAAAATACGCCTTGGAAGAAACTCGTAAAATCTCTTGAGAGAAGCGGCATTGCACTATCATTTTCAAGACGTCACATTCACCGTGATAGATTACAGGAACACCAAAAAAAGGCGGTGTATTCTTTTGAGCGATTTAACATATTACCCCTGTTTTTGAAGAAATTTGAAAAACCTGTACTGGTAGCTGATATAGATCAAATACCTCTAAGGTCGCCAGCAGGCTTGCTCGATCACGAATTTGATGTTGCTTTATTGAGGTTTCCAAAAGGTGTTTTGAATATTCTGTCAGTTGTCTCTGCGACCTTATCCGTTTTTAGACCGAGTCCAGAAGGCCTTGAAGCAGCTAGAATACTTCAATCTTATTTCATAAGCGCGATGAAAAATGAGGCAAAGCTTAACTGGCACGTAGATCAAGCTGCGCTTGCTGTGTTGGATTACAAAAATACCTCTTCGAACATACTTCACCTAGATACGAAGTTAGTTGTTACCGACCCCAAAAAATATGATCCAGACGAGGCAATTAATGAAGGCGCTTGGTTTTGGTCAGTTACAAATAGTATTTTAGGTAATTCTCAAGAGCTTGAGAGTTACGAAAACGACAATCGTAGTTAAAGTTTGCAACTGTGAAACATCATCCAACGGCAGAGCCTGACACGATTAACATCCTTGTATTGGGAGCATCTGGCATGCTCGGGAGCGCGTTATTTGCTGAACTCCCCAAAGTTAGTCCAAGCTATCGAACTATCGGGAGTGTCAGGCCGGGCTCTCCTACCCCTATATTAAATGAAGGCATGTCCCTTGCGACGTTACAAGATGTTTTTGATAAAGACGCTTTACTGGACATTATGAAGAGCAACAATGTTGATGTCGTTATAAATGCGATCGGTGTCATCAAACAAATAAGTAGTGAAGTCAAAAAGTCTGATTTTGTTAAGATAAACTCTTGGTTGCCGCATTACCTTATGGAGCTTTGTGATGAGTACGGGGCGCGTTTTATAGAGGTTTCCACAGATTGTGTATTTAAGGGTTCAAAAGGTCTGTATTCTGAAAAAGACGTCCCTGACGCTAGAGATATTTATGGTATGTCTAAGCTCTTGGGGGAAGTTACTGATAATCCAAATGCGCTGACAATACGCACATCTATAATTGGTCATGAAAGCGGACGAGCTGCATCACTAATAGATTGGTTTTTATCGACATCTGGTCAAGTTAAAGGTTTTGATAAAGCCATTTTTTCTGGATTTCCTACTGCTTATCTAGCTCAAATTATCGGGCAATATATTTTACCTAATAAGACTTTGAGTGGTTTATACCACATCTCGGCAAAGCCGATTGACAAGTATAGTTTGCTTTGCTTAGTAGCGCAAAAGTACCAACACAATGTCAAGTTGGTTCCCAATTCTGACTTGGTGATTGATAGATCGTTAGACTCCTCTCGTTTCATGACTGAAACTGGATTTGTTCCGCCGGAATGGTCAGAATTGATTGATATAATGAAAGAAACTCGACCTGTGTGGAAACGTGATGAGTAATGATTTAGCAAATAAATCCATCCTTATTAATGGGGGGACAGGATCATTCGGAAATATGGTCTTGAGAAGTTTTCTGACTGAGGACGTCAAAGAAATTCGTGTGCTTAGCCGCGATGAAAAAAAACAAGATGATATGCGGAAGTTTTATAAAGATAACCGCCTAAAATTTTATATTGGCGATGTCCGCAGCATAGATAGCGTGAGAGTGGCAAGTTATGGTGTTGATTATATTTTTCATGCCGCTGCTTTAAAGCAAGTTCCCTCTTGCGAGTTTTTCCCCATGGAGGCGGTTAAGACTAATGTTGAAGGTACAGATAATACAATTCGGGCCGCAATTGAAAATGGCGTAAAACAAATTGTTGTTCTTAGCACCGACAAAGCTGTTTATCCCATTAATGCTATGGGTATCAGTAAGGCTATGATGGAGAAGGTTGCAATTGCACGTTCCCGCCACATTGGTTCTGATGGCCCTGTCGTAAATGTAACGCGGTATGGAAATGTAATGGCCTCAAGAGGATCTGTAATTCCATTGTTTACTAACCAGATTTTATCCGGCGGTCCCATTACTGTTACCAATAAGGATATGACACGTTTCTTGATGTCTTTACCTGAATCTGTGGCTCTTGTGAAATATGCTTATGAGAATGGGAATCAAGGTGACACATTCGTTCAAAAATCACCAGCGGCGACGATAGAGACGCTTTATTTGGCGCTGATGAAAGTTTTTGAAAAAGAAGTACCAGTTAAATCGATCGGCATCAGACATGGCGAAAAAATGTATGAAGCCCTTGCGAGTCGAGAAGAAATGCAAGTCGCTGTAGATGAAGGGAATTATTTACGAATCCCATGTGATGCGCGCGACCTAAACTACGATAAATATGTGGACGACGGAGACAACATTCCCGTTATACCTGAAGAATATAGCTCTCAAAATACTAACATTCTGAATGTGGATGAGACTGCAGAGCTATTGCTTAAAATCGACTTTATTCAACAACAACTAGGTCGCATGGATAAACATGCTTATTGGTCGCCCTCATGAAGATTTTGACGATCGTAGGAACGCGTCCAGAGTTGATTAAAATGTCACGCGTAATTGCGACTTTCGATGAGCATACCGAACATATTTTGGTGCATACGGGTCAAAATTACGACTATGAACTCAACAAGGTTTTTTTTGACGACCTTGGCATTCGTAAACCAGACTACTTTATGGAAGCAGCTGTTGCTGGATCTGCTATGGAAACCATAGCGAATATTCTTGTTAAATCTGACAAAATATTGGACGAGGTCAAGCCTGACGCTATGCTCATATACGGAGATACAAATTCTGGTTTGAGTGTAATAGCAGCAAAACGGAAGAAAATTCCTATTTTTCACATGGAGGCTGGCAATCGGTGCTTTGATGAAAGAGTGCCTGAGGAGATTAACCGCAAAATTATTGATCACACATCTGATATAAATTTTGCTCTTACAGAACGCGCTAAGGAATATCTGGTAGCAGAAGGTATTCCCGGAGACCGTGTCATGGTAAGTGGGTCACACATGGAAGAAGTGTTGACTTACTACGATGATAAGATCTCAGGTTCTGATATATTACAAACATTGAATCTAAATAAAGGTGAATACTTTATTCTAAGCCTTCATCGCGAGGAGAATGTTGATAGGCCTGAACGCATTAAAGAGCTCTCAGCTTTGGTTAAAGAGCTCGAAAAAGCCTTTAACTGCAGAGTAATTGTAAGTACGCATCCAAGAACCCGTGTGAGATTAGAGGCGCAAGGCCTAAAAGATGAGGAGGTTTTCCTTCCACCCTTTGGTTTTTTTGATTACATAGCGCTACAGAAAAACGCGCGCTGTGTAATATCTGACAGCGGCACAATTAGTGAAGAGTCAAATCTATTAAGGTTTCCTGCAGTGACTGTTCGTGATGCGCATGAGCGGCCTGAGATCATGGACGCTGGCGGCTTGATAATGGTGCCACTCGAAACTGAGAAAATTTTAAGTGCAGTTAAAATTGTTACTCAATTGTCTAGAAAGACCTTTGATAACGTTAGTGATTATCGCGGCGGTCAGGTAAGCCGTAAAATATTATATGCCGTTATGAGTTATGTGGATCTAGTGAATCGTGAGACCTGGCGCAAAGGAAACCAAGCTTAGGTATCGCCATGGCATTTGAAGATTTCCTCAGAACAGTCCCCGTCATACATAAGCACATTATGCGGACACGCCTGATGATGCACGAGAATAAGCAACTACGAAAATTTCTTAAACGCCATGGCATTGATCCCAAAGATGTTATCGCAAATGAGAATGAAGTTGACGGGGAGGATTTGGAGTTTGTTCAAAAAATACTTCCCAATAGCGATTTGGAAGTAGCTTTTAAAACAGTGGCTGTGTCACTCAGAGAAGAACAAAAACGGGCATCAAAATTAGAGGCTGCCCTCTATGTTTTACAGATTGACTACAATCACTTACTGTTAAAATCTGCAAATAAAAGTGCTAAGAGAAGGTCTAAATCTAAACCTTCATCGGCTAAGAGAAAATCATGATAACAAGCATCGATCCCAATAAATATGCCGACAGTCTCTTTTTGAACGGAGACCCAAAGGTTACGATTGTGATCCCTGTTTATAACGGATCAAATTATGTCGAAAATGCTATTAATAGCGCTTTGAATCAGACCTATGAAAATATGGAAGTCTTGGTTGTTAATGACGGCTCCAAAGACGGCGGTGCTACGGCTAATATCTGCAAAAGCTTTGGCGATGATATAGTCTACATAGAACAAGAGAACCAGGGTGTTGCAGGTGCGATGAATACTGCGCTTGAGCATATGACAGGCGACTTATTTTGCTGGCTCAGTCATGATGACGAACACTTGCCTGACAAGACTCAAAAACAAATAGAATTTTTAAGATCTCTTGGTCGTGGAGACGTTATGCTTTTTGGGAATTATTTTCTGATGGATGACCATGGTAAAGTTTGGCACGAAAGCCAAATGGACAAAGACCTTCTGATGAAAACACCTAGTATCGCCCTCCTCCGCGGTATGATTAATGGCTGCACTTTGATGATACCTGCCAAGATCCTGCGAAAGCATTTGCCCTTCAAAACGGAGCTTAGATTCACACAGGATTATGAAATGTGGGATCGGTTACGTGAGGACGGAGAGTTCATATTTATGCCGGAAACACTTGTTAAATATAGAATTCATCCTGGACAAGATACAAACAATCCAAAAGCTAATGTTGAAGGTGATAAACTTTGGATTTGGATGATGTCCCGCAGAAGTGATACGGAAAAGGTCATTTTAAACGGAAGTAGAAAAAAATATTACACTGAACTTGAAAAATTTCTGAGTAAAACACCGTATTTGGCCGCAACAGAACACGCGAAAACACAAGCTAAGTTGGCTGAAGAAAATACTTTAGTCTCAATTGTTATTCCTTTTTACAATGAACCCAAGTTGACATGTAGAGCCATTAAAAGTGCTTTAGATCAAACACACCCGAATGTAGAAGTCATCGCGGTGAATGATGGTTCAACCACTGATATTAAATCTGTGCGAACTCTTGTCGCCAAGCATGAGAACGCCAGAATTATAGATATTGAAAATGGTGGTGTTGGTAACGCGCGTAACATTGGTATGAAAGTTGCGACTGGTGAATATATTGCGTTCTTAGATAGTGATGATGTCTTTATGCCCTATAAAGTCTCCCATCAGCTTTCGCAAATGACAGTAGGTGGATATCTATTTTCGCATACCAGTTATCACGTGGAATATCCCAAAGGGAGATCCGGACTTGGCGTCATTCATAGCGGGAAGCAGCACGGTAATTTATACCCTGATATCATTAGGTCTTGCTCGATCTCTACGCCGACGGTTATGTTCCATAGATTGTTTGTAGCAATGGGCCTAGAGTTCCCAGTAGCCTCCAATTTAGGAGAAGATATTGAAACATGGCTGTGGGTAGCGGCACGTTATCCTATCATGGGTATAGATGAGCCCCTTTCAATTATTACTTGGCGTGACGATAGTGCAGCTTTAAACCTATCAAAAGGCATTGAAGGTCTAACGGAAATTATGAAGGCGATGTACAGGCACCCACTTCATCGTAAAGAAAAGAAATCCATCAAAAAATTGGGCGAAGGGCTTGCAGAGCTTTCAAAAATGCGTGCTGCTGCGTTATCTCATCCCATGGCAGAAAACGCTGAAAAAATAGTTAGTTTGGACACTATACGTGTCGCTTATGGAAAAGCCGAGATGGTTAAGTCAAAAAAGAAGTTTGGGAAACCTATTGTTCTAGAAGTTGGAGCGAGCGGCGAACCTAATGCAGAAGACCCTTACATTATTCAGGTGAGCACGAGATAGTCATGGCCACATCTAAACCAAAGGTCTTTGGTCGTTTGTTTCCTAAATGGGACTTAGCCTTAGATTTGGCTTGGCAAGATATCAAGGACAGGTTTTCAAGAACGGTTTTGGGGCCGTTTTGGATTGTTATTTCAAATGCTATGCTAGTCATAGGCATTACCATCGTTTTTGGTGCGCTTTTCAAAACGCCTATTGCAGATTTTCTAGTCTATGTGTCTTTAGGCATCGCGTTGTGGACATTTCTCTCAACGGTGATGACGGGAGCTTCCTCTTATCTTGAGAGTGGGAAGAATATCCTGTTTACCTACAACGTCCCCTGGAGCATGCAAATTACACGAAAGGTGTTTGTTGAAGGAATTGTTTTGGCGATACATCTACTTGTTGCCATTCCAGTTATTTTAATTGCACAAAAAGACTTAGGCCTTATTTCCTTTATGGCAATCCCAGGAATTTTGACGAACCTGATGTTTGCTTATGGTTTAGCGCTTATAATCGCATCTTACGGTGTAAGATATTCTGACCTTAGCCATGCGCTAGAGTCGATCATGCTGTTTTTATTCTTATTTACCCCGGTTTTTTGGCTTGAATCCGCTTTGGGCCCGACACGTAGCGCATTTGTACATTATAATCCTCTCTTCCACTTTCTTGAGGTCGTGAGAGGTCCAATCCTGAATCAAGAAATCCCAACAGATAGTTTTATAATCGCAATTATAGGATCTGTAAGCGTTTTAGCTCTGGGTATATTTATCTACTCAAAGCGGCGAAGTAAAATCGGGATGTGGATGCAATAATGACCCATATTCGTTTTGATAATATAGATGTGAGTTACCCTATTCGCGTTGGCGGGCGAGAACGCTCTACTATGGCAGCCTTAGCTGCTACGGCGTCTTTTGGACGGATCGCCGGGGATATGAAAAAAATTCCATATGTGAACGCTATAAGAGGCTTGTCTTTGGATGTTGAATCCGGAGACAGACTTGCTGTGATTGGCCGAAATGGGGCTGGCAAATCTACGCTTCTGAAAACAGTCTCTGGGATCATTCACCCACTTTCGGGCAAGGTTGATATAGAAGGCTCTATATTATCTTTGCTTAGCCTTGGCAGCGGAGTTAATATGGAAGTTTCAGCGCGAACGAATTTGAAACTTATTTCGCGCCTTTTGGGTATCTCAAAAAAAGAACTTGAGGCTTTCACAGAAAATGTTTTGGAATTTACTGAGCTTGGTGAGTTTTTTGATCTTCCATTAAACACTTACTCTTCAGGTATGCTTGTACGGTTCATGTTCGGTGCTGTGACTTACAAGCCGGCGGATATTATAGTCGTTGATGAAGTCATTGGGGCTGGAGATGCCAAATTTTTCAAAAAGGCGGAAGCCCGCGCGAGAGAGCTCTTTAAAAAATCAAATATTCTCGTCCTTTCAACCCATTCACCTGATATAACATATGAACTTTGTAATCGCGCTATTCTAATGGCACGAGGCGAAATTATTATGGATGGCACGCCAAAGGATGTCTGGGAGGAATATCACGCTATCTTGGAGCGTGAAGGATAGGGCTTTATTCTGTTAAATAACGCCCTCTTCCAAGAAGTCATGAATATGAATAAGGCCTAAGGGTATCGCGTTTTGGTCAAGAACAAAAAGTGATGTAATTTTTTTTTCACTCAAAATATTCAAACCTTTCGCAGCTAAGTCGTCCGGCCTCAGGGAAATTGGATTCTTCGTCATGACATCGGTTACGTCTTTGCCTTTTTCCAGCAAAGAATAATGGCGCCTCAAGTCGCCATCTGTGATAATTCCGACGAGCGTACCTTGAGCAGATGTGATTCCCACGCAACCTACACCACTGGAATTCATAACTTCGATAGCTTTGGATAAAGTTGTATCATCAGTGCATAAATATGAGGGAGAAATGGGCCGCATCACTTGTGCCACTTTTTTTAGTCCCGCACCTAATTTTCCACCTGGATGAAAACGATGAAAATCGTCAGATGTAAATCCGCGCTGTTTCATTAGCGTAACGGCTAAGGCATCACCGATAGCTAAAGTCATGATGGCGGATGTTGTTGGCGCTTGAGTTACATGACAGGCTTCGTCAGCTTTAGGCAATAAAAGCGTGACATTCGCGCTTAAGTCCAAAGCAGACCCCTTCCCCGAGGTAATCGCAATCAAAGGAATATTATACCGATTAGCGTATCCAATTATGCCCGACAGCTCCGACGTGCCGCCTGAGTTGGACAGGGCTATGACGAGATCATCAGACGCTATCATACCAAGATCCCCATGTATGGCTTCTGCAGGGTGAACAAAGCTAGAGAGTGTTCCTGTCGAGGCGAATGTTGCCGCAATTTTTCGCCCTATATGACCTGACTTCCCCATCCCTGTTACGATCACGCGGCCTGTTGTTTTCTCAATAAGGTTTAAAGCGGCTTGGAATGAGGCGCCAAAGCCTTTAGGCGTATTTTCTTTCATCGCTAAAACGAGCGATTCGAGGCCGGCCACCTCTTTTTTTAAAACATCTATAGCTATTTCATTCACGAGAGGATTACTTTCACGTCTATTGGCTTGGCTTTGCAAGTAGACTAGCACTCAAGCTCTGTAAACATGCCTCTGACATGAGCTACATTGCAAAGCCATATTGCATGTCATCTTGGCTCTCTGTATCAGCGAGTTATGCAAACGCTTATTGTTGTTCCGGCGCGTTACGCCTCCACTCGTTTTCCAGGAAAACCGCTTGCTCTAATTAGCGGTATTTCAATGCTACGCCGCACGGCAAGAGCAGCAGAGTTAGCTTCAAAAGAAATACGAGACGCTGAATATGTTGTGGCGACTGATGATACACGCATAAAAGCACATTGCTATGAACATGAAATACCCGTCATTATGACACAAGCTGACCTTAAAACAGGTAGTGATCGTGCTTTAGCGGCTGCGCACGCTTTAAATGTAAAATCGAATAAACGGTATAAACATATCATAAATTTGCAAGGGGATGCCCCCTTTACCCCCGTGGAACACATCGTGGCACTGGCCAAAGCTATGGAAACTGGGGCCCAGGTTGCCACGCCTTATGTTCAGCTGACATGGGGCGCCTTAGAGGCTTTAAGAGCGCATAAACGCTTAGTTCCGTTTAGCGGAACATGCCTTATCAAAGCGCAGGATAATACAGCTATTTGGTTCTCAAAGAATATCGTTCCAGCTATAAGAAAAGAAGACATGCTGAAAAATAGGAATGATTTTTCTCCTGTTCTTCGCCACATCGGTTTATACGCTTACACCTATAACGCCTTAAAAGACTTCACAGTAAACAAAGAGGGTTATTACGAAGCATTGGAAGGGTTGGAGCAGTTACGCTTACTAGAAAATGGCGTACAGATAAGCTGTGTCCAAGTTGAGCCGCCGTTTATTGAGACTTCCGGGATTGACACAGAGGAAGACCTTAAATTTGCTGAGGCTCTGATTGCTAAATATGGCGATCCTTACAAATGATGCGTATTGTTATTTGTCGTCATGGTAACACTTTTGACAAGGGTGACGTTGTAACGCGTGTGGGCGCGCGAACAGATTTACCATTATCAAAATCTGGCAGGGCTCAAGCTCAGCAACTTGCAGAGCATTTCTCGGCATCTAATTTCGTTTTCTCAGAGGCGTTTTGCTCTCCGCTTAAGCGAACACAGCAAACTGCAAAATCAATTTTAACCTCAAAACATCATGCTAATAAATTAGTTTCTTTGGAATTTTTGACAGAAATTGATTACGGCATTGATGAAAATATCGCTGAAGCGGATGTGGTTTTTCGATTGGGTCAAGAAGCGATAGATAAGTGGGACGAAGAGGCTATACCGCCAAGTGGTTGGGTGGTTCAGCCAAATGAAATTATAAAGGCTTGGAAGCAATTTTTTGAAAACCATAAAACATCTTGCGGGGATGTTTTAGTGGTTACTAGCAATGGCATAGCGCGTTTTGCACTTGATGCCGTTGATGAAATTGCTACAGACGCGCCAAGAAAACTACGTACCGCGGCTTATGGTATTATTGAAATAAGAGACGGTGTCTCAAGGGTTAAGGTTTGGGATAAACGACCCGAAGATTAGAAAAACAAAATGACCAGGAAAATAACATGACAAAAATTTCTCTGATTGGTGCGGGCCCTATGGCTGTGGCTTATGCAACCGCACTGAAAGATATGGACTGCGAAGTTTTCGTAGTTGGCCGAGGCGACAAGTCTGCAAAGGCTTTCAAAGACAAAACAGGATTGGACGTCCGTACGGGCGGACTTGAGGATTACCTAGCGTCGGGCGAATCTTTGCCAAATCATGCAATCGTCTCAACGCCAGTGGATGCCCTCGCCCCTAATACTAAAGCTCTCATTGCCGCTGGCATCAAAAATATATTAGTCGAGAAACCTGCGGGTCTTACGCCTGAAGAAACACAAGACCTTTCTGATTTTGCGGCTGCCAATGATGCACAGGTCTATGTTGCTTATAATCGGCGCTTTTATGCGAGTGTAATGGCCGCGAAGAATCTTATTCAGCAAGATGGTGGTGCAACATCGTTACGTATGGAATTTTCTGAATTTGCTTTTCGTATCAAAGATGTGCCGACAGCTGCTCACATAAAATCTCAATGGCTTTATGCTAATTCTACGCATGTTCTTGATATGGGGTTCTTCCTTGCCGGTTATCCTGAAAGCATATCGGGTATGCAGGCGGGTGGTTCAGACTGGCACCCAGCTGGTTCTCAATTTGTTGGGCATGGAGCGCTAGAGAACGGCGCTTTATTTTCTTATCATGCGGATTGGGATGCTGCTCCGCGTTGGATGGTTGAAGTCATGACACCCAAGCGCACTCTTATGTTCAACCCGCTTGAAAAGCTCAATGAACGCTCGCCCGAAGGGTTCGCGATATCGCCCGTCGAATTAGAGGATGATTTGGACACACGTTATAAGCCAGGTTTATTTGCGCAGACAGAGGCCTTCCTCAAAGGGGATATCGCAAATTTAGCGACCATAGCCTCACATGCAGATCATATGGAAAATATTTATAAGGTCATCCGAGGCGCCTAGAGGCGAATCTCCATGCCGTCATAAGACGGCGTAATAGCGCCAAAAAGCTCATTTTTGAGGGTTTGGTAATCCATATCAATATGAAGGTTTGTCAAAACCCCCTGCTTTGCCTGTGTTCTAGCAAGCCATGCGAGGGCTCTATCAGCGTGGGCGTGGGTTGGATGGTCATTATAGCGTAGAGCGTCCAATATCCATGTATCAATGCCTGAGAGAGCCTTAAACCCAGCATCTGATATATCCCAGACGTCAGGCGTGTAAGCGAGCTTGCTGTCGAAAATAAATCCAAGTGATGGCGTTGGTCCATGGCTAAGCTCTAGAACATCCACAGATAACACACCGCCTGCACCATTGATTTCAAAACGATCTTTACCCTTGATGAGATCTTGCAGCTCTAAAATGGGTGGATGAACGCGGCCCTCAGGCATTTCAAAACAATATTCAAAACGGTTATAAACATGTTCCTTCGTGTGAGCATCCATATAGGTTGGAATACGTTTTCGCATCCGATAAGCGATTGCGCGTAGATCATCTATTCCGTGGCTCTGATCTGCGTGATCATGCGTGTAAAGAAGCGCATCCAAGCGCGTGACTCCTGCTGTCAACAACTGCTCGCGTAAGTCGGGTGAAGTATCAATTAAAACGGCTGTGCGTTCACTCGCAGGAGGTTCGTCTTTGCCCTCCCAATATTCGACATATAACGAACAGCGAGACCGTCGGTTCTTAGGCTCACTGGGATCGCATACCCCCCAATCACCCCCAACGCGGGGGACACCACCAGAGGACCCGCAGCCCAGAATGATAGCTCTGACGGTCATGCATTCGCCTCCGGGCGTCTTGCTTTTTGGAACAATTTAAAAAATGCGTCTGTTGTCCGCTTAGCGGTATCATCAAATGTCCATCCTTTTACATCTGCCAATGCTTGGCAGACCTCTTTCACATAAGCGGGTTCATTACGGCGCCCGCGATGCGGTACAGGCGCGAGATAAGGACAATCCGTTTCAAGCATTATTCTTTCATCAGGCATATCTTTAGCCAAAGCGCGAACGTCATGGGCATTTTTAAATGTTAGAATGCCAGATACAGAAAAGTAAAATCCTTGATCAGCTCCCCATTTAGCTAATTCCTCTCCTGAAGTGTAGCAATGAAGTTCAGCACAAAAAGACCCCTCTTCTTTAATGGCCGTCTTTAACGTCTTCATCATCAACTCATCAGCCTCGCGGGTGTGGATAATAAGAGGTAATCCCGTTTCCCGAGCAGCGATGATGTGCGCTCTAAAATTATGTATTTGCTCAGTTTCGGAGCTATATCCGTAGTGAAAGTCATATCCTGTTTCCCCAATACCGATGACCTTTGGGTGTTGCGCGCATTTTATGAGGTCATCTGCCGTGATGTTGGGGTTTTCTTTGGCGTCGTGAGGATGTGTTCCGACACTTGCCCACATATTTGGATATTTTTCAGCGATAGCAACGACATCGTCAAAGTCAGATAGTTTGCAGCAGATATTTAGCATGGTGCTAACGTCGGCTTCAAAGGCGCGCTTAACGACCTCATCACGATCTTCATCGAACTTTTCACCGTGTAGATTTACATGACTATCTACCAACATCAGGCAGCTCTTATAGCAGAAAGAGTATTAGACATGACAGTTTTCTTATCCATGTTAATGGCTGTTTCAAGACGTTGCATCTCTCCAACCTTGTCCCATAAGTTTTGCCAGACCTGCGGAGATTTTGAAACGGGTAATGGTTTAAATGCGCCGTGCCACTCACCGGTTACTGTAAATACAGACTGGGCTTGCAGGACGTCTTGAAGGGCCTCCCAAAATAGCTTCCGGGAGGCTCCTGCCGTCTGTGCGGCTAAGCTATTTGCTAATATATGATCCATTTTGGATTGAGACCTATCCAAACTTCCTAAAAAACCAGTAAGGGGCTTCAAAACAGTGTCTGCGTTTTGCGCCAGCGCAATTGCTTTGCCTGGCCCGCCTCGTGACAGCTTGACGGCCGCTTCTATGATTTTTTCAGGCATTTCTATTCGGTCTCGTAGCCACGGCAATATTTCAGCTTCCGGAACAGCCCGAAGCGGTAAGTGCATACAGCGAGATCGAATTGTTGGGAGCAATCGTCCTGGCGAAGAAGAAAGCAATATTATCAGTGTTTTAGAGGGCGGTTCTTCAAGTATCTTCAAGATCGCATTTTCTGAATTTCGGTTGAGTTCATCTGCCGTATCGATCAAGCAAACGCGCCAACTCTGGTCTTCAGCTGCAGTGCCTTGGAAAAACTTTCCCATATCTCGTACATCATCTATGGGTATTTCTGTGCGAATTTTCTTGAGTTTGAAATCATAAGGGCGCCGCAGCAGCATGAAATTACCGTGACCGAGACTTTCTATACGCTGGGCCACAGGATCTTTTCGAGGCACATTCATAGTTGTGGTCAGCAGGGATATCCCGCCCAAAATATGCCGAACCATGCGATAAGCTAAAGTCGCCTTACCAACACCCGGGGGGCCCGTAATAAGCCATGCATGATGTAATCGTTCACTCCTTTGGGCATCAAGAAAGCGTTTTTCAGCTTCACCATGTCCGATAAGGTCATAAGTTTCACGTGGATGCGGACATCCCGGCGCACGGTCAGCCTCAGGATATTCTTCTATTTCGGTCTTACGCACTGCTGCCTAGCTTACCTGCAAGTTCAGGGTATTTTTGGCTTACGGCATACAATATTCTTGCTTGAACACCGTCACGTGAAGCTGCGGCATCCACTGTAAAAATCCTGTTTTTTTCATTTTCAGCAATGTCCAAAAATGCTTGTCTTAATTTATTATGGAATGCAATGGACTCCGCATCAAATCGAGATAAATCCTCTCCACGTGTTTCGACACGTTTTTGAGCTAAAATAGGGTCAATATCGAATAATATCGTCAGGTCTGGCTCAAAGCCGCCCATGACAGCCGCATGTACGGCTTTCACTTTTTCGGCTCCCAATCCCCGTGCATAACCTTGATAAGCCATACTAGAATCTGCGAAGCGATCACTAATAACCCATACGCCGCGTTCCAAGGCAGGTTTGATAAGTTTTTCCACGTGATCTAGGCGCGCGGCGTACATGAGAAGCAATTCTGTCATACCAGACCATCGGTCTGCTGTACCCTCAAGAACAAGGTCCCGAATGGCTTCGGCGCCGAATGTACCTCCTGGCTCCCTTGTCATTATTGTCTCAATACCCGCGCCTTGGAGAGCGTTTACAAGCATTTTAGCTTGGGTCGTTTTTCCCGCGCCCTCACCGCCCTCAAAAGTTATGAATTTTCCTGAAGCCATTATTCTCCCCGAATTTTTCTTATCAATACGGTCCAAGCTTTGCCTAGTGCGGATTTAGCTTTGACTTCATCAACGGCTTTAAGCGGGATAATACGCTCTTCCTTGCCAGGTATTGAAATGACTAGATCCGCAATGTGATCCCCCGCCATGACAGGTGCCGAAACTGTCTTAAAGGTCATTTGAGAGCTAATTTTTGCTCGGTCACCTCTATAAACGCCCGCGATTACCTCCTCGTCGGTTTTGACTTTGACGTGATCTGCCTTACCCATAAAGACGTCTACTTTTCCGATCACATCCCCTTTCTCATAGAGGTTATAGACTTTGAATTGGTCAAAAGCAGCGCCCATAAGGCGGTTGGCGACATCGCTGCGCTCTTGTTTGCTCTCCAGCCCATTTATAACAATGATCCGCCGATCATCTCCGCGCTTTGCTGACCCTACAAGACCATAGCCTGAAACTGATGTACTGCCTGTCTTTAGTCCGTCTGCACCCGTAAATTTGCCCAAAAGCGGATTGCGATTACCTTGCCGAATATTATTCCATGTGAAGCTGCGTTCATTATAAATCGGATAATATTCAGGATGATTTGTAATCATATATTGCGCTAATTGCGCGAGGTCATAAGCACTGATTTCATGTTCTGGATGTGGCCAGCCTGTTGAATTTCTAAATGTGGCACTTTCTAATCCGATTTCGCGTGCCCGCGCTGTCATTTTATCTGCAAAAGCCGTTTCTGAGCCCGCCAACCCCTCTGCCATTACGATACAGGCATCATTACCTGATTGTATAATGATACCGCGTATGAGGTCCTCAACACGTGCTGATGACTTTACATCAAGATACATCGTAGAAGACCCAGAAGCCGCGCCGCCGCGCCGCCAAGCTTCTTCACTGACTCTGAACTCTGTATCCAGTGTGATAGTTTCATTCTTCAACGCTTCAAAAATCATATTCGCCGTCATGATTTTAGTCATTGATGCTGGCGCCATAGGCTTTCTTGCGTCTTTTTCGTAAAAGACTGCGCCCGTATCGAAGTCCATAATAACGACATGGGGGGCTTTAGTCGTAAAACCACTTTCCTGTGCAACAGCAGGGCTTGCGTAAACAAATAGTAAGATAAGAAAAAATAGACGGAACACAAAAAGCCTATAGCATAGAATCAAAAAAGAGCACCCAGAGGTGCTCAATATAGATGCCTTAGCTTTGTGGCGGGAACAAGCCCACCGATTGGCTTTATTTTGTTTTAAGGCGTTCTTTTATTAAACGAGGCTTTGTGTGGCTATCGCCGTAACCCGCTACATGGATAGGTCCTTTGATAGTCAAGGTCACTTGCCCACCATCTTCGGGTTCAGGCTCAGTTGCATAAGGTTGCGGCGCTTGAGGCTGAATAGGGCTTGGCGTTGCTTCGACATATTCTGGCGACGCATAGGTAGGACGTTCTGCAATTTGAGGAGCCGTGTAAGGCATCGGCGCCTGTGCCATGGGCTGTTGACGCAAAGGACGATATTCCTGAGCCGGTGCAGGGCGTGAGCTCGGCGCTTCAGCAATTTGCGGAATAGGGTCTTGGCGTGGCTGTGGGGCTGGAACTGAGCGCTTAGCTGCCATTGGGTCAGCGGGTCCTGCATATTGTACACGGACTTTCCCTAAGCCTTTGCCTTTTGTGCCTAAAATCGTCGCTGCAGCTTCTGAAAGGTCTATGATGCGGTCCCCTATGAAAGGCCCTCTGTCATTGACACGCACCATTAGAGTTTTGTTGTTTTCAAGGTTCGTCACATGAACCATTGAGTTAAGCGGTAATGTTTTGTGAGCCGCTGTGATGTCATTTTTATCATAGATTTCACCGGTTGCAGTTGGTTTTCCGTGAAATTTATCTCCATACCAAGACGCTATGCCGACAACATTATAGTCTGGCTGATGCTTAGGCGTATAGGATTTGCCCATAATAGTGTAAGTCTTGCCGACTTTTTGATGTTTATAAAGTGTGCGGTCAACACGGCTCTGATCAAAAAGGGGCGCCATAGCTTGTGGTGCGGGTCTTGAAACCTCAGGAACAATAACTTGCGGCGCGGTAATGCGTGGCGCTGATGGACGAGTAGATATATAAGGTGATGCTGAAGCTACGCGGCTCGGCATGGCTGTAGAGGCATATTTCGTAGCCCCCTGCCCGACTTTATATGTTATAGGTGCCGATTGCGCTACTTTAACTGTCTGAGTCGTACTGCACGCAGTAGCTCCCATAGCCAAACCTGCACTTATAACGACCATCAAAACCCGTTTGAACCTATATTCTAAATTATACATATCTACTCACCTATAATGGTGGACATCTCTTCTGTAATGTCCGCTCTACACCTCTTGAACAGTTGCCTTGTCTAACGCAGGGCTGGTCTTTTCAGTATGTGTTAAGCTAAACGAACATCTTTAAATCGATGTTAGGTAACACGCTTAACGTGAGGTTTTTTTACAGGGTTATTGAAGGGTTAACGGGCTGACTTCACACTCTGACATTTATTGCGTTCAAAGCCAAAAACGTCTTGAACAACCCCAAAAAACATTTTACAGCCTGCCACGCATAACCAACACTTATCTTTGCGGGTGGGTGGCAGAGTGGTTGAATGCACCGGTCTTGAAAACCGGCATGGGGGCAACTCCATCGGGGGTTCGAATCCCTCCCCGCCCGCCACTTATCCCTTAGACACTCTATATATACAGGCTTCATCCGAGTTTGGTGTTGAAGATAATGGCAGATGCCGTTACGAATAAAAGTGC
>JAHDDT010000028.1:0-19393 GCA_020629195.1 Hellea sp.
AAGGCACCGTCCCTGCGGACGTCCATTTATTGGACATCGGTTAAATGTTTGGCTTCATTTAAAAAAAGCCGGGTGAGTCCGCAGGGAAGGTGTATCTTGTTTTTGCGATAGTGGCCGCGGCGCTAAAAAGCCTAAATATCTTTTTGCGGGCAAATCAAGAATTTCTCGCCTGTTGTTTTGGCAAAATAGCGCGCGACGATATCGGCGTCCAAAGCTTCAGCGAGAGAAATTTCATCCGTGTAATGACTGGCAAATGTTGTTTTAAGCTCTTTCGCGACGCGCATACGCAGCTTATTGCCGGCCTCCATGCCTATCTTAGCAAGGAAATTCGGGAGCAGCCATCCGCCTACACCCCACGCCATACCGTAACCACGGGTGAGCGTTGTTGGCGACACATCTAATCCGCCATAAAGGTAAACCTGCTTATGTTTGATTGACCCGTAAATACTGTAAGCGCCCGGCGTGCGCGCTGCCGCGCCTTCCATAGCCGTTAGAATATGCGAGGCTAACTGTCCGCCGCCCGTCGCATCAAAGGCGAGTGTGGCGCCGGTCGCATGGATCGCATCGGTCAGATCTTTCATGAAGCTGTCAGCGGAACTATTGACCACATATTTTGCGCCAAGGTCTTTAAGGATTGCGGCTTGTTCTTCGCGGCGCACAATATTGACCAGCTCAACGCCATCTGCTTGGCAAATTTTATTGAGCATTTGCCCAAGGTTAGAGGCGGCGGCTGTATGGACGAGGGCTGTGTGGCCCTCAAGCTTCATCGTCTCAACCATGGACAGCGCTGTGAGCGGATTGACAAAACAGGAGGCGCCATCCTTGGCGCTATGTTCTGGCAAAAGCGGCAGGCAGCTCATGGCGGGGACTGTGCAATATTCGGCATACATAGAGCCGCTAAGCGCGGCGACGGTTTTACCCATCAGGGCTTGGGCTTCGGGGCTGTCCCCCGCCGCGACAACGGTTCCCGCGCCTTCATTTCCGACAGGAAGGCTCTGGCCAATACGGGCTTTCATAATACCCATGCCTTGGGGCGTGACAGGCGCTTTTAAAACGGTCTTGGCGCCGCTGCCATCACTGCTGGCATTGCTCATATTGGACCAGCCAAACATGACGCCTTGATCAGAAGGGTTAATCGGCGTGGCTTCGACGCGAATAACAACTTCATGGGATTGCGGCGTTGGGAAAGGTTTCTCCACAAGCTCCATGCGCAGCTCAGCGTCCTCAGAAAGTGTGGACAGCATTTGGTGATACGAGGTGGGTAAAGACATGAGAGCTCCGATATGGGTTAAACGAGCCCCCGACTTAGAACCTTATAGCGAGTTTTTAAAGGATAATCCTGCGGGGCGTCACAGCCTAAAGTCCTATGGAGCGGTAATGCAGCGCGATATCTTCGATAACCGTGTAAAAGGCGGCTGTGCGCATATCTTCAAGCTCTGGCTTTTCCTCAAGCGCGGCTTTGATATTGCCATAAGAGGCCCGCATCGTGTCATCCAGACCTGCACGGACGAGATCAATTTCATCAGCGCCGTCAATATAATCCTGCTTGAACTTTTTGGAAAATTTAATGCCCTTATCGTTAAGCGCTTCCATCAAGGCGCGTTGCTTGCCTTCTTGGTTACGGCGCTGAAGGCGGCCAAAACGGATATGCCCGATATTTTTCACCCACTCGAAATAAGACACGGTCACACCGCCGGCATTGGCATAAAGGTCGGGGATAATAAAGACGCCCTTATCGCGCAGAATTTTGTCGGCTTTCGCTGTTACCGGGCCATTCGCGGCCTCTATGATGACTTTAGCTTTAATCGCATGGGCATTATCAACATTGATCACCCCTTCCATGGCTGCGGGGATGAGGATGTCACATTTCTCTTCCAGAGCATTTTTATCATCGCTCCATTCGCCCCCGCTAAAGTCTTTCAAGGGTTCACCGCTTTTCATATGTTGGTAAAGCTCTTCGATCTTAATGCCTTTGGGGTTGCGGATAACGCCGCCGCGTTCACTTACGGTGATGACTTTCGCGCCATCTTCTTCGGAGAGGAATTTAGCGGCGTGATAACCCACATTTCCAAGCCCCTGAATAACGATTTTTTTACCGTCAAGTTCACCGCGAAGACCGGCTTTCTTTTTATCATCAGGGTGGCGGAAAAATTCTTGCAACGCATATTGAACGCCGCGGCCCGTGGCTTCAGTTCGGCCTTCAATGCCGCCAAGATGGACAGGCTTACCTGTGACGCAGGCGATATTATCAATATTGGTATTATTCAGCCGGCGATACTCATCCATCATCCACGCCATTTCGCGCTCTCCCGTTCCCATGTCAGGGGCAGGTACGTTAAGGGATGGATGGATAAGATCGCGGCGCGCGAGCTCAAAGGTAAAGCGGCGGGTAATACGCTCCAGCTCTTCTTCGTTCCAATCTTTGGGATTAATACAAAGGCCGCCTTTAGAGCCCCCAAAAGGGACTTCGACAAGAGCTGTCTTAAAGGTCATCAGCGCTGCAAGCGCTTCGACTTCGTCTTGGTTGACGTCGAGCGAATAGCGAATGCCGCCTTTGACGGGTTCACGGTGCTCGGAGTGAACTGCGCGGTAACCTGTAAATGTATGAATTTCACCGCGAAGCTTTACGCCGAAACGCACAGTATATGTCGCGTTACAGACACGGATTTTTTCAATCATTTTAGGCGAAACATCTGTGAAGCTCGCCGCGCGGTTAAACATCAATTCAACGCTCTGGCGGAAATTGAGTTCTTTTTGAGAAGATTGGGTCATGGTCACTCTGTAAGACGAAAGGTTATTACACACTATAAAATTTATGACGTCACGGCTAATGAAATAAACGAGGCAATATATACTAAAATATTACAAGGCCGCAGCAATAGATTCCTTAGACTTGGGAAAGTTGAAAATTGTCTTAATGCGGGCTTAAGCGGTTTTTCAGATTTATGCCCTAATGAGCTCTTCTTGTTAGAAAGGCGTTGTAATGGCTGAATTATATGATCCAAATAAAAATTATGATCAGGCCGAGGCCTATGCGCCGCAACACTCTGCTTATCCGCAGCAATATTCTGATCTAGGTATAAATCCTTACACTGCGCAAAATTTTGATGATCAGGCTCACACAGCGCAGGCAGAACCTCAGGTGCAAAGTTGGAGTGATCCCCGCGAGTTGATGCAGCCGCAAACACCCATTCATCAGATGCCTCCAGCACCTGTATTCGGGCTACCTCCCATGGGTTCTGACACTGTGCAAGACGATGCAATGCAAGATCGGAAAACCTCCCGTTTTAAGCTTGGCCGTAAATCTAAACCTTCGAAAACCCAGCTCAATCTAGATGCGATTGATATGCAGGATAATGAAGGGCCTCAAAAGACGAAAACGTCATTCGCACTCCCGTTTATCATGGGAATGGCAACGGGAATGGCGCTTCTCTTTGCAGGTCATTTTGTGCAGACAAATGTTCTGCAAGACACCACAGCACAAGACTTCAGGGATATTGAACGCCGCGCCATGGACTTACAGAAACCCGTTTTACCATCAGCCAATAGTCAGGCGCTAGTTGAGGTGAAAACCCCATAGTTTTGGGAATTAGCTATTTTTACCAGCTTTGCGATCTCGTGCTTTTAACAGGCGCAGACGTAGGGCATTGATTTTTATAAATCCTCCTGCATCAGCTTGATCATAAACATCATCTTCCTCAAAGGTGACATGTTCCTGCGAGTAAAGTGAATAGGGGGACTTCCGCCCGACAATGTCAACATTACCCTTATAGAGTTTCAGGCGAACCGTTCCGCTCACAAGCTCTTGGGACTTATCAATCGCGGCCTGCAACATTTCACGTTCTGGAGAGTACCAATACCCATTATAAACCAGTTCTGCATATTTTGGCATCAGCTCATCTTTAAGATGGCTTGCACCTTTATCCATTGTAATTTGCTCAATGCCGCGATGGGCCATTAATAGTATAGTCCCGCCAGGGGTTTCATAAACCCCACGTGATTTCATGCCGACATAACGGTTCTCTAACAGATCTAACCGTCCAATGCCGTTGGCGCCGCCAAGCTCGTTGAGCTTTGTTAAAATTGTGGCTGGTGACATCGCTTCTCCGTTTATAGAAACGGCGTCGCCACGCTCAAAGCCGATTTCAATGAAGGTTGCTTTATCGGGGGCTTCTTCAGGGGAGACCGTGCGCTGATAAATATAGTCAGGTGCTTCTTCATACGGGTCTTCGAGGACTTTTCCTTCTGAAGACGTGTGCAGGAGGTTTGCATCAACAGAGAATGGAGCTTCGCCGCGTTTATCCTTGGCAATTTCAATATTGTGCTTTTCCGCATATTCGATGAGCTTATTGCGAGAGTTTAAATCCCATTCGCGCCAAGGCGCTATAACTTTGATCTCAGGATCGAGCGCATAATAGCCAAGTTCAAAACGAACTTGATCGTTTCCTTTTCCCGTGGCGCCGTGACAGACAGCATCCGCGCCGACCTGATGCGCAATTTCAATCTGGCGTTTTGAAATTAAGGGCCGCGCAATAGAGGTGCCGAGCAGGTAAAGCCCTTCATAAAGGGCGTTAGCGCGAAACATGGGAAAGACAAAATCCCGTACGAACTCCTCGCGTAAATCATCAATGAAAATTTCTTTCACCCCTGCCGCCTCGGCTTTGCGGCGAGCGGGTTCCAGCTCCTCACCTTGGCCCAAATCAGCTGTGAAGGTTACAACCTCACACCCTTTTTCTTCCTGTAACCATTTTAAAATGATCGAGGTGTCCAATCCGCCAGAATAGGCAAGTACAACTTTTTTGGGTGTGCTCATGATAGTCTCCGCAATTTGCGTGCGGCTATAACCCAAAAGCGTTTACAAAAGATAGACTTATGACTAACACAGCGATATTATTTTGGGGGATATAGGGCCATGAAAAATATTTGTCACATTATTATAGCGTGGACTCTGACTTTTTTCTGTTTGTTTGATATTCAGGCCAATGCGCAAGAGAGCTCTGAACAACAAACATCAACTGCCGAAGTTATATTACAAACTCCACAAGCCGAGGATGCTGAGCAAAAAACTCCAGAAGTTGATCTAACAGATCCTGCACTTGCGAAAGCTTTGGAGGCTCGCGAAGACGCTGACCGCGCTATTGCAGAAGCCTTGCGTCAGCAACAGGAAAAAGCGGCTATTGAAACGAGCGACACAGATGTTGCGCCCAAAAAATCTCTTATTCCCAAAAATGCGGAGGAGTTAAAGTCAGCCCTTTTATCCATATGGAATGTACTTTTTGAGAAATTGAAAAGCCCGTCATTTTTAGCGCAGATAGGCGCTATCATTGGAGCTTATTTATTATCCCCGATACTATCAGCCATCTTGCGTAAACACGTATTTTTATTCCGCGATGAACCTCAGGACGGCACCAAGCTCAAAGTCGTTCGCGATTATTTATACCGGTCCAGAGAGTTTTTAAGGGCGATTATGTTGATTGCGCTGCTTGCGATATTTGCGGCAGTTTTAAAAGCTGTGCCGATTGCGGGACAAGATTGGCTTGTCAAATTGGCGCAAGGCCTGGCTGTTGTTTTCCTTCTCTATAAAGCCATCAAAACATTTATTGGCAATGAGCTTGTACGTAAATTGGCGACTTGGATTCTCATCCCGCTCGCGTTGATTATTGTCTTTGGCTATTTCGATAATTTGCTCGAGGCTCTGAATGGAGCTGAGTTGATGAAAATGGGGGAGACCCCAATCACGGCGATGACGATGGTCAGGCTTGCAATATTTGGCGGGCTGTTCTTCTGGCTTGGTGGTTTATCAAATACCAAAGGGCAGACAGCTATTCGCGCTCAAGAGGGGCTGGATATGAGCGTTCGCGAAATCGTCGCGAAGCTTTTCCAAATTCTTCTTTTCATTATTTTATTTGTCCTAATTCTAAGCTTTGCCGGGATACCACTCTCAGGCCTCGTCGTCATTTTCTCAGCGGTAGGATTAGGGATTGGTTTTGGTCTTCAGCCGATTGCGGCGAACTTTATTTCCGGACTCATTATATTATTTGATCGATCAGTTCAGGTTGGAGATTTTGTTGTATTGCCAGACGGACAAGAAGGCCATGTCGAAGCTATCAATATGCGTTCAACCACGGTGGAGACGACAGATGGTAAAGACATCATGGTTCCCAATACAGTCTTTACGGAAAGTGCTTACGAAAATTGGACACATAAAGATCCACGGCAGCGCTATGAAGTTTATTTCACAGTCTCATTTGATACCGATATAGAAAAGCTCGAAGATATTCTGATCCCAGCTATTTCAGAGCATCCCAGTGTTTTGCAAGAACCAGAACAGCCAGATCTTGAGCTGCGCGAATTTGGGGATTTTGGGATTAAATTTGCTATTGAATTTTGGTGTTCAGGCATTGATGACGGACCGAATAAATTTACCTCTGATTTGAACTTTATCGTTTGGCGTACGCTCAAAGCCCATAATGTCGAAATTCCTTTTCCGCAGCGCGTTGTACGGATGATAAAATAAGACTGATATGAGCTTGCCAATAGATTACTCCGCCATTGCACGAGCTTTATTTGAGCAGGCGCCAAAGACAACGAATTTCAATCGTTTGCGTAAGCGTCTGAAACGTCAAGCCGGAGACACGATTCATAATTACGGCATGATTGATATATCCAAGCCTAAGCCGCGTTGGTTAGTGTGTTTATCTGGCGGCAAAGATAGTTATGCGCTCTTGGCGATATTGTTGGATCTGAAGGCGCATGGCGACCTGCCCGTTGATATCCTAGCTTGTAATCTTGATCAGAAGCAGCCCGGCTTTCCAGATCATATTTTACCAGACTGGTTTGAAAATCTTGGCGTGCCCTACCGTATTGAAACCCGAGATACCTATTCCATCGTCACAGAAAAAATTCCCGAAGGGAAAACCTATTGTTCTCTTTGCTCGCGTCTGCGGCGCGGTATTCTCTACCGCGTAGCGCGGGAAGAGGGGTGTTCGTCTATTGTCTTAGGCCATCATCGTGAAGATGCTTTGGCAACATTTATGATGAACATAACGCGCGGAGGGCGCCTAGCTTCAATGCCAGCTAAGCTTCTGAATGATGCGGGTGATGTGACTGTTTTGCGCCCCCTTATTGAGACCGCTGAAAGCGATTTGGCAAAATATTCAAGAGCGCTAGGCTGCCCGATAATCCCGTGTAATCTTTGCGGATCACAAGACGGCCTACAAAGGCAGCTTATGGCGAAACGTTTACAAGAATGGGAAGCTCAAACGCCGGGTACAAAAACCACCATGCTTAAAGCCCTCAGCCAAGCGAGGCCGTCACATTTACTTGATAAAGACTTATTCGATTTTAAAGGGCTGACGCCGCAAGGCAATGATGCGGATGTACCATAGAGATTAAGTGCCGAGGGCCACGATGGGGCTACCATCCGCCGCCGCCGCCGCCGCCTCCTCCGCCGCCAGAAAAACCACCGCCTCCGCTGCTCCCGCCAGATGAGCTTGAGCTTTGCGGCATAGCGCGCGAGACGCCTGAGTTTAGGTTTGATTCAAGGGCGCGGTTGATACCGCTAACGGAGCCAAAGTTTCTTCCGCTGACATGGCCCCAACTCGGGTCATAATTTTTAGCCTCTTCGGGCAAGACTTTCTCAAAATATTTAGACCACGGCTTTTCTACATCTAGCGCTATGGCATAGGGCAAGAACGTCTCATACCGGTCTTTGGTCATGGGAGGCTCTTGGCCTGATAAGACATCTTTTCGGGCATTGAGTTGCTGCTTTTCAGCCTTTTCCATATAGAGCTTAAAGCCTTCAATTTCAGCTCTTATCTTTTGCCCCTTTTGCGTCGGCGCGGGCATGAGAAACACAAAGAGAATATTCATTCCGATAATGGCGGCCAAGACGATGTAAAAATAATCAGCGTTATTACCAATAAATTGCGTGAAGGCCGCGATTATTGCGATAACGCTCAGGATAATGCCCAAGACAGTAAAACCGCCATTCCAACGAAAATAGTCCTTTCCATAGCGTTTCATAACATCGCGGCGAAACGCGGAATAAGCGCTCGTAAATGTTGCATTTGAGCTCTTACCAAGTCGCATTGTTGTGCTGCGTCTAAATAATTTACGCATCAAAAGAGCTTGATCTGGGGTTATAGATTTTTTGTTTCCATTGCCGTTTAGATAGGTCAAGGTTGTTTCAGATTTTTTAGAATCCATTTGGATGTGCTTGTTCACCGCGAGGTCCATAAGCGTTCCGATGAGCGCTTCATTGCCACGGAATCCTCTGTTGATAATTTGGTGCGCAGCCGCAGGTGAATAGCCCATAGGGGGTTCATAGCGCGCAAAGACAGGCTGCTTTTGCGGGTCGCGGCCCACTTTGTTCCAAGCGCGATAATAATACCCAAACAATGAAACAAATGAGACCGTCAGTAAAGCGAGGGCGCCATATTTAAACCACCAAAGCATATTTTTATCGGCTTGGCTGGGCGGGTCGATAATGCCTTTATTGAATCGAATAGAGATGGCAAGGCCTTCGCGGCGAGCTAGAGGCTGAAGGGTCTCAATTGTAAAGTCTTGGGCGTTACGCGTCATGCTGCAAAGCGACTCTGTTGAACCAAAACGCCCCGTATAGCAATTAAGCTCCAGCGGGGCGATGGATTGTGGAAAACGAATAATAGCCTTGGCGCGGTCAATCGGAAAAGCCCAATAGGTTCCAATGGCATTCCAATAAACCTCGTCAAACGCGTCAAAATAACGGACTTCATTTTTTACTTCATAAGTTATGACATAGTCATGGCGTCCACGCGGCAGAAAATATTCAGGATCCCCAATACGAATTTGTTTTGCGTTATCGCGGCTTTGCCGAGAGAAAGGTTCGCGCTGCCCATTCCGCGTGACGCTCAATATCTTATATTGATAGGGAATTTTTGCATCTTCATCCATTTTGAAACGCGGTAAGTCTCGGAAAATACCACGGCGGATTTTCTGGCCTTCTGAAACAACAGAGATTGACTCGGTCACAATAAAATCTGCGTCCTGTTGGACGTCTATCAGAACATTATAATTCAGGATCTTTTCTTCTGCCCAAGCTGTGCACGTTATTAAAAGAGCAAATAAGAAACTTATAAGACACCGTATCACGACGAAAATTCCACATCAGGTGCAGCGGCATCTACAATATCTATTTCGAAATAGTCGCGCGTCTTAAAGCCCATAGGCCCTGCGACGAGGTTGGACGGAATGGTTTCAATTTTTGTATTGAGCTCCCGCACGGCACCATTATAAAACCGCCGGGCCATTTCAATTTTATCTTCTGTGTCAGACAATTCTTCTTGAAGGTCTAGAAAATTACCACTGGCTTTCAGGTCAGGGTAATCTTCGGCAAGCGCGATGATGCGGCTGACGGGTTGCTTAAGGCGGCTTTCGGCGACGCCGCGTTCACGCGGATTATTTCCCGCGGCGAGGGCTTGCATGCGCTTGGCTGTGACGTCCTCAAATAGCTTTCGTTCATGAGCAGCATAGCCTTTAACCGTTGAAACAAGGCGCGGAATAAGATCAGCGCGGCGCTTTAACTGGACTTCAATATCGCTCCACCCATTTTCGCTCATTTGGCGCAGGCTTACGAGTTTGTTGAAAATAAGAACGGCGCCAATCAACAGCGTTAAAATAATTGCAGGAATAATTAAAACCATAGGAAACCTCTTCTGGTAACAAACTATGATTATTCAGGGGTTTTGGCAAATGGGAGTTTTAAGCTCCACCATAATTGAGAAGGATTGACAGATTGGTGTTCTGACAGACCAATCTTCATGCTGTCATGGCCTCCTTCGGGCTGCGCTTTATAGGTTTTGAACAGCCTGTCCCAAATCGAAAAATTAAATCCGAAGTTTTTATTCGTTTCGTTTTCTATAACGGAATGATGTACGCGGTGCATGTCGGGGGTGACAATAAAAAGACGCAAGACTTTATCAACAGCGATAGGCAATTTGAGATTTGCATGATTAAAAATAGCCGAGGCATTGAGAATAATTTCAAATATCAAAACCGCTACTGCTGCTGGGCCTATGATAAGGACAATAGCACATTTATATAGCATTGAGAGAATGATCTCTATGGGGTGAAAACGCACGGCGGAACTGGCATCCAAATCGCGGTCTGTATGATGGACTTTGTGAAGCCGCCAAAAAAGGGGCACGCGGTGGCTGATGATATGCTGTAGATAGATGGCGAAATCCAACACAATAAATGCCAGTGTGATTTCAATCCATAGCGGCCAATCGGTTAAATTAAAAAGGCCCAAACCTTTGCCGCTGGCCCAAATGGCCGTGGCAATGGCGGTAAACGGCCCCAATATACGCAGGGCTAAACTGCCGATAACAGTTATGCCCAAATGCGTAAGCCACCGTCCCTGCCGGGGAAAGAGTCTTTGCCGTCTGGGGAAAAGGGCTTCGAGCGATGAGAATAAGAAAATCGCGCCAGCAAAAATGCTCAGCCGCAAAAGGGTCTCGCTCACATTAACAGCCTTTGAGGCGAGAGGCGGCGCGGATAGAGTTCAGGTCTTTTTCCTGCTCAACCTCATAAGGGCGCAGGTCAGGACGGGATTGCCCGATATCTGCAAGATTACGGCGGGAGCTGTTTCTGCGCTCCAGTTCATTAATATCACTGTCCTGAAATAAATCATATCTCTCAGAAGACTGTTGGTAGCTCCGCTTTAGATCCGAGAGCTGTTGACAATCAAAACCTGCATAGCGTTCAGGCTCAGCCCCTGCCGTTGCGCAAGCCGTTAAAAGAAGCGTTCCGATTAAAGTAAGCTTTCGCATAATTGACCTTAGACTTTTAACTAGGGCTAAGTTAACAGATGCGCGAAGATTAACACCTAAATTATTTGTGAGATTATGGCGCCGTCAAAAAAGTCTAATGACAAACCTATTTGCCTTGTTACAGGCGCTTCTGCGGGGATTGGCGCGGCCATTGCCAAAGAATATGCGGTGCGGGGTTGGGATCTTGCGCTTTGCGCAAGACGCGAAGCGCCTATGGTGGCTCTCGCAACCGCGCTTAAGAAAGACTATGGCACGACAAGCCATATCTTTGAGATCGATTTATTTGATCTCGAGGCCACAGATGATTTAATCTCTCGGATGAGGGCTAAAGGGCTTCATATTGATGGGCTTGTCAATAATGCGGGTTACGGTCACCCTGGCGTGTATCTGGATAGCGAATGGGAAGATCATGCAAAATTTATTCAGCTCATGATGACCGCGCCATGTGAGCTCGCGCATAAGCTTGCCCCTGCTATGGTCGAAAACGGTTTTGGGCGGATCATCAATGTGGCATCGCTTGCAGGGCACATGCCGGGATCAAAAGGTCATACATTATATGCTGCGGTGAAAAGCTTTCTGATTAAATTCTCTCAAAGCTTAAATATGGAATTGGACGGAAGCGGCGTGCATGTCTCGGCTCTCTGTCCAGGATTTACATATACAGAGTTTCATGATGTCAATGGCACGCGCGAGGCGATGAATAAGCTCCCCGCTTATATGATGATGGACGCAGATGAATGCGCAGAGCTTGGCGTCGAAGCTTGCGAACGCAACCGCGCCGTTTTTGTGCCAGGCGGCGTGAATAAATCCATCGCGACTTTGGGCAAAGTGCTCCCCAACAGTATTGCGCAAAGCCTAATGGCGAAAAACTCTGAAAAGTTCAGAAAGATTGATTGATATGACGGCTGATATTTTAGCGGATGAGCGGCTTTATGTGGCTTTAGATTTGCCGACTATCGCGCAAGCTCGCGAGATGGTGAACACATTAGGAGAGGCGGTTGTTAGCTATAAAATCGGGTTGCAGCTTCTCCCGCTGGGCGGAGCGCAATTTGGGCAAGAGCTCAAAGGGATGGGCAAAAACGTGTTTTACGACTTTAAGCTACACGATATTGGCGCAACGGTTGAAAAAGCGGCGAGGTCAATTAGCGGCCTTGGTGCAGATCTGCTGACGGTTCATGCGCGGCCCGATGTAATGGCTTCGGCGGCAGCAGGACGCGGCGATAGCGATTTGAAAATCTTGGGGGTGACTGTTTTGACGTCGCTTGATCGGCAAGCCCTAGAAGATATTGGCTATAATTATTCGGCCGAAGAGCTTGTCATGCGCCGTGTTGAACAAGCCTTGGAGGCTGGCATTGACGGTGTTGTATCCAGTCCTCTGGAGGCGTCAAAAATTCGCGCTCAAGTGCCAGCTCATTTTCTTGTGGTAACGCCAGGCATTAGAATGCCGGGCGGAGATAAAGGGGATCAAAAGCGTATCGCGACGCCCGGTAAGGCGCTGCGTTCAGGCGCTTCGCATATTGTGGTGGGCCGCCCGATCACAGCTGCTGAGAACCCACGCGAAGCCGCTTTGAATGTATTGGCGAATATGCGCTCATAAATAAACCCCTCGCCAGAGGCGAGAGGTTTGCCGTGTGGTCTGTAAGGGGCATTATCGCAACGCCCCGAAATTTTTATCCGCAGCGGCGGCCATAATATCCGCCATGTCCGACACGATCGCCATAACGCGATGTGTGTGTCACAACTGTACAGCCAGACCAATAAGGCACGGCAACCGGGACAGGATAGCGGACATAAACAACGGGGCGAACAACGCGGTAATAGGTTGTTTGCGGAACAGGTTTCACGACATTGTAGCAGCCAAGAACTTTTGCGCCGCTCGGGTTATGAACGCTGACAGGGCATGATGTGGCTTGCAGAGACTCGTTCAAACCAAGGCCTGGCACTGAGTTTGTTGACCCTGAGAAACCATACATCTGCACATCACCGCCCGCATAAGCATTGCTGATAGAACCCGTGCCATATGTGCTATCGGCATAGGCTGACGAAACTGTACCGCTATAGCTATTTGATGATCCATATGAGTATGATGAGGTCGTTGAATAATTTGATGAATTATTCGTGGCATAGCTTGGGCCAGACCAGCTTGAAAGCGAAGGAAGCGTCGAGCTATGGCCTGAGCTTGTGCAATAGGTTCCTGAATTACAGCCTGCAAATGCTGCGCTAGACATTAGAGTAGTTGCGGCGATCGCGGCAACAGTTGTAAAAATACGGGACATAACCCACCTCTCAATTTGATACATTTGGCAAGATACTGTGCAACAGCTGTGCCAAAGCAAAATGATTCCCCTCAGAGGTGACTTTTATTTGTGTTTAAGGTTTAGGACTATCAGAGGGACTGGCCTCGATATAAACGCGATAGAAGGTCTAAAGTTTCAGAGCCATATAGCGAGAGCACCCCATAGGATTGTCATAATACCGCTCTATATCTTTAAAGCCTATAGCTTCATAAATGTGGTTGGCATGTATGAGGCCCGCATCTGTATCAAGATACATGTTGTGGTAGCCTTGCTTACGGGCTTGTATAATTGTGGCGAGCGTCAGTTTTTTACCGAAGCCGTGACCACGTCCTGAGGGACGGCTGTAAAGACGTTTTAATTCACAAATACCGGGCTTGAAGGGTTTTAAGCCGCATGCGGCGACGGGCACACCATCAAGTTTCGCTAGAAACAATGCATCATAAGTATTCGGGAAGTCGGCAAATTCTTTTTCTGTGCCTTGGAAGTTCAAAGATTCACCAAGATAATCTTCAATGAAATTCATATATTCAAGAAATATAACTTTGACTGACGCAATGTCTTCAGGCGTCTTGGCTATATATATGTCTTCACGTGGGCTCACGCGGTATCTCTCTCCTAGGCGCCTGCCGCGAGTTCTAAGCGGTTAAGCAAGGCCGTATTAACACGTCCTGTTTCAGGCAGACTATTAGCCCGCTCGAAACTCATAATGGCCGCTCGGGTTTTAGGACCCATGGATCCATCAGCGCCGCCAATATCGTAGCCTAAATCCGTCAATAAGGTCTGTACTTGCCTAACCTGTGATACTTGGTTTTCGGCAGGTTTTTTGGATTTATTCCACGCAACATTTCGGAAGATGCCATTTGCCGCTTCGTCAATTTTTCGAGGCTCGAATTTTTTAATGCGTGCTGCCGCGCTCACCAAATCAGTTTGGTCTAAGGTTGGCGTTAAGGTTTCCACCCGGGTTTTGGCAAATTGATCACCTTGCGCGGCCGCAATGGAATACCAGACAAAGGCCTCATTGACATTTTTGGGTAGTCCTTGGCCGCTTTCAAATAAAACGCCGAGGTTAAATTGAGAATCTACAACGCCGCGCTCAGCGGCCTTTTCAAACCATTTTGCGGCAACTGGCAGGTCTGACTCCACGCCACCGCGACCTTCGGCATAGTAGAGAGCTAGATCATGCATAGCGATGCGATTGCCATTGGTTGCAGCGCGCTCAGTTAATTGCCGCGCCATATTAGAATCTTGCGAGACACCTTCGCCGACTTCATAAAGTTTTGCGAGGCGGTATTGAGCGGCGGGCTGATTTTGATTTGCGGATTTGCGGATGAGGGCGACGCCTTCATTGGTGCGGCCTTGCTCCAGATAAGAAAGTCCAAGCTGGAATTGCGCGACTGGGTCACCAGCTGCAGCGGCGGAGTTGAGCGTTTTAGCTTCAGAGGATCCCGTTTTAACGACAGGGGCTTTGTTATCAGCATAGTCTCCAATCGGCGCGGCGGAGGTATCTGGCGCTGGAATAGAAACAGGGGCTGTTTGGGCAACTGATTGTTGATTTTGAACCATTTTCTGAGGGGCATTGGGGGCATTATCTCCGCCAAAGACACCTTTTACTGCAACGAGGCCAATGACGGCTACACCTGTCGCAAGGGCCGCAACGCGTAAGTTCCGGCCCGTTAATTTAGGCAATGCGGATTTTGACTTGCTGTCCCCACCAATACGAATGCGATCCATTGTGGGATCATTTTCTGCATAGGCAGGATCCGCATATGGCTGGTCATTCGTCTCTAAGGCTAAAGGGGGCGGGGGCGGAGCTGGTGTTGCAACAGCTTCGAAATCACGAATTGGCGCGTTGGCCGGCATAGGCGCTTCAGCGCTATAGGCTTGCGGCGCGACAGAAGACTGCACATAATTTTCGGGGTTAAACTCTACTGGGATGTGAGTTTCAGCGGCAAGCGTTTGTGAGACGGCATGTTGGGGGGATAAATAAGGGTTCGGAGGAATGTTCTCTTGAGCAGTTGGAGCATCAGGAACAACAGAGAAAGCATCTGGCGCCGTCATGTTATAAGCATTCGCAGGAGTGGCGTCAGAGCTGTAAGGGTCTTGCGCTTGGGCGTAGTCCTCAGTCATATCATGAGAGGAAACAACGTTAAACTGCGGGGCTTGGTTCGCTATAGGTGAATTTAGCAGAGTGTTGTGCGCAAGGCTTTGATGGCTTTGTTCCGTCATTTCAGGCGGATTCGCGACAGCATATTCTAAACCTTCCAACCGGGCCATTAGGCTTTCAATGGTGCGTTCTAGGTGCTGTGTATCATTCTGCGCGGCATTCACAGCCACATTATCAATCCGGCGCTCTAATCCAGCGCGGTAAGTTTCAAATTCTCTTTGTGTTTGAAGCGCAACTTCCGAGACTTTTTCCCGTATGGACAGTTCACTTGCGGTATTGCGCTGTGTTAGCTCGCCTGAGAGTTCGGCAATCTTATCTCCTATACGTGCCAAGGCCTGTGCACTATCTTTTTCGATGACATCCACACGGTCTATCAAAGCATAGTGCTTTTTTTCAGTCTCTATTTTTAGGTCAGATATCGACGTCTGTCGGGCTTTGGCTTCTTCTTCAATTCGTGCTTCTACAGCTATGGCTATGGCTGAAAGATGGCGGTTTACTTTCGATATAGCGGCTGCTTGGGCACGTTCGGCTATATCCATGCGCTGCTGTGCCTGTGACAAGGCAGCCGACAGTTTTTCAACAGTCGGATTGGTTAAAGCGGTTTTAAGCCCAGAATTCACTTCGGCTTGCGTTTGCGCCATCATATCTGTCAATTTGGCAGAAAGCTGATTTACATTGCGCGTCAAGGCGGCTTTGCCAGTGGTTCTGTCCTTGCGAGTGCGTTCATCTAAAGAGGCAACGGTGCTCTCTAAGGCTTTTACACTTTTACGAGTCAAGGTGTCGGCACGCTTCATGCGTGTTTCAAGGTTTGAGATTTGTTTCAAAAGCTCTTGAGAAGATAAGGGTGAGGACGAGGCTGGTTTTTTGGCAGCCGTTTTGCGGCTTACAGTTTTGGAAGCGTTTGTTTTTGGCGTCGATTTTGTCATTTTCCCCAAAAGCCTTTTCAAATGCCTCATTATATCCCGAACACAGAGGCACGGGCTTACTCAAGCGCAATAGAAGGTGATTGTGGTTAATGACGCGTTAAAACGTTAACTTTTTTGCCCCTTTTTATGGGAGTTTTCGCAGCTTTGTAGCAAAATTAGGTCCTGATAAAATATATGCAAGGCACTTGACGTTGACGTCAACGTTAAGTATGGGGCTGTCATGTCAAAAAACCACCATATATCGCTTGAAGAGGCGCGTTGGGGTATCCGCGAATTTGCGGAGATTTTTGACGTGACGCCGCGCACGATCCGCTTTTACGAGGATAAAGGCCTGTTGGCGCCGGCTCGGAATGCTGGTGGGCGTGTTTTTGATGCTGAAGACTACCTTCGGTTCGAACGCATCATGCGCGCGAAACGTATAGGGTTTACACTGGATGATATCAAAGAAGTGCTCGAAGTCACAGATGGTCATATTAAAGACCGCGTTGAGCTGTTGCGCCGCAAGAAAAACTTTGAAACTGTTATTCGGTCCTTAAAACGCCGCCGTGAGGACATAGATGTTATTTCTAAAAATATGTCAGAGATTTGCAGCATCATTTCACAAAATGTCGAAAACGCCCCCGATAGTGACGGCGTATTTGATCTAGCTACGGCTTATGAAGCGAAATTCAAACAAACACTGGCGGATGATTATTCCGCTGAAACATTAGATTTAAAAGGATAAACCATGCCTGTTTACAACGCTCCCGTGCGGGATATGAAATTTGTTATGCAAGAAATGCTCAATGTCGGGCAGTTGACGGAGTATGAAAAATACGCCGAGGCTGACACGGATACGCTTGATGCTATTCTTGAACAAAGCGCCAAATTTACCTCCGAAGTTTTAGCGCCGCTTAACGTGGTTGGTGACCAAGAAGGCTGTACGCGCCACGAAGATGGATCCGTTACAACACCCACAGGCTTTAAAGATGCCTATAAGCAAGTCGTCGAAGGCGGTATGATGGGCCTTTCACAAGACCCTGAATATGGCGGCATGGGCATGCCAGGTGTTTGGCATATCGCAGCGGGTGAAATGCAATCCGCCGCCAATATGGCTTTCGCCATGTATCCTGGGCTTACAAATGGCGCGGTTGCGGCCATTAAAATTGGTGGCTCTGATGAGCAGAAAAACACCTTTTTGCCAAAAATGATTTCCGGTGAGTGGACAGGCACCATGAACCTGACCGAGCCGCATTGCGGCACAGATTTGGGCCTACTAAAAACTAAAGCTGTTCCAAACCCTGACGGATCTTATAAAATCACAGGTCAGAAGATTTTCATCTCTGCCGGTGAGCATGACATGTCCGATAATATTATCCATCTCTGCCTCGCGCGCATTGAAGGTGCACCAGCTGGGGTGAAAGGAATCTCACTCTTTATCGTGCCTAAATTTAAACTCGACGCCGACGGCAATCCGGGTGAGCGCAATCCTGTCACTTGCGGCGCGATTGAGCACAAAATGGGTATTCACGGCAACTCAACCTGCGTGATGAATTATGACGAAGCCGAAGGCTATCTCATTGGCGAAGAGAATAAAGGCCTTAAGGTCATGTTTGTTATGATGAACCGCGCCCGCCTCGATGTCGGCATGCAGGGCCTTGCGCAATCCGAAGTCGCCTATCAAAATGCGGTAGCCTATGCCAATGACCGTCTCCAAGGTCGTAGCCTCACAGGTCCAAAAAATGAAAACGGTCCTGCTGATCCGATTATTGTTCATCCTGATGTGCGCCGTATGCTTTTGGAAACAAAAGCTTTTAACGAAGGCGCCCGTGCTCTGGTTTATTGGGCCGCGCTAATGGAAGATATGGAGCATGTGCATGAGGATGAAAAATTCCGCGAAAAATGCGATGATTATCTCGGCCTTCTAACGCCTGTTATTAAAGGCTACCTGACGGATAAAGCGATGGCGACGACCATTGATTGTCAACAAATCTTTGGTGGTCACGGCTTTATCGAAGAATGGGGCATGAGCCAATTTGTACGCGATACGCGTATTGCGCTTATCTATGAAGGCGCCAATGGCATCCAAGCGCTTGACCTTGTGGGACGAAAGCTCGCCCGTAAAGGGGGCCGCGCGCTCATGACGCTCAATGCTGAGATTGATGCTTTCCTCGGCGAAAATGCCGATAATGAAAATGTCGCAGAATTTATGGACGGCCTGAAAGACGCAAAGAAAAAGCTGACAGAAGGCACAATGTGGATGATGCAAAACGGCATGACCAACCCTGATAATGCGGGCGCGGGTAGTGTTGATTATATGCACATGATGGGCTTGACGACTTTGGCTTATATGTGGGCTAAGATGGCTCTTACAGCACAAGCACAAATCGATGCAGGCTCTAATGATGAGTATTATACCAATAAGATCATTACAGGCCGTTATTTTGTTCTGCGTATGCTCCCCATGATGGACGCGCATCTTGCGAAAATAAAAACAGGCGCTGAGCCTATTATGGCGCTCGAAGCGGCAGCATTTTAATTAAATAGACGAAAAAGAGAACAGAACCGGCATAGCCGGTTCTAATTATTTGGAGGAAATATAATGGCAGCCATAGATTTTAAAAACCCCGATTGGTATGATGAGGAAGATATCAATATCTTCCGCGAAGCCGTTTACGGCTTTTATGAGCGTGAAATGGCGCCGCATTCGGAAAGCTTTCGTAAGAACAAAAAAGTCGACCGTAAATATTGGAATATGGCCGGCGAGATGGGTCTGCTAAATTGCGCGATCCCTGAGGAATATGGCGGGGGCGGCGGTGATTATCGCCATGAAATGATTATCATGGAAGAGCTCGTCAAAGCCAAAGTCGATGGTTTTGGTCTCTCGCTTCATAACGCGATTGTTGCGCCTTATATTCTGCATTACGGCACAGAAGAGCAAAAACAAAAATGGCTGCCAAAAATGGCCAGCGGCGAGCTGGTTGGCGCGATTGCCATGAGCGAACCTGGAACAGGGTCTGATCTTCAAAGTGTCAAAACCAATGCCAAGAAAGACGGCAATGGCTGGGTTATCAACGGCTCTAAGACCTTCATCACAAATGGCGGCACAGCCAACCTAATCATCGTTGTGGCCGATACGGGCGGTGAGGGTAAGCACTCTAAATCCCTCTTCGTTGTGGAGACAGATGATCTGGAAGGTTTCCGCCGCGGACGCAT
>JAHDDT010000028.1:19493-23800 GCA_020629195.1 Hellea sp.
TGCGCGGTGAGCTTGATACCGTCACGGCGTCCATGGCGAAATATTGGACAACAGATAAAGAATGCGAAATCATTGACCGCTGCCTGCAGCTTCATGGCGGCTATGGCTTTATGAACGAATATCCGATTGCGCGCATGTATCGCGACAGCCGGGTGCAGCGCATTTATGGCGGCACAAATGAGATCATGAAACTTCTCATCGCCAGAAGTCTCTAAAACCGCTTTGAAATTCAATAATTAAATAAAATAGACCCCATAAGGAGCCCATAATGGCTGATGCATATATTTTTGACGCGGTAAGAAGTCCGCGCGGTAAAGGTAAAAAGAATGGGAGCTTGCATGAGATTACTGCGCTCTCATTACTGACTCAACAGCTCGAAGCGGTGCGGGACAGAAATGACTTAGACACGTCTAAGATCGACGACATTATTATGGGCTGTGTATCTCCCGTGGCAGGCCAAGGTGCGGACATTGCGCGGACGGCCTCTATCACAGCGGGCTATGCCGAAACAGCCGCGGGCGTGACCATCAATCGCTTCTGCGCCTCAGGCCTTGAAGCGGTGAACATGGCGGCGTCTAAAGTCATGGCAGGCATGGCCGATATGACAATTGGCGGCGGTATTGAGCATATGTCCCGCGTGCCGATGGGTAGTGATGGCGGCGCGATGGGTGTTGACCCGATGATTGCTTTTGATCACGCTGTGGTGCCGCAAGGTATCTCGGCTGATTTAATTGCCACGAAATATGGTTTCTCTCGCGATGATTGCGATGCCTATGCGGTTGAATCGCAAAAGCGCGCGAAAAAAGCGTGGGATGAAGGCCGTTTCAAAAAATCAATCGTCCCTGTAAAAGACCAGCTTGGCGTGACGATTTTGGCCCATGATGAGCATATGCGCCCGCAGACAGATATGCAGTCTTTGGGTTCGCTTAATCCTGCTTTTGAATCTCTGGGTAAAGTCATGCCGGGTATGGATTATGTCGCCTTGCAGAAATATCCAGAACTTGAAGAAATTAAACATGTCCACCATGCGGGTAACAGTTCCGGTATCGTTGACGGTGCTGCGGCTGTGCTTATCGGCACCAAAGAAATGGGCGAAGCCTTGGGCCTAAAAGCTCGCGCGCGTATCAAAGCTTTTGCTGAAATCGGTTCTGAACCCACCATCATGCTGACAGGTCCGGAATTTGTGGCCGCGAAGGCGCTGAAACGCGCGGGCATGGAGGTCAATGATATTGATATTTATGAGCTGAACGAAGCTTTCGCCTCTGTGGTTCTTCGCTTCATGCAAGCGCATAATATTGAGCATGACAAAATCAACGTCAATGGCGGCGCAATTGCCATGGGTCATCCGCTCGGCGCAACAGGCGCGATGATTTTAGGCACAATGGTGGATGAGCTTGAGCGCTCTGATAAAGAGACATCATTAATTACGCTCTGTGTCGGCGGCGGCATGGGCTCGGCGACAATCATCGAACGTGTATAGCAGATAGAATTAATTAGAGAAAAATAATGAAAAACTTCAAATTAGATAAAGACGCTGATGGCGTATTGCTTGTCACATTTGACATGCCGGGCCGTTCCATGAACGTGCTCAACGTAAGCTCCATGGGCGAGATTGCCGAGCTGACAGATATGATTAAAACGGATGAGAGCATTAAAGGCGCTGTCATTACGTCCGGCAAGAAAGCCTTCTGCGCAGGTGCTGACCTCGAAGAAATGGGCGGCAATCTTGCGGGCGCGCGTGAGCAAATGGCCAAAGATCCGGAAGGCGCAAAGAAAGCGCTTTTCGAAAATGTTTATAAGCTCAACCAATTGTTCCGCGATCTTGAAACTTGCGGCAAACCTGTTGCGGCGGCGCTAAACGGCCTTGCCCTTGGCGGCGGTTTTGAATTTGTGATGGCGTGTACAGGCCGTTTTGTTGCTAATGACAATAAGACAGCTAAGGTCGGTCTCCCAGAAGCGCTTATCGGCCTATTGCCGGGTGCAGGCGGCACGCAGCGATTGCCGCGATTGGTCGGCCTCATGGCGGCGTCGGGTGTATTGTTGCAAGGCAAGCAGTTAAAGCCTGCCGAAGCGCAAGCCATGGGTATTTTCCACGCCGCTGTTCCAGCCGATGAATTAATCGCCACAGCGAAAAAATGGGTGCTTGATAATCCAAAGGCTAAACAGCCTTGGGATATGGACCGCTTTAAATTCCCCGGCGGCGCGCCATATACTGCGCAAGGCTATCAGATGTTTGCAGGTGCCAATGCGATGGTGCGCAAAGAGAGCTTTGGGAATTATCCTGCCATGCGCAATATCGTGGCCTGTGTCTATGAAGGTAGCCAAGTGCCAATGGATGCGGCCCTGCGCATTGAGAGCCGTTATTTCTGTGACCTCATGCTCCGCCCTGAGAGCGGAAACATGGTGCGTTCACTCTTTCTCTCTAAGCAAGCTTTGGAAAAAGGCGAAGCGCGTCCAGAAGGACAGGAAAAAGGCGAAGTTAAAAAAGTCGGCGTTATCGGCGCAGGCTTTATGGGGGCAGGCGTGGCTTATGTCTCAGCCATGGCAGGTCTTGATGTCGTGCTTATCGACCGCGATCAAGAAGGCGCGGATAAAGGTAAGCAATTCACGATTGATGAGCAGACCAAACGCGTGAAGCGTAAAAAATCGACGCAAGAAAAAGCCGATGCCATTATCAACCGTATCGAAGCGACAACGGATTATTCAAAACTGAAAGACGTTGATTTGATTGTCGAAGCCGTTTTCGAAAATTCGGAATTAAAAGCCAAAATTACAAAAATGGCTGAAGAGGTTATTGGCGATAAAGCTATCTTTGGCTCTAACACCTCGACAATTCCAATTACAGATTTGGCAACAGCGTCTAGTCGCCCCGAAAACTTTATCGGTATCCACTTCTTTAGCCCCGTGCATAAGATGATGCTGGTCGAGATTATTAAAGGCGAGAAAACATCTGATTATGCTATTTCTCGCGCGATTGATTTCGTCTCCAAAATTCGCAAAGTGCCGATTGTTGTCGAAGATACACGCGGTTTTTATGCCAATCGCTGCGTGATGCGTTACATCCAAGAGGGCTACAACATGCTCTCCGAAGGCGTGAAGCCTGCCTTGATTGAAAATGCGGGTAAGATGGCGGGTATGCCTGTAGGACCCCTTAGCTTGCAAGACGAAGTTGCCATCGATTTGGCCTATAAAGTTATGCAGCAAACCAAGCACGATCTCGGCAGCCAATATGTTGAAGGCAAGGGCGACGTTATCATCGATAAGATGTATAGTTCTGAGCGTTATGGCCGTAAAAATGGGAAAGGTTTTTATGTCTATGAAGGCCGCGAAAAGCACCTTTGGCCGGAACTTGGTCAATTTGCGGTAAACGGCCTCCAAGACCCGCAGCCAAATGTTTCTGATATCAAGGATCGCTTGATGTATGCCCAAGCGATTGAGGCGGCACGCTGTTTTGATGAAAGCATTATCCATGATCCGCGCGAAGCTGATCTCGGCTCCATCTTTGGTTGGGGCTTTGCGCCTTTCACAGGCGGCGCGATTAGCTTTATCGATACGATTGGCGCGAAGCGTTTTGTCGCGCGTGCGGATGAGTTGCTGGAGGCCTACGGACCGCAATTTGAAGTGCCAAAGCTGCTGCGCGAGATGGCGAAATCAGGCGAAACTTTTTATGGAAAATTCAGTCGTCCGCAAAAGAAGGCGGCATAATCATATAAGGTAGTGTTCCCCGCGAAAGCGGGGATCCCTCTCAATCTTAGAGCGGCTCTCCATCTTGGGAGGCCCCCGCTCAAGGCGGGGGACACTAACAGGGAAAGAGAGAATATCATGTCAAAAGTCACAACAACTATAAATGACGGTGTTGCTGTCATCGCCTTGGATGACGGCAAAGCCAATGCGCTCGGCTCTCAAATGTGGGCGGAATTAAATGCCGCTCTTGATGAAGCCGAGGCCGCAGATGCCATCGTGGTAATTACAGGCCGTGAGGGCATGATGTCGGGCGGCTTTGATCTCAAAGAAATGGGCGATGGGCCGCAAGATGCGCTTGAGCTGACCTCTAAAGGCTCCAAATTTGCCCGCCGTATCATGTCCTTCCCGCGTCCGGTCATCATGGCCGCACCTGGGCACACCATTGCGATGGGGGCCTTCCTCGCGCTCGCCTGTGATTATTCCATGATTAAAGAAGGCGACTATAAAGTTGGCCTGAATGAAACGCTTATCGGCATGACGATGCATAATTTCGGCATCGAAATGGGCCGCTATCATTTGGCGAAAAACTATTTTAATCGCTGCGTCATTAACGGCGAAATCTT
>JAHDDT010000029.1:0-9989 GCA_020629195.1 Hellea sp.
ATTAACGCGGAGGCATTCTTGCACCCGCATCGGTGCGGATATATTCGCCGTTAATGTAGGTATGCTCGCACATGAACTCGACGACTTGAGCGTATTCGTCTGGATTGCCAAAGCGATTGGGAAATTGGACATGAGCGCGAAGCGCGTCTTTGACGTTATCATTCATCTGTTGATAAATCGGTGTTTCATAAAAGCCCGGCAAGATCGTATTTACACGGATGCCTTCGCGGGAGAGATCACGCGCCATTGGGAGCGCCATGGCGAGGATGCCGCCTTTGGATGAGGCATAAGCGACTTGGCCAATTTGACCGTCTTGCGCCGCCACAGAAGCCGTATTGATGATAATACCACGCTCTCCATCCGGCTCAGTCGGGTCGAGTGTCATCATCCCTGCCGCCGATTTTGACGCACAAAGAAAAGAACCGATAAGGTTGATATTGATAATGCGGATATAGCGTTCAACGTCATGCGGGACGATAGCGCCTGTATCGCGTTTGCGTGAGACGGTCTTTTCCGCCCCGCCAATGCCCGCGCAATTGACCATGATGCGTTCTTGGCCGTGGGCAGCGCGAAGCGCTTCAAAACCTGCATCGACGCTGGCATTATCTGCAACATTGACCTTGGCAAAGGTTCCGCCAATCTCTGAAGCGACCATTTTGCCGCGCTCTTCATTCATGTCAAATATGCCGACTTTAACGCCTTTAGCCGCAAGGCCCCGCGCTGTCGCCTCGCCGAGGCCAGACGCACCGCCTGTAACAATCGCTGTAAATGAGGAATCAAGTTTCATGAGATGCTCCGTTGGACGTAAATATATTTAGGGCCTGATAAATTATGCCCCGCGCGTTTCAAGCCATTTCTTATAGCGCTTGGTTTGCGCGTTATTTTTTATCTGCTGTTTGAGGGTCGAGAAGAGCGGGCTTGGCGAAACTTTCGGAGGCTCACCATCGCCCATACGGTAGAGGTTCATTTTCGTCATCGCCATATTGGCAAGGCCCTTAAAGAGTGGATTTTTCCATTTCACGACGGGGAGTGGCACGTGCAGATTATTTCCTGCTTTCCAATCATTAGGGATATTGGGATTATAGCCCATAGCGCGGGCAATCCCAATCATGGCAACTTGGCCATCTGCTAGTGCGTCTTCAGCTGTCTGGCGTTTCGTTACGCCGCCTGTCACCATAAGCGGCATCTGCGCAGAGGCGGCAATATCTTTGGCAAAGTCGATGAAATACATTTCGCGGTCAATGGTGCTCTGCGCGCGGCCATCATCACTCATACCCATCATTGCCGCGCTCTCATAACTCCCGCCTGAAATTTCGACAAAATCTACATTCTCAGCATTGAGCCATTCCACGACCTGTTTCGCATCGCCAATATCATAGCCGCCTTTTTGGAAGTCCGCAGAGTTAAGTTTAACGGCGACGCCGAAGCCGGGCTCAACACGGGCGCGGATTTCGCGCACAATCTCGAGTAATAATTTGGCGCGGTTCTCCAGCGGCCCGCCCCACTCATCATCCCGCAAATTTGTCAGAGGCGAAAGAAATTGCGCGAGCAAATAGCCATGGGCCGCGTGAATTTGCACGCCGTCAAAGCCGCTCATCTCGGCCGCATGGGCCGTATCCGCAAAGCGCTTAATAATGCCGAGAATTTCATCCCCGCTTAGCGCGCGAGCTGTGGTGAACATCTTTTCCGCTGGTCCCTCCATCGTAACCTTAGTTGCGGAGGCCGAGACAGGTTCTGTCCCTTGAGCCGCGTAAATCTGGCGTCCGGGATGGCTGATTTGCATATAAAGCTTGGCCCCGCCCGATTTACCCGCTTTGGCCCATGTTTCAAAACGCTGTTTATTGTCACCTTGGGCGAGTGTTTCAGCGCCTAAATACACACCGCCGGGCCCTGTCATCGCCGTAGGGGAGACCATGACATTGCCTGTCAGAATAATTCCAACGCCGCCATCGGCCCATTGTTGATAGAGATTAACCAGAGCGCTACCCGGAACTTGGCCAGGCTCCGCCATATTTTCTTCCATCGCCGCCTTACACAAGCGGTTCGGAATCGTTTGACCATTAGGGAGCGTCAGGGGCGTGAAGATATGGGACATATGCCTCTCTTTTATTAGGCGTTAATTTAAGCTCACCTATTGCCGCGAAGACAGCGCCTTGAAAAGCCCAAAAATACTGATGAGTAGCCATGCAATTTCGATGATGAAAGAGGCGAGGTTAAAACTGAAATAAAGCGAGATAAGAATAAGAATGGCTCCTAGCGCATTAGCCGCCGAATAACGCCAATCCAGAACAGAAAGTTTCTCAAGCTGAAGCAGCAGATAAGCGATCAGAATAACGATAACGCCGCCAACGCCAAGGATATCGTAGAAAGTGATGGTCATGTCGCGCCAATCCCATTCACCCGCCGCATTGTCAAATTTATCCGTCCGCCTTTGGGCACCAAGGCGCTTTCGCCGTAATAGACTTTACTGACGCCGTGATGGCAGAGCCTAGCATCCCCTGCGAGGACGACGACATCGCCTGAATAGAGTTTTATCCCTTGCGTAGGTCCGCCGCGCTTTGGCCCGCCTATGCGAAACATAGCTGGGTCGCCAAGGCTGACGGAGACGACAGGGGCGCGCAGATCGTTTTCGTCATTATCAACATGCATCCCCATTTTCGAGGCTTTGTCGGCGCGATACCAGTTAATTAGTGTGGCTTCAGGGCGCGCGGGAAAATCTGTGACCTTGTCCCATAACACGCCCAAAGCCTCTGGCAGTTTTGGCCAAGGCTGCCCTGTTTTTGGATGGCAAGGCTCGTAACGATAGCCCTTCTCTTTGTCGGTCACCCAGCCCAGCGAACCGAAATTGCTCATCACGACTGAGAGCGGCGCCCCTGTTCGCGGCATGGTAGGCTGAAAGAAGGGGGCAACGGCGATGCCTTGCTTTACGGCGTCTATGAGTCCCGCCTGTTCTTCGGGCGAGAAATAGAGCGGATAATGCGCAAAACCAGATGGGAATAGATTATGTGAATCTTGCGACGTCATATGCCTCTATTGGCCTAAATAGATTTTAAAATCAAAAGGTGTATTTATGCACGGCAAACCCCTCAGAGATGTAATTTCAGTAAAAAAATTGACCCCCCTTCACATTAAGGCATAACCCTTAGAGAAATTGTTCAGAAAGGAACATTTTGCATCCATGGGTGACGCTCCACAGCCCCGCGATATCAGGCGAACGCTCGACGCGATTCTGGCCGATAAAATCTTTGCGACTAGCCCAAAGGCGCAGGACTTTTTACGCTATATCGTAACAGAGAGCTTAGAAGGCCGCTCGGAAGCGCTTAACGGTACGACTATCGCCCAAGACGTTTTCGATAAAGATGCGGATTTTGATCCGATGCAAGACTCAGTTGTTCGAGTCACAGCGCGGCGATTACGCTATATGTTGCAAGATTATTACGCCCAAGAAAATGCGGCGAGTGACATCCTCATCACGATACCAAAAGGGGGCTATCGCCCCCAATTTGAAAATTTAGCTCTTAAGCCCAACTCTGCGCCAATAAAGGGGGCTGTTGATCAAGACAGCCACGCAGAGACAGCTGCATTGCCTAACGCCGCAACACCGAAGGCGGTAAATTACTTAGCTTTAGGCGTCGCCCTTTTAGCTCTGATCATAACATCCATCTTTGTGGTTCGAGGGTTTACGCTCAATGACCAAGCTTTGCAGAGTGCTGATGCGGGGCAAAACAAAACTGTTCAAACCGCGCCCAAAACACTTTCGGAAGCGGCCCTCGGCGAATATAGCCATTTAATTTCATCCTATCCTAGTATTGCGGTTATTAAATTCACCAACCAGACAGATGATCCTTCTTTTGATTTTTTGGAACAAGCTCTACAACTCCAAATAACAGAGGATTTGACCCGCTTTAGTCTTATACGTCCCATTTCATATGAAGATAATTATGAGAGCTTAATTCGGTCCACACCGCAAAATTATGACTATGCCATTACAGGTATAGTTTTAGGCGTAAAACCTGAAATTGATTTGTATATCAAGCTTATAGACCTCACCAAAAATGAAGTCATTTTTGAAAATCGTATTCGCCGCGCACCCGGCCAATCTCAATATTACAATGCACTTTATGACATGGTTTCCGACCTGAGCGGGGATTTTGCCGGACTTGAAGGCGTCATAATCGAGAAGCGCCTTAGCGGCATTCAAGAAAAGATCGCAGCAGATACAGATGAGATTTCCAACCTTGAAGCCTTTGAATGTTTCAGCCTTGTAAGTAGTTTAATGGAAACGCCCTCACCTGAGCTTTATAAAACAATCTATAACTGCCTCGAAACAACACTCAATGAGGACCCTGAAAACTCAACGCTTCTCGCAGCCTTTGGGTGGATTACCTATATCGGTGCCGTGTCTCATGAGCCCGTATTAATGGCGCGTTCGATAAATCCAGACATAGACAAAGAAAGCGGCGTCAAGATGATTGAGGACGCTATCCGTATCAACCCTGATAATTCATGGGCGCAGCAAGCCCTCTCTGTGTTAAAAATGCGCAGCGGCGATATTCCTGGCGGTCTAATGCATGCAGAAATGGCCGTTCTGGAAAATCCTGCCAACCCAGATAATCTCACATGGCTTAGCCTCTGCCTCGCCCATTCCGGCAAATGGGACCGCGCCATGCAATTTGCGCAGGAAGCTCTGGACAGAAACCCGGAAGCTCCGTCACAATATTATTATACCTTTTATATGAAAGCGCTTCACGATGGCGATAGCGACGAAATGACGAGAGTCGCGGCTGAGCTGACTGAGCAAAAAAATTACTACGCGCCCGTTTATAGCTATCTGGCCGCTCTGGCGTCTAGCGATGAGTCTTTAAAAAACAAAGTAAAGCCGCAGATCGACGCCATGGCGGCGCGAAATGGCAATGATATTATGAATGTGATTAAAGTCCTGATGCCCTCCAAAGCCCTGCAAAGTAAAGCCGAGCAGCTTCTTATGGAGGCGCAGGACGCGGCCTCACCTGCGATTGACTGAGCGCGGCTTTGCGTAACTTCTCTATAAATTAAGACAAAACACGCTGAAAAAGAGCTTAAAAAAGTGAGTCTTTTCAAGTCTTAGCCCTTGAAGCCTCGATTTTGCTTCCCATATCTCAGCCAACGGTCAAGCTTAACTGGCTTTGTCCAAGAATTTTAAACCTCACGGGTGCTTCTTAAAGGCCCAAAAACGGAGAAACCCAATGTCGAAAGTTATCGGTATTGACCTCGGAACCACGAACTCATGCGTCGCAGTTATGGACGGTGATAAGGCTCGGGTCATTGAAAATTCAGAAGGTGTTCGCACCACACCCTCAGTTGTTGCCTTTACGGATGACGGCGAACGCCTCATTGGACAAACGGCTCGCCGCCAAGCGGTGACAAACCCTGATCACACATATTTCGCAGTCAAGCGCCTCATCGGACGCGCCATGACGGATCCAGCGGTCAAGAAAGACGCTAAGCTTGTTCCTTATAAAATTGTCAAAGGCAAAGGCGGGGACGCCTATGTTCAGGGCCGCGATAAAGCGCTCTCACCGTCAGAAATTTCTGCGATGATCCTAACAAAGATGAAAGAAACAGCCGAAGCTTTCCTTGGCTCAGACGTCACCCAAGCCGTTATCACGGTTCCAGCGTATTTTAATGACGCTCAGCGTCAGGCCACAAAAGACGCTGGTAAGATTGCAGGCCTCGAAGTTCTCCGCATTATCAACGAGCCGACTGCTGCTGCGCTCGCTTATGGTATGAATAAAGAAGACGGTAAAACCATTGCTGTTTATGACCTTGGCGGCGGTACATTTGACGTCTCAATCCTCGAAATCGGCGATGGCGTTTTCGAAGTGAAAGCCACAAATGGCGATACCTTCCTCGGCGGTGAAGACTTTGACATGCACATCGTTGAATATTTCAACGAAGAGTTCAAAAAAGACAACGGCATTGATCTGAAAAAAGACAAGCTCGCTCTACAGCGTCTTCGCGAAGAAGCCGAAAAAGCTAAGAAAGAGCTCTCAACAGCTTCATCTTATGAAGTGAACCTTCCCTTTATCACAGCCGACGCCTCTGGCCCTAAGCATTTCAACATGAAGCTCACACGCGCTAAGCTTGAAACACTTGTTGGCGATCTTATCAAGCGCACGATTGCGCCATGTAAGAAAGCTCTTGCGGATGCGGGTCTCAAAGCTGGCGATATTGACGAGATTGTACTCGTTGGCGGCATGACACGTATGCCAGCTGTTCAAGCGGCTGTGACGAAGTTCTTTGGTAAAGAGCCTCACAAAGGCGTGAACCCTGACGAAGTTGTTGCTATGGGCGCCGCTATTCAAGCGGGTGTTCTACAGGGCGACGTTAAAGACGTTCTTCTTCTTGACGTTACGCCGCTTTCCCTCGGTATCGAAACTGAAGGCGGCGTCTTTACGCGCATGATTGACCGTAACACGACAATCCCGACGAAAAAGTCTCAAGTCTATTCAACGGCGGCGGATAACCAATCGGCTGTGACCATCCGCGTCTCCCAAGGCGAACGCGAAATGGCGGCAGACAATAAATTGCTTGGTCAATTTGATCTTGTTGGTATCCCACCCGCCCCGCGCGGCATGCCACAAATCGAAGTCACATTCGACATTGATGCAAACGGTATCGTCAATGTATCGGCCAAAGACAACGCAACAGGCAAGGAACAGCAAATTCGTATCCAAGCCTCTGGTGGTCTGTCTGACGAAGATATCGAAGCGATGGTGAAAGATGCTGAAATGAATGCGGATGAGGATAAGGCTCGCCGTGAGCTCGCCGAAGCCCGTAACAAGGCAGAAGCCGCGATTCACCAAGCCGAGACATCCCTAAAAGATCACGGCGACCAAGTCGAAGAAGATCTGAAAGCTGATATCGAAGCGGCTGTCAAAGAGCTGCAAGAGCTCAAAGACTCAGACGATACGGCGGATATCACGGATAAAACCGAAATCCTCTCTGCAGCTCTCATGAAAATGGGCGCAGCGATGTATGAAAATGCATCCACAGAAGAGGATACTGGTCCAGCTAAACAGGCGGATGATGCAGATGACGAAGATATCGTTGATGCAGAGTTCGAAGACGTCGATGAAGACGACAAGGCTTAAGTTCCCCCAGACCCGATGACATTTATGTCTTCAGGTGGAGCCCCGAATATACTGGATTTCAGTGTATTCGGGGTTTTTTGTTTTAAACCATGACCTTCGATATTACCCCTCCATTCGGCACATATGCCCTTCCGCCCGAGCGCGAAGCGTGGCGCAAAAAGGCAGATGGATATTCAGATACACGTATTGGCCGTGCCCTTATCTCGCGCGCACGTAAAAAAGCGCTGTGTGGTGAAAAAGGGCCTTTTGATATTGATATAGATAAAGGCGTCTCTGCACGGCTCTATCCGAGTGGAAACCGCTGCGAAAAACGCGCCTTTGCGGGGGTACATATTTGGGACGCGCCGGAACGCCTTGCGCTTAAATCAGCTATTGAAGAAAAATCCGAGCAAGCTTTCGTCTTTTTAGATGTTGGCGCCAATGTCGGACTCTATTCCCTTTATGTAAATGCTTACGCCGCGCAAGCAGAGCGCCCCGCGCGCATCATAGCTATCGAACCTGGCGTCGAAACTTGCGCACGGCTCGAAGCCAATATCGCCGCAAGCGAGGCGAATGTTCAAATTATCCGCGCCGCTGTCTCTGACGCGCCGGGAACGGGTCATCTTGGCGGGGGTGACATCAACCGCGGCGAAGCCAAGCTTCTCGCAAGATCGGATGAGACAGAAACCGTTGTTGTAGATACCCTGCCCCGAATTGCCCGCACATTAGGCTTAACCCGTATCGACGCGATGAAAGTCGATATTGAAGGTCATGACCTAAAAGCCCTCACGACATTTTTTGAAGATGCGTCTTCGAAGCTACATCCCAGCCTGCTGATCTTAGAAACGGGCCGCGAAGCTATTTCTCCGCTCATTGAACTTTGCGAAGCAAATGATTATGTCGTGGCAGAGCGCACGAAAATGAATACGATTTTGAAGAAAGCCTCTCATGTCTAAACGTGATTATTACGAAATCCTCGGCGTCGCTAAAACGGCGGATGAAAAGACAATGAAATCCGCCTTTCGTAAAAAAGCGATGGAATGCCACCCTGACCGCCACCCCGACGATCCTGAAGCTGAAGCCCGCTTTAAAGAATTGAACGAAGCTTATGGCATATTATCGGATGCCCAGAAACGCGCCGCCTATGACCGCATGGGCCACCGCGCCTTTGAGCAAGGCGGCATGGGCGGCGGCGCAGGGGGTTTCCAAGATTTCGGCGACATCTTCTCTCAAATTTTTGGCGGCGGCGCCGCGGGCGGCGGCTTTGCCGATATGTTTGGCGGCGGCGGCGGTGGACGCCGTCAACAACAAGCGCGCGGGTCTGACCTACGCTATGAAATGGAAATTTCTCTCGAAGAAGCGTTTAACGGGAAAGAGATTGATATTACCGTCCCCATCGCCGGGGATTGTGACCGCTGTGATGGCCTCGGCGCTGAACCCGGGGCATCCGTTGAAACCTGCAGCACGTGCGGCGGCGCAGGACGCGTTCGTACCCAGCAAGGCTTTTTCACCATGGAACGCGCCTGTTCGACTTGCGGCGGCCAAGGAGAATATGTCTCCAATCCTTGCAAGCAATGTGACGGTCAAGGTCAAACAAGACAACAAACAGAACTGGATGTGACCATACCTGCGGGCGTTGAAGACGGCACACGTATTCGTTTATCGGGCCAAGGTGACGCCGCCCCGCGTGGTCGCGGACAGCCCGGTGATCTCTATATTTTTGTCTCTGTCAAACCTCACGAGCTGTTTGAGCGCGAGGGCGCTAACCTATTCTGCCGCGCTCCCGTGCCGATGACCACAGCCGCCCTTGGCGGAGATATTGAAATCCCGACCATAGATGGCGGACGCTCCAAAATCAAAATCCCCGAAGGTAGTCAGAGCGGCAAGCGCATGCGTCTGCGCGGCAAAGGCATGAGTGTTCTGCGTAATAGTCAACGCGGCGATATGTATGTCGAGCTGTCCGTAGAAATTCCGTCCAAGCTGAATAAGCGCCAGAGAGAACTTCTCGAAGAGCTCGCCGAAGTCTCTGGCGATGAAAGCAGTCCAGAAAGCGCGAACTTCTTTAGTAAAGCGCGTCGCTTCTGGGATGATCTGGTCGATTAAGGCCAAAGCCTTGACCCTTTCTCTGCGCGCCAAATTTATTGCGACCTTGACGGGCCTCGGAACAATTTATGGGGCCATATTAGCCTTTCGTTTGCTCGGTCATCAAACCGATGCGGTGTCGGATGTTGTAAAATTAAGTCTCCTCATTTTTCTGGCTCTATTGCCGCTTTCCGCATTTTGGTGGACTATAATAACCCCCAAAATTAAAGGCCCCATCGGCGGAGCGCTTGCGGCCCTTTTAACGGGAATTTGCGTTATCCCTGTGCCAACATTTATCGGCGGCTTCAAAAGTCATTATGTCGAGCATGGCGAGGTTTTCACGGGTGTTATCGAAGCGTTGAAGTTTTCAGTCTCGACCCTATCCTTAGCTGAATTTATTGCGCTCCCACTCTGCGCCATTGTGGGTTATTGGCTCTCGAAATAATCAGTCTTCCGCCCGCCGAAAATCGCTCGCGCCTGATGTGATGGATTGCCAGAGCTGCGCATCCTCATCTGCGTCTTCAACATTGCGAGTTAAGTTCCAAAGCGTTCTTATATATTCTCCTGTTTCATCTTCCGTCAGCTGTCCTGTCCAGCTGGTGAGTGAACCATAGCCTTTGAAGTTCACGGTAAAGGTAATTTGGTCGCCTTCCACAAATCCTGTCAGCGGGAATTTTTTGGACTTATCAGGCTGGCCCAACGCCGTTTGATAATGTCCCGAAAGGAGGCCGTCCGTCACGGTAAACATTACGGCAGAATCACGATCATTTATCCATTGACCTTCAAAGAGGTTGG
>JAHDDT010000029.1:10089-23659 GCA_020629195.1 Hellea sp.
CAGTAATCCCGCCGCCTATTAGCGCGTAGGGTATCTGCGTTCTAACGTGATCGATATGGTCATTGGCGGTGGCCATTGAGGTGATGATGGAGGTGTCGGATGTGGGGGAGCAGTGATCGCCAAAGACACCGCCGCCCAGCGCTGCCGCCACGGCGAGGCTAACATTTGTGTCCATGCCTTGGGCCAGCGGTACGGCAATGGCAATCATGATGGCAAAGGTGCCCCAGCTGGTCCCCGTAGAAAATGCAATAAAGGCGCTGACCAGAAAAATAAGCGCGGGCACGAGCGCAGGTGAGAGCAGCGGTTTGGCTTGCTCGGCCACATAAACCCCGGTGCCGAGCTGTCCGCATAAATCGCCAAGCGCAAAAGCAAAAACCATGAGCAGCGCGAGCGGGAGCATCCCTGACATGCCCTTTAATATCACATCCACCATTTCCCGAACGCCCATAATGCCTTGGGCTTTGGACAGACCGACGGAGACAATTATGGCCCCGCATACAGCATAGAGCACAGATTTGGATCCCGAAGCCCGGTCCATAATCTCGAAAAGCCTATTGGGCTCGTCAGCTCCATTGCCCCATCCCGTATAGAGCAAAAAGACAGGCATCAGCACAACAAGCGTGAGCAATGGAATAACCATATTGCGAGCCCTCGGCGCCGCGCCTTCCTTCGCCTCCATCATTGTAATCTCGCCCGCAATCATGGGGACAGCCCCGTCGCGCAGAATTTTCCCTTCATCGCGAGCCCGAGTTTCCGCGCGTTTCATTTCGCCAACATCTCGGCCACTCACGATCACGAAAATCAAAATGGCGATGGCCAGCATGGGATAAAAATTCAAGGCCACTGCGCTGAAAAGCATAGAGACGGGCTTCTCAATATTTTGTTCCGCGAGCAAGCCCATAATATAGGCCCCCCACGCATTGAGCGGGATGAGAATACAAATCGGCGCGCAAGTACTATCGGCAATATAAGCGAGCTTCTCGCGCGGCATGCCGAGTTTATCCGTCAGCGGACGGTAAAGCGTGCCAACGGTTAAGGTCGAAATATTACTTTCAACAAATATCAAAACGCCCGTTAAAACGGCGAGGAGTTCAACGCGGCGGCGCTGTCCTTTTCCATCGGCGCTGGCAGCCTTTTTTTGAAGCCAGTTGACCACGCGGTTCACAAAACCTTCCACGCCGCCCGCCCGCTGTATCAGCGCAATCAACGCGCCAATGAGGAGCGTGAAGATAATAATCTCTGTATTATAATTGCTCTCAAAGACGCTAACAAAACCCGCCATAGTCCCGATGAGGCCTTGAAGCGGATTTCCCCCCGCGAGGATTAAAAAGCCCGAGGCAATCCCAATCAGCAGCGCCAAAAAAACCTGCCGCGTCCAAAGCGCAAGCCCAATCGCGATAAGGGGCGGGAGAAGAGAAAGAAATCCGTAATGTTCCATAAGCATCTGATAACGGGGTTTTGAATAATGGCAATTGAGAAGTGAGCCTTTAGAGTGTGAAGCCCGTGGCCGACTCCTGCTTATCATCCGATTTGATCAAGCTATGCCCTCTGTGAGACTATGGAGCAAAGTTACACCTCCCCTGCGCATTGACTCGGCTTTTTTAAAATGAAAGCCAACATTGAGTCGATGTCCATAAAGATGGACGTCCGCAGGGCGTTCGCCTTGAGGCACGCCTGGGAATACTATAAACACAAGGAAAAGCCCTGCGGCGGTGATTTTATCGGCGGCGTCTCAAGTGACGCTCACCGAGGCCAGCTTTCCGCGCGCGTAATTCGCGGCGCTCCGCCTCACCGTCCCGCTAATAACAAACCTACGCGATTGCCTGTCCAAATAGCGGGAACGCCTCTAGGATAACACAGGGTGATAAGACCAAGGATTAAGTTTTTTGGAAGTGCGGTAGGGTTGAGAATTTGGAGCATATGAATGAGCATAGAGGTTGAAAGATCGGTATGGGAGACATTAGCTAACAGACAAAAGAGACATGTGTCAGTGATATTATGTTAATTCATAGAAATGCGATTATTCCGCAAATTCCAAGAACTGTGATAAGGCCAAACGAGCATAAATATGCTATTATTTTGACAGATTTAGAACCACTCGCCTCAGCTTTCATAGCCATAAATTGGAAACTTAATTTTTCAGCCATAACAGCTCCTTTTTCGCTAAATTATTTTTTCGATAGTCATTTTCAAACACTCTGAAATTAGCTTGGACTCCCACTCCATATGTTTTTCAACTTGTTAGCATTGGCTAACGTTGCCTACATGGACACCTTCGCCTTATTTGATTTCAATCCCAACGCACTCACAACCAATAAAAACATGGCTAAACAGGTGTGCACTAAATATAAAACCAAGTACGCCATACATTTATACAATGATTTCAATCTCCTATTCGTAAAATAGTCGGAACCTTGGACATTATTGCCACAATTAAGCATTGCATAACTTTAGGAGCATAAACACGATTGAAAATTTGAGCAGGGTAGTGTTCATACATCTAAAGCTTTTGTTTTCATTGTACTTTTCAAATCAAGACAACAAGTTTTGCCCCACCTGTGGACAAATTTGCCCTAATCATTCGATGCTTCAAGTAATATAACGATGGGTAATGATGGGGTCGGGAGTTCAAAGTCCCTGTTTCATTGAAGTACTGGGTAGTAAATTTTCAAAATATGCGCTTAGCTGGACAATTTCGCCACATTTTCTACATTTAATTCGAAGTGATGATCTTCAATACCCATAGCCCTATCAAGGCCATAATACCTTTTCGCGTGATATTCTCTACGAAGGGTTTTGGGTGATACATAATCCAAATTTAGCTCTTCCAAACATTGTTCCCAAAGCACATTAGTGCTTTTGATATGATCGCCTTGGTGGTGTCCAGAGGGACTAGGGAACCAATATTCACTTTCGCTAAATTCTTTAGCAATATTGCTTCTGGATCTCAGCAAAATTTCAAATGCTAAAGCTTTTATACGTTCAAAAGACCGCCAGGTTTCACCATAAACCCAGTCAAGACCATCAAACAAATGCGCACCGTCACAACGTCGAGTATATCTATTTATCCGTATTTGATCCCATCTAGCCGCGATAATTTTAGACATTGGAGCAGACATCAAAAAATATAATCTTAAGCAATAAGCCTGCTGCCATTTATCTTCCTCATATTCCAAGTACTTAAATAAGGCCTTTAATTTTTCCGGGTTTTCAATGATAGGGGAGATTGCATCATACTCTGGGGTATTTATTTGGCGCATATTATAAGAACTGGCCTTGCATCTAAGGCCATAACTTTGAGGAAAATCTAGGATTTGACCTATAAAGGACCTAAGCATTTTTAAGTTCGAAACTTTAGCAACAGACATTAATGTCTTTGTTAGTTCGCTTTTTTGGACATCAAAAAGATTCTTAGATTTCAATTCATTTGGAACACATTGCTCAAAGACCTTGTCCAAACGATCCAAATAATTTTGAGAGACACCTCTTGTTTTCATTCTTTGCAATTGAATGTCTTTGGCTTTTGAAAATGAATAAGTCTTGATTCTTCGCTTAAGAGACTCCTCTTGCTGTTTAATTTCTTGTTTGAGAGTTATTCTCGCAACCTTTGTGAAGCCATTATCTCCATACAACATTCGACCATTGATTTTATCTATTTCGTCTTGAGCCCATTTTCTGGCCGCTTGAATGGTCTGACCAAGTGTAATGTCTTCAAGCATAGAGCTTGGATTATTCTGCCCTGACCCTGTCCAATGGTTTATTCTGCGCTCCCATCGTTCCGATTCCCATATCTCATGTTGCGCCCAGTAATGATTGAAAGTCTTTCTTATCGATTTTCCGTTCAGGTCCTTCACTCGGAGAGCATAAGCCTTTTTTACCGAACCGTTAGGGCTACGCCAAACACGAAGCCCAAATCCTTTAATTTTGGTATCACTGATCCAGTATTCCCTTTTTGAGGGAGGGACTGCATTATCAACGGCTTGTTTTGTCAGAAATACCTTCACATTGAGTTTACTATAACACTTTGCGAGAATGAGCTAACTTAGACTGTTCCAATGTCTCTTTTGCCATTGCCATGGCCTTATCCGACTAAAATCGATTCACAGGATCGATTTTTAGGCTGCGCCTAACGTCTCCTAAGCCTTAACGCCTCATTAACCATAATTCCCAGAAATGAGTAAACACTCATTATTTTTCTTGCCTTGCTCCTCTTTGCCCTGTATCAAACCAAAATGAGTGATTACTCACTTACTTTGGAGATGACTTATGTCGGATGCATCCTACGTTAATCCCCTACGCGGCGTGTCGGCTGTGGATGGGACGAATAAGGCTAAGATTGAGCGGGCGGCGCTTTGGCTTTTTGCCGAGCATGGCGTTGACGGGGTTTCGACCAAATCCATCGCGCAACGGGCCGGCGTGTCTGAGGGTCTGCTTTATCGTTACTTTAAAAACAAAGAGACTTTGGCGCGGGAATTGATGCGCGCCATTCATATCCGCCTGACAGAAATGATCATGGCGGCGGCAAGCCGTGAGGCGGGCCTTGCGGATCAAGTAAGCTTTATCGTGCGTCATTATTGCGAGATTGCCGATGATGATTGGACGCTGTTTCGCTATCATATTTTGCATCTGCATCACTTTCCTTCGCTCTCTGATGCGGCAGGTCATTCATCTGGCGGGGGGTGGCCTAATTCGCCCCATATGGCGGCGGTCAAGCTGCTCTCCGCCGCGATGGAGGCCGGGGTTATTGCGCGGGGGGATGCGAATATTCTCGCGGCCATGGCGCTTGGCGTTGTGCTGCAACCTGCGCAAGCCAAGGTGCTGGGCGCTTTTGACGGCCCGCTCTCGGCCCATGTGCCGCTATTTGAAGCGGGTGTTTTATCTGTGCTTAATCTTACGAAGGAGGCCTAATCATGCGCTCTCTGATATTTAATGTGTTCTTTTTTCTGACCACCGCGCTCTATGCGATTGTCTGCGTTATTCTGTCATTGCTCCCGGGGCGGAAAATGATGATGGCGAGCCTGCGCCGCTATACCCGCGTCATGGTCTGGGGGATGCGCCGCATTGCCGGCATTGACGTGCGCGTGACGGGGCATGAACATATCCCTGCGGACGGGCCCGTGATTATTGCGGCCAAACATCAGAGCTATGGCGACGGCTTTGTCGTGTTTTCGCAATTTTTTGATCTCTCCTTTGTGACGGGTGACGCGATTACGAAATTTCTTTTTATTGGCCGTATCCTGACCAAGATGAATGCGGTGGTGATTAATAATTGCGGCGGCGAGGATCAGCGCAAAAAAATGGCTGAGACCTCCGCCATTGTGCGCGAGCAAGGGCGGCGCCTTTTGATTTATCCTGAGGGGCATTTGTCGAAAATTGGGACGCAGCATAAATACCGCAAAGGCGTCTATCATCTTTATAAGGATTTTGGCTGTCCCGTTGTGCCGCTGGCCAGTAATCTGGGGCAGCGCTGGAACCAAAATGATTGGGTGAAACATCCCGGCCGCGCGGATCTCGAATTTCTGCCGCCCATCATGCCGGGCCTTGGTAAAGAGGAATTTATGGCACGGCTTGAAACGGATATCGAAACGCGCTCTATTGCGCTTCTGGACTTGGACAATCTTGGGGCCTTAAACCCTGATGATATTGGCAAGACGGAAGAGAATGATGTGGCCCGCGCGAAGCGTGAAGCACGTGAAGCGGAACAAGAAAGAGAGACGCCATGAGCGCAAAAATAGCGGGTAAGCTTTTGGTGCAAAGACGGTTCTTGCCGCTCTTTACCTTGTTTCAAACAGGCACCTTTAACGACAATACCCTGAAAAATGCGCTGATCGCGATGATCACATTTGGGGGCTTTGCCTTTCTCTCTGATCTGCCCAGTGCCGTGCGCGTACCTGTGGCCGCGCTTATTTTTACGGGGCCTTTTACCATCCTCTGCGCCATTGCCGGGCAGATCGCCGATAAATTTGACCGCGGCGTTATTTTTCGCTGGGTCAAGCGGGCGGAAGTATTGATTATGGCGCTGGCGGCTGTCGGGTTTGCGCTTAAAAATGTGCATATTCTCGCCGTGTGTTTGGGCTTGATGGGCGCGCAATCGGCGTTTTTCTCGCCGACGAAAAATGCTGTCCTGCCGCAATGGCTCGCGGGCAAAGAGCTTATCACAGGCAATGCATTGATGAGCGGGTTTCAGTTTTCCATTCTGCTCATCGGAACTGTCGTGGGGCTTGGCGTGTTAAAATTCGGCACGCCCGTTATCTCCGCGCTCTTATTTGCGCTCGCCTTAGTGGGCTGGTTCGCGGCGGAAATGACGCCCGCTGCGCCGCCCCCGCAACCCCGCTTAAAGGTCGATTACAACCCTGTGACGGCGACCCTACAAGTGCTGAAACAAGCTTTTGCCAATCAAGATGTGTTGCGCCCGCTTTTGGGGGTCGCGTGGTTTTACGGATTATCCACTGTCTTTGTCACGACCTTCCCAGACTATGTCGCCAGCACAATGAAATATGAAGAAGGCGTGTTGATGATGATGTTGGCGAGCTCGACCCTCGCAATCCTTGTCGGGTCTTTGCTCACGCTCTTTATTGGGAATTGGAAAATATGGGGACCCGAATCTGTCGGGCTTTCGGCCTTTGGGATTACGGGCGTGACGCTTTTTGTTGTGATGCTCTGCCTCATTCCGAGCCCGACCTATGCTGGGGCCGAGACATTTGGCCCCGTCAGTGACTTTGTACAAAACCCGCATATGCCGTTATTTATGCTCGCAATTATCGGCGCGTCTATTTGTAATGGGCTGTTCCTTGTGCCGCTACAGGCCATGGCGCAAAGGCGGTCCAATCCTAATATTCGCGCGCAGCTTATGAGCGCCGGCTCTGTTCTTTTGAACCTTTTTGTCAACGTCACGACCTTTGGCCTGATTGGATTAGCGGCACTGAAAGTCGCGCCAAAAATGCCATTTGTGATGATTGCTATTGGCAGCGCGATTGTCGCCGCTTATGCCATTTACCGCACGCTCAACCCGATTGAACGCAGCGTGCATGTGGAGGAATAATCATGCGCGGATATTTTGGTGTTGGCGTCGAGGGGATTTCAAAGTCCTATAATTTAGGAGCGGTATTGCGCACCTCAAATGCCTTTGGCGCGAGCTTTGCTTTCACCATTGGCGCAACACATAAAGCGCTTGAAGTGCGCCGTACAGATACATCGCGCTCTGACACCCATATGCCCTTTTATGAGTGGGACACGCCAAGTGATTTAATCCTGCCCAAAAACTGCCAAATGGTGGGCGTTGAGCTCACCGATGAGTCGATCGAGCTGCCGAGTTTTCGCCATCCGACAAATTGTGTCTATGTGCTGGGCCCTGAAAAAGGGAACTTATCTGATGATATGCAGGCTCGCTGTGATTACCTCGTCAAAATCCCGACGAAGTTTTGCATTAATGTCAGCCTCGCCTGCGCGCTGGCCCTGTATGACCGTACCATCATGATGGGCGGCTATCCAGATCGCCCCGTCAAAGTCGGCGGCCCTGATGACAGCTGGTCGCGTCCCAAGAGCAAGCGCTAAAACATCCCTTGATGTTACGCCACTTTGCGTGGCAAGCTTTGCCAGAATGACTCCTATTAAACTGGAGCTTTGGGGATAAGCTATGGCGTCTACAAAATCAGCTGTGCCTGTGAAATTACGGCAAGTCTCTATACCCGTCAAAACCGCTTACGGCGCAGGCCAGGGCTTGATCTCTGTGAAGAATATGTTGTTTCATTTCTTCTTTCTTTTTTATTTTTCAAATGTCTTAGGCGTCTCTGAGGGGCTTGTCTTTGTTGCGACGATGATTGCCCTTTTTGTCGATGCCTTTTCCGACCCTATCATGGGACAAATATCAGATAATTATCGCAGCGAAAAATGGGGGCGGCGACATAAATTCATGCTCTGGGGTATAGCGCCAACAGCCATCGCGCTTATCCTTTTATTTGCGCCGCCTGCAGCCCTAAGCGCAAATGGATTATTTTTTTGGATGTTGACCTTTCTTTTAATCGTGCGCCTCGGCCTGACCGTTTACGGCGTACCTTATTATTCCCTCGGGGCAGAGCTTTCGACGCGCTATAATGAGCGCACCAATATCGTCTCTATTCGTGAGCTTTTTAACAACAGCTTCAATATTTTTGTTTTTCTCATTGGCTTTATTATTTTCCTGCCTGACACGCCGCAATTTGAAGACGGCATGATGAACCAAGCAGGTTATGCGCCTTTTGTTTTGACCATGACGATTATCGGCGTGATAGGAAGTCTTATCGCGGTTTTTGGCACGAAACATAAAGCCGCTGATATTCGCAGCTATAAAGATGATGCTCGCAACTCTTGGCGCGGCACATTTACCGAGCTTAAAAGAGCCGCGAAAATAGGCCCCTTTATCTGGCTCTGCGGGGGGTATAGTCTTATCCTTATTCTCTATGGCGCAGGTAGCTCGTTGAGCCTTTATATGGGCGTCTATCTTTGGCAGCTCTCGCAAGGCGCTAAAACGGTTGTAACCCTCGCCCCATTTTTATTGCTTATCCCCGCCGTTATATTAGCGTCCGTCCTTGCGGCCAAAATGGACAAAAAGCCTGCCACTTTGTTATTTGGGGCGGTATATTTTCTTTGTAATCTCATCCCCTTTGCCGCCTATTTACTAGGCTGGCTACCGCCTATTGGGGATTCAAATCTCATGTGGATTATCGCCGGGTTTAATGGCGTTGGCTTTTTAGGCCTGACGGGCGTTTTGGTGATCTCCAATTCTATGCTGGCAGATGTGGCGGATGTGATGGAGTTGCGAACAGGCAAACGCCAAGAAGGCTTACTTTACGCCGCTTTTTCTTTCGCGCAGAAGCTAACCTTTGCAGTCGGACTCGCCGTTGCGAGTCTTACCCTGATGGTGCTTAACTTCCCAAAGCAATTAGAGCCAAGCCAAGTCGCGCAAGACACGATAGATGGCCTCGCTATCGCGTCTCTCGTCACAGCTCTTATCTTTGGCTTAGCGAGTTTGTTTTGTTTCTCACGCTATCGCCTCACACGCGCGGAGCATGCCAATATTCAGCGGCAATTGGATATACTGTAATTACGTCTTGAAAAGCGGTGAAAATTAAGGCTGTTTTAACCTTAATCCTTACCTATAGAGGCTATATATCTAGGTGCTAAAATGAGACGTCTTATATCCACTGTACTATTGGCCGCTTTTATAATGCCTGTCGCCGCACACGCCGCGCCCAAACTTGAAGGTAAATATAGCGACTGGTCGGTCTATTCGCGCAGCGAAGGTGGCGACAAAATTTGCTATGCTATATCCGAGGCTAAATCTAAATCTCCAACCTCTGTAAGACATGGTGATATATTTTTCATGGTGTCTAATTGGCAATCCGGCGCGGCCACTGAACAGCCCAGTTTCATGGCAGAGTATAAACTTAAAACTAACCGTGCGCCTGAAGCGCGTGTTGGCTCCGCTAAATATAAAATGTTTGTCGCGGAAAATGAGAGCTTTATCGAAAGCCCTAATGACGAACGCGCTCTTGTCGCAAAAATGAAAGCGGGCGCCACGATGAATCTAAAGGCTGTGAGTGCGCGGGGAACCAATGTGAATTATTCCTTTTCACTGAAAGGTATCACCGCCGCGCTTAAGAAAGCTAAAGCCATTTGTCGATAAGCTCTCGGGAGGGCTTCACATCTCTTTTAAATTGGCTTAGCCAAATGGCATGAGTCTATTTCGAAAAGAAGCTTTGGAGCATCGCTCCCGCGCCTTATTTGGTGAGGTCAGGCTTCGAAATACAGTGGCCTCTTGGATCATAACAACGCTCTTAAGCCTCGTCATGGCTATTTTCATCGCGGGGCTGTTTTTCTTAACCGTTGAAACAGATAAAGGCTCCATTCGCCTATTAGATTGGATATTATCAAGGGGCCCTCGATAATGTTTGGGCGCAAAACACTTCCTGTTATTCTACAAACCGAAATGACGGAATGCGGCCTCGCCTGTATTGCGATGATTGGTCAATATCATGGTCATAATATTGACTTGAACGTTCTGCGTAAACGCTACCTCATTTCTATGACAGGGGCGTCGCTGAAATCAATTATTACAATTGCGGGAAACTTACAGCTCGCGGCAAGGCCCCTCAAAGTCGATTTAGATCAGCTTGAAAAATTACAGCTCCCCGCCATTTTGCATTGGGACCTCAACCATTATGTCGTTCTTAAATCCATTAAAGGCGATAAGGTTCAAATTGTCGATCCGGGCATTGGGCTACGCAATCTAAAGCTCTCACAAGTCTCTGATCATTTTACTGGCATTGCGCTTGAGCTCACGCCAACGGCTGAGTTCTCCCCAATCGAGGCACGGCTTAAACCTCACCTCTCTTTACTCTGGTCGCGGCTAGTCGGATTAAAGCGAGCGATTTTTCAGACGCTCACCCTCTCTATCATTTTGCAGCTCATCGTCTTATCCGCGCCATTCTATCTCCAGCTTGTCGTGGACGGCGCGCTCGCGCAAAATGACTACGGCCTGCTCAAAGCGCTCGCCCTTGGCTTTGGCGGGCTCATGATATTGCGCGCTGTCAGCGAGGCCGTGCGCAGCTGGGCCATTTTAATTTATGGCAATCAAATGAGCTTGCAGATGGTTGGCAATGTCTTCCGCCATCTCATTCGCTTGCCAGCGAGTTATTTTGAAAAACGCCATGTCGGCGATATTATCTCACGTATGGGCAGCAGCGTTCCAATTCAAGAAGCGCTTACGCAGTCTATTGTTGCAGTCCTCATTGATGGCGTAATGGCAATCTTGATGCTGGTTATTCTTTATCTGTATTCGCCGCTCTTAGGCACTATCATTTTGGCAAGTGTGGTTTTGCTTACGCTCTCCACGCTACTGATTTATCCGCACTTACGGCGTACACAAGAAGAGAGCATTTATGCCAAAGCCGTAGAAAACACGCATGTGATTGAAAGCATTCGCGCCAGCACAACCGTAAAACTCTTTGGCCGTGAAGCCCAGCGCGAAGCGGCCTGGCGTAATCTTTATACAGATTTCATCAATACGAATGTCGAATATGGAAAGTTTACGATTTGGCAAAAATTTGCAGAAACGCTTTTAACAGGCCTTCAGATCGTGATCGTCGTCTGGGCCGCCGCAATCATGATGATGGAAGGCGGAAGTTTTACTTTGGGTATGCTCGTGGCTTTTCTGGCCTATCGTCAATATTTTACGGATAGCGTGACTCAACTTTTGCAAAAGGGTATCGAGTTTCGGCTTCTTTCGCTGCACCTCGACAGGCTCTCAGATATTATCTTTTCAGAAGAGGAGCGGCTTCAAGATGGTAGTGTCAAGACCTTGGAGATTAAAGGCCAGATTGAGCTAGAGAACATCTCTTTTCGCTATTCCGACACAGATCGCTGGATTTTTGAGGATTATAATCTGACAATTGAAGCGGGAAGTATGACGACGCTCACTGGGCTTTCAGGGGGAGGCAAAACAACGTTAATGAAGCTCATATTGGGGCTATATGAACCTACAAAGGGACGCATTCTGATAGATGGACGCCCTTTATCCGAGATTGGGGTGCGGCGCTGGCGACAACATATCGGCGTTGTGATGCAAGATGATAAACTTTTATCCGGAACGATTGCCGATAATATTAGCTTTTTTGACCCTGAAATGGATATGAAGAAAGTCGCAGCGGCCGCGCGTAAGGCGCAAATCCACGAAGAGATTATGGCAATCCCTATGCATTACACATCCATGGTTGGAGATATGGGATCGATTTTATCTGGTGGCCAAAAACAGCGCGTTTTGTTAGCCCGCGCGCTTTATCACGATCCTAGCGTTCTCTTTTTGGATGAAGGTACGGCCAATTTGGACACAAAAACCGAGGAAATTATTGTTGGTATAATTGCAAATATGCCAATAACACGCATTATTGTGGCACATAGGCCTGCGTTCATTGAGGTATCAAACACTGTATTAAAAATATAAAATTCGCGCTATCTAATTGAAGGTTCAAACACATTCTGTTTTTAGGGGTATTTTTAGATAATATTTACCAAATATTGTGTCATTTTAAAATTTTTATCTTGATTTTCAAAACAAGTTACCCTTAGATTTAGATAGTCCTTAATTCAGAGGACATAAGAACAGGAAAATTCAATGCGTGAATTAACTCTTGAAGAAATCGAAGTCGTAACAGGTGGCATGCCCATCATTATTGACTTTTAAGATTTTACTAAAATAAATCTTCCGTGTGGAACCCGCCAAGGCGGGTTTTTTTGTGCTTAAAATCTTTTTAACGCCATAAATTATTAAGACATTTACCCTAGACCCATCTTCTGGCTCGGGGTCTGGTCTTGGAAAAACAAAGAAAACATATCAGAATATTTATATCTGCTTTTCTGGCGGCTACGGTTTTTGTCTGCACGGCCCCTGTAAGTCAGGCGCAATCTGTCATTTCAAAAGAAGCGATGGAAAAAGCCGTTGCCTTTAGTGAAAAAATTAAAACAGAAAAGCTTCTCACTGAGAATATTGCCTCTCTAGAAGCTTTAAAATTAGAAACTCTTCCTCCCAAGGTCCGCTTACGTCACATACGTCAACACGCCCATGGCAGAATTGCGCATAGTAATAATTTTGACCGTGATAAAATTCTGACACTCTATAAAAGCACTCTCGAAGAAACAGGGGCTCAAAGAGACCGTGATGTGTTTAAGCTTCATCGCCATTTACTCGAAAATATTGATCTTTTGGATCCCAATCTTGATCGCGAAAAACTAGTAGATTACCTTGAAAACGCAACAAATGATAAGGACTGGTTTGTTGCGAGTAACGCTTGGCTTCTCCTCGGAGTCATAAACTCATTTGCCAACAACCCCTCTTTGGCTTTGCAAGAAACCCAAGAGGCTTTTAAAAAAATCCCTAACGAAATCTCACCTTATGTAACTGATGCGCATATTTTGACGCTAACCAGCACGACTTACTTAAATAATCTTTTGCTCAATACCGAGCTCGCGATTGCAAACACATCGGACCTGATTGCCCGCAAACAGGCCGCGGGTTATCCGATTGATGGTACCAGCCTGCTAAATAACCTTCTCTATTCTCTATCAATGTGGCGAGAACATGAAGTTTCAACACAGGTCTCGCAATTTGTTCTGGATATAGAAAAAGAGGTCGGATCGAATACGCCTGGATTAACAGAATTAAGGGTTGCTCGCCTCTATGACCAACAAAGTAATTACGAAGCCGCTTTAAAGCACATAAATAATGGGCTGAAAGTAGCGCAGTTACCTTCCGTAAAAAAGCACCTGCATTTCCTTGAGGTTAATAGCCTAATAGGTTTGGGTAGAGTTAACGAAGCTAAAGAAAAAGTTACCGCATTGGAAAACGTTCCTGAATCTGAAAAATCAAATGATATATTTCAGGCTTACATAAATCGAACCAAGCTTGGGTTTGCGATTCAGGAAAATGACAAGAATAAGGTTTATAAGTTTACGAATGAGCTACTCGACCAAACCACGCAAAACCTCTTAAAAACCTACAGTACAAGAACATCCAAACTCGTCGCGAGTCTTGAAA
>JAHDDT010000030.1 GCA_020629195.1 Hellea sp.
TCGGCCCGTTCTGTAAGAGCGGATTTTAAAGTTTCTGTTAGCTCATCTGTAAAACGCTCTGCGGCAGCTTGTTGCCAAGCGTCATCGACCACTTGAATCAGATCAGGTCTTTGTTTTGTAGCCGCGCGTTTGATGCGGCCATCTGTCATGATTTGCCGAGCAATAACGGGCACATTCGCGCCTTTATAGCGGCCCTCCAAGGCTTTGCGGCCATAGATGAAACTGCCGCCCGCCACTGCGCCGCCCACAACAAGCCCAATCGGGTTTAACAACAATGGCGCAAACAAATTTGCTTTGGCCAGTAAGGCGGACACAATAAGCGCTGTCAAAGTTGTTCCGACCAAAGCGGTATCTGATTCCATTGTATTCACTTTGGGAGCCGATACCGACAAATCCTCTAGATGGCGGCTAATATGCTGACTGTCATCTAATGACAGAACCATCGCTGGAAGCCCATGATCGCGGCAAAGCGGATCTGTCTCACGTTCAATATCACGCTGTAAATCAGCAAACCAATGGTCAATGACGGGCTTTAGAACGGCGGCTGCACTCTCGCTTTGCAACCATGTTTTTACGCGCCCCGATAAAACGCCTTCAACGTCATCAAGGCTTTTAATTTTGCCTGAACGCCATTCTTGAAACACTGGCACAATGCAATTATCCGCCATAGCATCCACCAAAGCAGGTGCCATCTGTTTACCTAAAGCACCGCTGGCCTTACGTGCCTTGGTATAAATAGCCCCTTCACCAGAGAGCATATCAGCGACTGAATTTTGGAAGCTGGCGTGAAGAAATTCAAATCGACCTAACCATGCCAAGCCTCTGGCGATTGAAAACTCAGGTTCCGCGCCGCGGACGACTTTGGCTTTGGGAAAGACTTTCTGTGTCGCAGGCAATATAAGCGGCAGACGCGACGCTCCCCCTGTGAGCAAAACTGTGTCAGGATCTCGGCCCCCTAAATTTTCTATCGTTTCGCGCAGCGCATAGTCAAAAGCAGTCTGCCAACTATAGCCGTTTAAAACTTCAAGCGGATTATTTAATATGGTTTTAGCATCCTCTTTATCCACGCGAATTTCAAATAATACACCACCATTTATCGGGAGGCGTTTAATCATTTCGACAGGCGTTTCTTGCCCTGTAAAATATTGCTCTTTGGCGAGGCGGCACCAATATTCCATAATGGGCTGATAATGCGGATAGCGATTAATAAGTTTTTCTATCTGTTTACGCGATTTTTGCCGCGCCAAATTTAGTTTAAATATTTCTGTATCAAGTAAGCCTGAGCCCAAAATATTATGGCCCACATCTTCGGCTTCCATATCGCGGCAATAGGTAAAGTCCGTGGTTGACGACCCAATATCAATAATAAGCACCGAAGACCGTGCATCTTCTATCGACAGATAACCTTGCTCCAGAGCCGTCATCAATGCCGCCCGGCTTTCGGGCACAATGCGCACAATTTTCAACCCTGCGCCTTCAAACAATTTTTGATAAGCTTGCTGTGTCTCTTTCGTCCAGCCCGATGGACAGCCGACAATGAAGCGGCTCTCTTTGGGCCCCCGAATAATGCCATCTTTGGCCAGTCCGCCAATCAAGGTTTTTGTGAATAATTGCGTCGGTTTTTTTATGTCAGCATGGTTTAAATCCCGACCTTTAAACTTAACCCAGATTTCAGGCGTATCACCCATAAATGACAAGTTGACGGCATCAGCCCCAATTTTGACCTCTCCCTTAGCCTTGGCGACAGCGGTGACAAAACTGCGCTCACCACGATATTCAAGAATTTCAGGCTCACGTATCGTCGCGCCAAAAGCGCGGCCCAATGCCGTCTCACCGTGACCTAAGTCAAACCCAATAAACTCATCTGATGAAGCCTTATTCATGACGCGCCCTCACTTTGCCACACCGTACCACGGCGCAGCAATCTGCCGCCCGACACTAAAGCAGGCGCTGCCATCTTTGTTTCAATGTCACCTAAAGCCGGGAGAATATCGAACATATCTTTTGTTTTCTTGGAAAAGCTAATCAGCTCTACACCCTCACCTGCCAAGACTGATATCATTTCCTGTTTAATGAGGGTCAAAGCGAAGTCACCGTCACCTGCATTTTGGGCCTCTAAAAGACTTTGCAACATGCCGAGCAAGCGCGGATTATCCCGCCAGTCAGTTTGTAGGTCGGGTTCTGCCAAACGTAATAATATATGATCCGCTGTCTTAAGCGCTTCAACAAGCTGGGTGACAAAGCCCTGCGTGTCGGCCCGAATAAACGCTTGCGCCTCCATACGGCGTCCGGATAAATCTTCCAACGCAAGGGTTTTTTTACGAAAAGGTATTTTATCTAGCAAATGCCCCCAATCTTTAGGGTCAAAAAATCGAAGACCCGCCAAAGCTGCTGCTGCGAATATCGTCAGCATCGAACCTTGCATTAACCCCGCCGCAGCAAAGAGACCTGCAGCTCCATAAAACAACCCTCGGCCTGCCCATTGACGTTTGGGTTTTGCCGCGTGTTCAGACCAGACAACATCTGCTCCAGTTGCGCGGTCTAAAACACCTGCACCCGTTTTGACCATCTCCAAAAGCCATAAGCCCGATTTCTGGAGCTTTGGATCATCTACTTGCTGTGAAAACGTTAAGCCCGTTCGGTCCAAGGCACGCCGCGCTTCGCCTACAATTTGCGACGCTGATAATTCAGCCGTCAACGCGTTTTGTAGACTTTTTCGCTCCGGTTCAAAGGCCCGGGCAAGGCTTGGCACAATTGCTGGCAGGTTTTCACTCATGGCTTTGATGTCGGGTCTGAACCCACCCAAGTCAAGAGAAGGACTCATTCAAGCTCAGTTAGGAAAAACTCCAATATCAAACGGGACCGATGCACTTTGTTATGGGTGCGGCGAAATCCATGTTTCTCAGACGGATATGTCATAAGCTGCATATTTTGGGCTCCAAGCTTATGCATTTCGTCCATCAACTTGGTTGAATTACGGAAGACGACATTGTCATCCGACATGCCGTGAATCAGTAGAAAAGGCTCTGTTATACCGTCCAGATAAGGCCAGACATTGCTTTGCTCATAAGAGCCTGTCGTATAATTCGGGCTCCCTGGATTTGGATCGCCTAAATAACGCTCTGTATAAGCGGTATCGTAAAGCTGCCATTCTGTGACAGGTGCGCCGACAACCCCAGCGGCATAATCATTTGTCTGGCCGAGCATCATCAGGCTCATATAACCGCCATAAGACCATCCATAAACGCCCATTTTATCGGGATCTATAAAAGCTTGAGATTTCAGCCATGCCGCGCCGATTTCTTGGTCCTCCACTTCGGGGCGGCCCATATTGCGATAAAGAGGCGCTTCAAAGGCCTTGCCGCGATTACCGGTCCCGCGATTATCAATCTGGAACACAACAAAGCCGTGATGAGCGAGCATTTGTGAAAGTCCCAACCTCCAACGATTATAAACACGCTGTCCATGCGGTCCCCCATAAACTATGGTCACACTTGGACGCTTCTCACCCACTTTCAAATCAAGAGGTTTAAAAATTTGATAGTGTAAATCCGTTCCGTCAGACGCTTTTAATACGCCAAACTCAGGCTGAATATCTGCCTCCATAAATGGCGCGTAAGGGTGAGAACCATCGAGCTTATTTTCATTAAGCCAAGCTAGAGGGCTACCGTCATTTTTAAAGGCGCGGCTTTGCGGCGGCGTTGAGGTGCTGTTAAAGGTCCCGATGTAACGCTCGCAATCTGTATTAAAATTCGCTGAATGAATACCGCTGCTTTGCGAGAGACGAAGAGTTTCACCTCCATCCAAATCGGTTTTAAAAATGTGACGCTCAAGCGGGCTATCTTTCCAGCCGGTAAAGTAAACCGCGCCGCTATCTTGGTTCACACAGTTCAGTCGTGTCATTAAAATATCTGGCGGCGTGATCGGCGTGAACTCACCAGATGTCTCCCCATGAGTGCTGATGCGGAAGAGCTGCCATTTATCATTGCGCTCGCTTGACCATAAAATAGAGCCGTCCTTCAGGCCTTTATAGCTGACTTCAACATTCATCCAAGCCGGGTGAGTTTCTTCAAATAAGATCTCAGAGTCGCCCGTAGCGGGATCTATTTTTAAGAGCTTATGTGACTTTTGATCCCGCGATAAAATTCCAGCAAAAAGCGTTTTACTGTCTTGGCTCCAAAAAACACGGCTCAGATAGATGTCTTTATCTTGGCCAATATCGGCCCATTTCGTGGCTCCACCTTTAATGCCGACAATCCCAAGTTTAACGGTGGCATTAGGCGTTCCTGCAAAAGGATAACGCTGTTCGACATTGATAATTCCGCCGGATGTATATTCAGCGCGTGTACGTGTTTTGACATTTGCATCATCAGTTTGTGTATAAGCTATTTTCTTCGCATCACCGCTGGGCCAATAACCCGTATATCGGTCGAGTTCTTCTTGAACGACAAAACTTGCAATCCCGTTTCGGATAAGCTCGGTTGCGCCGTCTGAAAGCTGACGTTCCAAGCCTGAATCTAAATCTTTCACAAAGAGATTATTCTCGCGGATATATCCTACATATTGCCCCGAACCAAAAACTTTAGGATCCGTTTCAAACCCTTTTGTGGCCGTGATTTGCCGCGCCTCTTTAGTCTTTAAATCATAAAGGTAAATATCTCCGCCCAGCGGAAAAAGAAGCAGATCGTCTCCAGCCCAGTCATAAGACACAATTCCGCGGCTATATTCGCGGCGGCGTTCACGGCGGTTTTTTTCTTCTAGTGATAACTCTTCGGGCGCGCCCAGAATATCGGTGGAGCTGACAAGTAAGCGTCCCTCCCCACTTTCTAGATCATAGGCCCATAAATCTTGTTGCTTCGCATCATTTGTGCGGCCTTGTAGCACTGTCACAAAATCTCCTTTGGGTGAGATTTTAGCCCCGCGCAGAGATGTTCCGCTCAGAGAAACATCAGAGTTGAGTATTTCTGGCGTTAATCGCCCTGGCCCCGGGTCACGTGTCAAATAAGAAACCTCAGGAGATGGCGTTTGAGCCTGCATCGCCGCTTGTTCAAGAGGCATAGCTTCAAGATTTGGTTTTGTATCTGAACACCCCCAAAGACTAACCGTCGAAACTGAAAGGAGAAAAATGACTTTGCGCAACATATTATATCTCATATTTTTAAGCCTTGTTGCGCCAATCCGGTTAGATTTCAAGCTTTGAGAAAAAGCCGCGCTGTTGTAGGGCGTGACTATGCCAGATTTACGCCCGGTATTTTTTGTTGTTGGCCTCATGATCGCGGCTCTAGGCACAGCTATGTTTGCGCCTATGATCGTCGATCTGGGTTATAATGACCGCTCTTGGCGAGCTTTTGGCGTGTCGGGAATTCTAACGACACTTTTGGGCACAGCTTTGGCGCTTGCCACATATACACCCAAGCCAGATATGCGGGCCAGAGGGGCCTTTCTTCTGACCGTGCTAAGTTGGGCCGCGCTATCAGGGTTTGCCTCCATTCCATTTATGATGGAGCCATTAACATTAAGCGTCACCGACGCACTCTTCGAAGCCACATCAGGTATCACCACGACAGGTTCCACTGTATTGACAGGTCTGGATGATATGCCGCGCGGAATATTACTCTGGAGAGCCATTCTGCAATGGATTGGCGGGGTTGGTATCATTGTCACGGCTATGGCGGTTTTACCTATGCTTAAAATTGGCGGCATGCAGCTCTTTCGCTTGGAAAGCTCAGATATGGGTGAAAAGGTTCTGCCCAAAGCGGCAAGTTTAGCCGCGGGTATTGGCGGCATTTATGTTGTCCTAACAGGGCTTTGTATTTTCGGATATATGGCAACTGGCATGGAAGGTTTTGATGCCGTCTCTCATGCCATGACAACTGTTGCAACAGGCGGCTATTCAACCTCGGATGCTTCAATGGGCGGCTTTATGGATGATGGGGCCGATCTTGTTTGCATTGCCTTTATGATGGCGGGCGGCATGCCCTTTGGTGTCTATCTGTTAATGGCGACACGCGGAGATTGGCGAGCTCCCTTTAAAGACAGCCAAGTCCGCACCTTTATCGGCGTCATGACCAGTTTGATTATTATCATGACGCTTTACCTTTGGCTTAATTCAGAAATGACGAATAGCCGGGCTTTGCGCCTCTCAGCTTTTAATGTCGTCTCAATTGTGACGGGAACAGGATATGCCACAACTGATTATAATAGTTGGGGCCCATTTGCTGTTTCTGCCTTTTTCGCCTTTATGTTTATCGGCGGCTGCGCGGGATCGACAGCCTGTTCGATTAAAATATTCCGCTATCAAGTCGCCTTTGAAGGTCTACGCGCCTATCTGTTTAAAATGCCTCGCCAACATGCCGTCTCGCCTCTGCGCTATGGCGGTAAGCCTTTACCTGAAGCCGTATTATACTCCGTGATGAGTTATTTCTTTTTATTCTTTATGACCTTTGCACTTGTTGCCATTACCCTCTCGGTTATTGGGCTTGACCCAATCACGGCATGGTCTGGCGCGGGCAGCGCCGTTGCGAATGTCGGCCCGGGCCTTGGCGATATAATTGGCCCCTCTGGCACTTATCAAACGCTGCCAGGAGAAGCTAAATGGGTTTTGATGCTGGCCATGATTGTCGGGCGTTTGGAGATTGTCACAGCGCTTGTCGTGCTTACACCTGCTTTTTGGCGCTCCTAAAGCTCCGCCAATGGGAAACTATAAGTCGTATCACAGAACTCACAATTTGCGTCGATAACACCGTTTTCCGCCATCTCTTCGAGCGCCTGTTTTTCAAAAGAACGCAGCGTATTTTCAAGCCGCTCACGCGAACATTTACACTTGGCAGCAATGGCTGATGTTTCAACAACGCGAACGCCATCTTCATGGAAAAGACGGTAAAGCAGCTCATTCTGTGTCAAGTCTGGATCAAGGAGTTCAGCATCACTGACAGTTTGAAACAAAGCTCTCGCTGTATCCCACGCTTCATCCGTATCACCGCGCAAAGCATCTTCCGCAATTTTCTGTATCATAACGCCGCCGCCGCGCCAGACAGGCTCTTTTCCGGGCTCTTGTAGCTGACCACAAACAAGGCGAATTTCTGTTGGGATTTGTTCAGATTGCTTGAAGTAATGTTCAGCACAATCAGATAAACGCGCACCTTCAATTGCCGCCAAGCCTTGATATTGATCCATATCAGGGCCTTGGTCGATCGTCATGGAAAAGGTACCCCCGCCGAGAAGAGCATCCGCACCAGGATTACGATTATCGAGGCGAATCTCTTTTAATTTATCCGCATCCCACCGGGCATAGCCTCTTACATGTCCATCTGTTGTGCAATCGCTCATGAGCAAACTCACGGCGCCGTCATTTGTGCCATGGCATTGAATGACTAAGCGCCCGTCAAACTTAAGGGATTGCGCAACAATCGCTGATATCAACATAGCCTCACCTAAAAGGCGGGCAACAATATCAGGATAACGCGTCCCTAGCGCTTGTGTAAGCGTTGCGCCCATGCGCACCGCTCGCCCGCGCACAGGTTTTCCGTCCAGTTGAAAAACTGTGACGATATCATCAGTGGACATTTTATCTGCGTGTGTTTCGGTCATGGGCGGCAAATGGGGTATTGCGCCCTCATTTACAAGGGCTATTCAGCGGCGAGTAAATCAGCTGTGGGTTGACCCTTAATAATATCTGAAATCACCGCCTTTAAGTTTTCAGCCAATAGCCCGTAGCTCCGTTTCTTTTTTAAAGTGACAGGGTTCAGATAAAGATCGCGGTTAATCTCTATTTGCAATGCCTCTATGCCGGCTCGGGGTTTCCCGTAATGCTGCGTTACATATCCGCCTGCATAAGGATAATTACGGGTCACACTATAACCCTGCTGGCGGAAAGCCTGTTCAACCCGCGCAATCGTTTCGGGATGGCATGATACACCGAAGCGGTCTCCCAAAATAATATCAGGACGTCGTGAGCCCATTGGGGCAAAGCCTGGCATGGAATGGCAATCAATAAGCAGCGCTGATCCAAACTCCAGTCCAGCTTGGGTAATGAGCTCCTGCAAGGCATCGTGATAGGGGTGATATAAAGCCGTCAGGCGCGTCCGTGCCGCACGGTAAGAGATCGGTTTTTTATATATGTCCAAATGTTCTGAAAGCATAGTCGGAATGACCCCTAATCCAGCTGCGGCGCGAGGCGTCGGCGTGCCCGCATCAGGGGCCCACTCAAAAGGCAGTTCATCAGGAGCGCGGTTGACATCCACAAAACAGCGCGGGAATCGCGCTGAGAGTAACGGTGCACCTGCCGCAATAGCGGGCTCAAAAAGCTCCTCAATATAGGCATCCTCATTTCGTCTTAAGCTTTTTAGGCTCAACGAAGACCGCGAGGTAAATCCTTTGGGATAGACATTACCGGAATGAGGCGAGGCGAAAATAACGCCGCCACGCCACATTTTTGGCAGAATCACACGGATCGGCGGCTTGAACGCTTTAAGGCAATCCGCTTCAAATACGGTTTCGCGGGCTAACATTTTTCAGAGCTATTTTTTATTTTCGAGCCTATATGCTTAGAAAATTTTAAGACACCGAAACTAGAAGAACAAGAACTGGCGGGATTCCTGCATAATATGAATGTTCTGGGCATCATATGCTTCAGACTAAGTCACTTTCGCTCAAAAGGCGAGTCAAACTGAGCGCAGATGGGCGCGAATAGGGAAACGCGATATGGCCACGATTTTATATGCTGAAGATGATGATGCCATGCGCAAATTCTTTGAAAAGGCTCTTGAGAAAGCAGGACACCACGTGATTGCCTGTGCTGATGGCGAGCGCGCCTTACGCGCACTGAAATTTGCAGATGGTGCTTTTGATATGCTTCTCACAGATATTATGATGCCTGGAATGGACGGTATAGAGCTTGCTAAACAAGCTGAAACACTATCTCCCGGCATAAAAATTATGTTTATCACGGGCTTTTCCGCCGTCGCCATGGCTGACAGCCAAGCCGCGGAGCAAACAGTCCTGCAAAAGCCAGTTCACTTGCGTCAGCTCGTAAATGAGGTCGATAAGTTGATTGCAGCTTAAACCCAGCAATTAGGACTTGAAAACACGTAAGGGCGGCGATATACGCCCCATTCCTAAAGCACGCTTTGGGGTCTATCATTAATGGATAGCGCGATTAGCTCAGCGGGAGAGCACTACATTGACATTGTAGGGGTCACTGGTTCAATCCCAGTATCGCGCACCATTCTCATTCGAATTTTACAAATTTTAAGTAACCAATCCCAAGGGTTATTATGAGTGAGTTCCATCTAGATAAGAACTCATAATTTTATAACTTTTTATGTCTTGCTTTAGGGCTGACTCTGAATGCTAAGCGGGCACTTTGACAGGCAGATAAGCAGGTTCGCCAAAATTTGAAGCAATATTAGAAATAGCACTTTCAAAAGCCTGTGCGATATCTTGACGGGTTACAGGTTTGGAAATCGTCCCATTCATTCCAAGATTGCGGCATATACGAGCCTGCTGATAATCTGGGTCTGCAGTCAAAGCGATAATGATAACATTAGCCCAAGGCATCTTACTTTTACGAATTTCAAGAGTCGCCTCGATGCCATCCATAACAGGCATGTGTATATCCATCAAAACAATATCCACTTGAAGAGTTGTTAATTTCTCTAAAGCCTCTTGCCCATTATCGGCAAAGTGTAGGGCTTCTACACGCTTGCCTATGAGTTTTTCAATAACGCGTTGGTTAACTGGATTATCCTCAACACATAATACGGACATATTAGAAAAGGGTGGATGCTTAGGGTGTATATCTGGCTTTATATGATTGATTTTAGCTGAGACTCCCGGAGACCGTTCTACTGATTTTATTTCTACAGGCTCAGTCTTTTGTTTCACGGACCTATCTGTCACATTAGTTTTTAACGGTAAGGCTATCACAAATGTCGAGCCTTCACCTTTCTGGCTTGAGACAGAGATATGACCCTCCATAATCTGAACAAGCCGCTGTGTGATATTCATGCCGAGGCCTGTCCCTCCATATTCACGCTTAATGGAGGTATCGGCTTGGGTGAATTCATCAAAAACCTTCGACTTGGCCTCTGAGCTCATACCTATGCCCGTATCTTTTACGGCAATTATCAGGCTGTCTTGGTTTCTATATTCTGCCCGTTTGAGTATAACCGTTATCGAGCCGTTTCGCGTAAATTTAATAGCATTTGAAAGCAAGTTGTTCAGACATTGACCTAACTTAAACCTATCGATTAAAACAGATTTCGGAATATCTCTGCCTTGTAAAATATTAAGCTTTAATCCCTTTTTTAAACATTGTGGTCTCCATAAGCGCATAGAATCTGCAAGGACTTTCTTTGGATCAGCCAATTCCCATTCAGCTTCAGCTTTTGCTGAAATAAGTTTAGCGTGGTCCAAGGTTTGAGTCAGAAGTTGATGGAGGCCCTGTGCAGCTTCATCAATATATTGCACTGTTTCCAAAGCGTCAGGCGATAAAGGTTCATCTTTGATCGCATCCGCCATGCCGATAATTGCGTTTAGAGGGGTTCTTATCTCATGGCTCATGCGGGCTAAAAATTCTGATTTAGCTTTGGAGGATTGCTCGGCGAGAATGAGATGACTCTCTTTTTCAAACTCTCCTGTGGCATCAGTCATGAGCACAAAGACATTTTCTGGTATGCCATTTTCATCACATTGAACACACCCATGGCTTCGCTGCCAAATTTCGCCTTCACCCTCTAAAACCAAGCGATATTTTAAATCTATATACCCTGTGATTATATCTTTTTCCCATTTTGCCTTAACGCGATCAACATCGTCTTTGTGAACAATTGAGAAAAAACCCGTCGTCTCGAGCCTGTTCAATTCTTCACGTGTCAAGCGTGCACGAAAACTATCGCTCATTTTCAATTCTTGCGTGTTAAGGTTCAGACACCAAAACCCCGCTTTGGCATTTTGCATGGCCTCATCAAGCATTTTATAGTCATGTGCAAAAATTGGTTTAAGGGTTTGAGCGTGAGTCTCCGCCGACTCTTGAATAATTAAATCTATGCAGTCATTTATTTGTACTGACATTGAACCCCCACAACAATACTTCGAACAACATAGCTAGAGCCTCAAGCTTAAACAAAACGTAAAACTAGCTGTTTATAAGGGTTAAGACCCTTTAAAGAATTTACTCGGCGGCCTCTGCCCATATCTGCTGCGTAAATTCCGAGGGCTGAAGAGGCAATGTAACCGTAAATGTACTGCCAAAGTTTAACTTACTTTCAACGGTAATGTCACCGCCCATGAGCTCAGCCAAGCCCTTTGCAAGTGTCAGCCCTAATCCCGTGCCGCCATATTTCCTTTTTATCGAACCGTCTTTTTGCGTAAATCGGTCAAAAATACGGTGGTTATCCTCCTTCGCAAGACCAATACCAGTATCACTCACTTTTATCATGAGCCTATCATACCCCTTATCATCTTGGGTTACATCGATAGAAAGCTCAACTTCGCCCGTCTCAGTGAATTTAATAGCATTATCAAGCAGAGCTGAAATTAATTGCTCTGTTCGCACCTTATCTCCGAGAATGATTTGTGGAACATTCGGGTACATACTGGCCTTAAAAGAAAGCCCTTTATTTGCGGCTCTCCTAACATATGGCTTCAGTAAATTTTGAAGAGTAAGGCGCAAATTATAAGCGGAATTATCAAGGATCACACGATCACTTTCTAATTGCGAGAAAAGCAATACATTTCCAATAATTGTTTTTAAATTCTGTCCAGAATCTTCAATGATATTAGAAAGTTCTCGTTGATCTGAATCTAAAGCCGTTTCTTGAAGGACGCTATTCATTCCTATAATACCGTTCATAGGTGTGAAAAGCTCATGACTCATCGTGGCCAGAAAGTCTGTCTTTGCACGATCTGATCTTTGCGCTTCTAAGATACCCGCTTCAAGATCACCAAAGGCATCATGCATGTTCTTAGAAAAAAAGGCTCCGCACATAGCAATAAGCGTGACAGCGAGGCTGGCCTGTATCGCCCGCTGAAAATTGCGATCTGAAAACTTCTCAACATCAAATATAGGCGTATAACTGTAATTTGAGCTTATCCACCATAAGAACCAAATCCCTATAAGAGACATAAATCCGAATGTCAGTGTTGCACGCCAACCACATATGAATCCGTTTACAATGACGCCTAAAACAAAAAATGGAATCAAGGCTGAATTAATGCCAGTGTTTTCATTCAAAGCCGATGACAATGTCGCTGCAATAATCAAAACAGAATATATAGCTGCATAAATTTGAAACTTTTCACTCCAGCGTAGACAAACCACTGTGAGTCCTACAAGAAGGCAAGCCACAATTGAGACGGCATGATCAAATGTGAACCCGCCATAAGAATAATACATGGCGAAGCAATTGATAAATTGCGTGGCTAAAAAAGCTAGGCCCATCATATAAACGGCACGCGCGCGCATGAGCTTGCTCTTCGCGGTGAAGCGGTTAATTCTAAGAGAGCGTTCTAATTTGGAAAACATGTATCCGCACTAGGCAAATATAGTTAGCAGAATGTAAAACTATGGGCTTGGAAATTTGACAACCTAAGGCGCATTACATTTGGCTATAGGTCTATGTTTGGGCCAGACAATGATTTAAAGACTAGGCAAGCTCGCATAACCAATAGTAAGACTCAACACCGCAAACATTGACACTGCGCCCATAAATACTTTTGGCGCTAGCCTGTTTTCTTCGATCATATATTTTCTTTTAAAGAGTAGTAAATAAACTGTACTACCCATCACTAAATATATAATTGCTCCAAACATTGTCATTGCCCACTCTCCCTTTAATAATCTTTTTAACTCGAAATTCTTATGGAATCTTGAGCAATTTTCTTTCCTATTTTATCAAAAGCAACGTCTAAAGCTTCAGAGTCCTTTGCGATGATGAATTGCTCTTTAGTGCTCGCACAGTCTCTTAGGAATGCATAAGCTGAGTCAGTCGTACTTTTATCAATCGTTGCTGTTTGGTTCGAAAATGGATAATTGGCCATATAAGTGCCAGGCTCCAGAGCAAACCCAACAGTGAATATCTCTACACCATCTTTCTTTAATTGATTACATAAGCTGACGCTTTGACTGTTAGAATTATTTTCTAACTTGCAATTTGAGGCTACACCTTCAGACCATCCGTTTCCAGGAGAGCGCCATGAACGCATATATTCATATTTGAAACCATTATGACGCCTCCATAACCGAGTTCTTCTTTGCTCACGCCAGTTACAGACCCATTCTTCATTATTAGCTCCATCTGTCATAAAGATAACGTATTTTTTAGGGTCCTTCGTGCCATTTTCGGAAAAGTGAATATTATTCTCTTTTTTCATAAGCTCTTTTGCGAGTTTCAAAGGTCCGCGAGAGTCCGTTCCGCCGGACGCAATCATACGGTTCACAAGACTATAATTAACTGTTCCCCAATTTGGCAGTGAGACACGGGACGTCAAAACATCAGTTGAATATGGAATAAGTGCGGTTCTCAGATATTTTTCATCATCGTTTGTGTCTTTAAGCGCTTTGAGTAAAGCCTCATCCAAGTTCGTATTAAATTTATCGACAGTAGATTTTAACCCTTCGATCCGTGTTTTGGCACCGGCCGGACGCCGCCTATTAGATGTGATAGGCGTATCATCCCAGGCCATAGACCCAGAATTATCAACGACTAAATATACACTTGTCGCGGCCTGTGCAGTTTCATAATATTCGACGTTGGACTTTACGTTTATGTTCAATGAGGATTTGTTAAACGCTCCTAAAAATGTTGTCTTAACCTTACCTTTGATTTCGACTTCAGACCGTTGCATTTCATCATTATAGTTTACGGAAAACTCGCCTGTCACACCTTGTATAGCTTGGCCTGCATTTGCGGCGCTAATGTCATATGTGACGTCATCCATAAATCCATCCTCTGAAGAACGAGGTGGTTTTTGATTGTCTCTGACATAAACAGAAGACATGAGACCGACAGTATCAGCCGTGGCTTGTAACTTTGCACGCGCTTTAAAAGCGAGCGATACATCTATGGCCGTTCCGATGCCCATGACAAGCATAAGCATTGAGATTCCCGCTATAATCCCAAAGGACCCATCCTGATTTTCCGCTAGTTTTTTTAACTGAAACTTTTTGTTTTTTATATTCGACATCTTAATCGCCATTCCTAATCCTAGCGAATATAGAATGAAGCCATTACAGTTCTGCCAATAGATAGTCTTAATAGAGGGTAAATTTTAAACTCTATGATCTGAACATATTGCGTTTCTAATTCGAACATAGCTTGGAAAAATCGTTGCGATAGTCATTTGATATGTTTTTCAATAAATTTTTATTGATAATCAATAATTATTTGCTATAAGCGTTCTATAAACCGGTGTGCCAACCGGTCGGAGGCGATAATGACAGATTCACTTGACGCCCGGACTCCCTCTGGAGCCGGCGAATATAACCCTAATCATATGCGTGGAGGCTCTGCGCGGAAAAAACTTTGGATATGGCGAGCGCTTATATTTGTGCTTCCGCTGCTCGTAATTGGCGGTGCAATTGCCGCGTTTATAGGGATGAGTGCACTAAAGCCCAAGCCCGAAGAAAAAGAAGACATCATTAAGGCGATTCCTGTTCTCACCGCGGTTGCTGCGCAAGATGATGTAACCCTGAAAGTTAATGTGCAGGGCGAAGTACAGCCGCGAACTGAAATAAATATCGTCCCGCAAGTCAGTGGACTTATCACCTATATGTCACCCAAGTTCATTGAAGGCGGACGCTTTATTAAAGGTGATTTGTTAGTGCGGATTGAGCCTGCTGAATTTGAGCTACGCGTCACCCAAGCCCGCGCCAATGTTGCCCAAGCCGAAACCGCCGTCACGCGCGAAGTGTCTGAATCCACCATTGCCCGCCAAGATTGGCAAGAGCTTGGCCGCAGCGGTCAGCCGACGCCGCTGACCCTGCGCGAGCCGCAAATGGCCGAAGCCAAGGCACAGCTCGCTTCCGCCAAAGCGCGACTGGCCGAAGCCGAATTACAGCTCGCCCGCACATCACTCTACGCGCCATTCACAGGCCGCGTGACCATGCGCCATGTCGATAAAGGTGAATTTGTGACTGTCGGTACAAAATTAGGCGAGATCTATGCCACAAATGTCATGGATGTGCGCCTGCCCATGACCAATGAAGACCTCCGCCGCGCAGGATTAACGCTCGGCTTTGAAGCCACGGGTAAAACGACCGGCATCCCCGTCACTCTATCAGCAGATGTCGCCGGACGTTACAGCGAATGGCAAGGGCGCATTGTCCGCACAGACAGCCGCTTTGATAATAAAACGCGCGTGCTTTATGCCTATGCAGAAGTCCGTGACCCCTTTGGAAGTGGGGCCAGTAATGGTGTTCCGCTCGCGCCGGGCCTGTTTGTCAATGCGGCTGTCGAGGGACAAAAGCTAGAGAATATCATTGTCATTCCACGCACAGCCTTGCGCGGTGACGATAAAGTCTATGTTGCCAATAATGAGGCGCTTTCCATTAAGACTGTCAACGTCATGTCATCCGATCGTCATGAAGCGGTTTTAGATGGCGGGATTGAGATTGGTGATGCCGTTATCATCTCGCCTATTCGCGGGGTCGCAGACGGAATGAAAATTGCCGTGGTCAAACCCAACGAGACCTCTTCCGAAGCCTCTGAAGCTCAGGGAGGCGAATAATGGAAAAAATTATTAAATGGTGGGCCAGTAACCCGGTTGCCGCCAACCTACTTATGCTCATCTGCTTCATTGGCGGTATTGTTAGCTATGTTCAAATCGAGCGCGAGCTTGACCCCTATGTCGAGTTTCCCGGCGCTTGGACTTATGTCGCTTGGCCTGGTGCCTCACCCCAAGACGTAGAAGAGCAAATCATCGTTCGCATGGAAGAGGCTCTCTCCGAAGTGCAAGGTGTTAACCGTATGTGGGCCTTTGCCGGAGAAGGCGGCGGCTCGGTCACCGTTGTCGGCAAAAACGGCGTGGACGAAGCTGTCCTGATGGCGGATGTGAAACGCCAAATCGATGCGATTAATGCCTTCCCCCCAGCCGCAGAAGAACCGCAAATCAATATCTTCCGCAATCGCGACGAGATTATCCGTCTTGCGGTCTCCGGCGATGAAAGCGTTTCCGAACGCGAACTCAAACGTTTCGCCGAAAAAACACGGCGGGAGATTGGATTACTGGGCTACATCCCGGCTGTCGAACTCTTTGGCGTGCGTAATGAAGAGGTCTCAATTGAGGTCTCCGAAGAAGCCCTTCGTCAATATGGCCTGACAATCGGTGAAGTCGCACAAGCTGTGCGCGGCACATCGGTCAATGCCTCTTCCGGCACAGTTCGCACTCAAATCGGGAACATGCAGCTACGTACCCGCAACCAAGCCGACACAAAGGAAGACTTTGAAAACATTATTGTCAGTCAGGACTCTGGCGGCGCAACTATTCGCGTCAAAGACATTGCCACGGTCATTGACGGCTTTGAGCAAGTGAATTTACTCGCGACCGTCAATGGCAAGCGCACGATCCTTGTTCAAATTCAGAGCGGACCTAAGATGGATATCATCAAGGCGTCTGAAAATGTAAAAACATATCTTAAAAAACTGGAAGGCAACCTGCCCGAAGGCATATCTATCACCACATGGGAAGACGAAGCCGATACTTATGCAGGTCGGATTTCGTCTATCACAAATAATTTCTTCACGGGGCTAATTCTGGTCTGCTTGACCCTTATGCTGTTCCTGCGCCCCATCATCGCTTTCTGGGTCTCTATCGGTATTGCCACAGCCTTTGCAGGCGGCCTCGCATTGCTCCCGCTCTTTGACGTATCCTTCAACATGATTTCGACCTTCGCCTTCCTCTTGGTCATTGGCGTGATTGTGGATGATGCGATTATCGTCGGCGAAGCCATTCACTTCAAAACGGAAGATGGCGACCGCGGATTAGACGCCGCAGTGAACGGGGCCAATATGGTGGTCAAACCCGTTATCTTTGCGGTGCTGACCACGATGATTTTCTTCGCCCCCTGGATGTACCTCTCCGGCGGAACGAGTGAGTTTACCCGCGCCATTTCATTGGTCGTGATATTAGCGCTGTTTTTCTCTCTCGTAGAATCGCTTCTGATCTTGCCGGCCCACTTGGCGCATTTAAAGCCCGTCAATCCGAAGAGCCGCATCATGAAGTTTCAGGCGAAAATCTCCAATAGCTTGATGTGGGTGGCCCAGAACGTTTATCGGCCACTTATTACCAAAGCTTTGCGCCACCGTTATCTGACAGCCTCACTCTTCATGGCTCTAATGATTATGACGGTCGGTGTTGTCGCCAATGGCCTTGTCAAATCCTCTTTCTTCCCAGAGAGCGAGTCGGATCAAATCGAAATTTCTGTCGAACTGCCTGAAGGCACGCCCTATACACGCGCGCTGGAAGTCCTTGCGCAATTGCAACATGCTGAAGAGGAATTGCAGGAAGAGATTAAAGCCAAAGATGGCGACCTCATCGAGAACTGGTACACGCGCTCGCGCGATAACAATATTCTTGCCCTCGTGAAATTAGTGCCACCGGAGACACGGTCTTTGACCGCCAAAGATACGGCAGAGCGTTTGCGGGAGCTTATTGGCGAAGTCCCTGACGCCGAAAAAATCACCGTTAATTACAAAGACAATAATGACGGCCCGCCTATTGAATATGTGCTCAACGCAAAATCCTTTGATGATCTTGAGGCTGCTGCTGATGACCTAATGGGACAATTGCGTAGCTATGAAGGTGTCTTTAACGTCGTCAATGATATGGAAAGCGCGTCGGAAGAAGTGCAGTTTGACCTCAAGCCTGGGGCGGAGTCGCTTGGCATCACCACGGCTGATGTGGCTCGCCAAGTGCGCCAAGGCTTTTTCGGCGAAGAGGTGCAGCGCCTACCCCGTGACGGTGAAGATGTCCGCGTCTATGTCCGTTATCCGCGCGTGGACCGGGAGTCGCTCGACTTCTTGCAGTCCATTCGTATCCGCACCAATGACGGACGGGAATTGCCGCTGGGTGCCGTCGCAAATTTGCGCTTTGAAAAAGGTACAAACCGTATCCTGCGACGTGAGCGTCAGCGCGCAATTATTGTCTCAGCTGAAGTCGTCACCGACCGCATTGATGAAATTCGTAAGGAACTCAATGATGGTTTCTTTGATGATTTCGATGCGCGTCATCCCGATGTGACACGCGGGAATATTGGCCGCGCGCAAGGCGAAGCAGAATTTCAGGCCGAGCTCATGACCTTCTTTCTCATCGCTATTGGGACGGCTTACTTTCTTGTCGCGGTATCTTTTAAATCATATTTCGAGCCTATCCTTATCTTATTAGCCGCTATCCCCTTTTGTTATTGCGGAATGATAATTGGCCACATGACAATGGGCGCAACCATGTCGCTACTCTCAATACTAGGCATGTTTGCAGCGGCGGGTGTCGCGGTAAATGATAATCTCGTCTTACTGGATTATGTTCATCGTTTACGGGCGCAAGGTATGGACGGGGCACAAGCTTTGGTCGAAGCGGGAACGCGGCGCTTCCGTCCGATTTTACTCACGTCGCTCACGACATTTATTGGGTTGATGCCCCTCTTAATGGAAAAGTCATTGCAAGCCCAATGGCTCATTCCCATCGGGATAAGCCTGGCTTTTGGCGTTCTCTTTGCGCTCTTTGTTACGCTCTTCTTCGTTCCAGCCCTTTACGGCATTGGCGCAGATATCGGACGAGGTCTGAAATATCTTATCAAAGGTCAGCCTCAGCCTAAATTTAGCGCCTCTATTTCCCATGAAGCCTTAGGAGAGTGGGACAGAACGGCACGTCCCGCTGAATAAGAACTCGCCTGACAGCGCTAACAGCTTGAACCGCTGCGCATAAGTCTTTATGCGCGGCTCATGCGGTTTACGGGGATCATATCAGCAGTTGCTTTGAGCACAGCTTTAGGAGGCTTAGCACAGGCCAAACCCTCTCTCACCTCTGCTGAAATTCGCGTTTGCAAAACGGTGACGCACTGTGTCGATATTGTAGAGCGGCACGATCCTGAAAGTTTTGATTACCGCGTCCTCAACAGTGAGTTCCAACGCTTTGGCTCACAAGGCAAAGCGGCCTTGATTAAAATGCTAGGAAGTGATGACGATAAGGACATGCGCCGTGCGCAATCTGTCCTCTCAAAAGGCCAGACGCTCCTTACTCCTGATGAACAACGCAAGGTCGCGGCGCTCTGGCCGCGCGGAGATCTGGACACTCATGCCATAATTATGAAAAGCGCCCTTTCCCCGCTCATGCGTGCACGAATGATTGAGACGCTCTCTGATAACAACCCAAAAGTTCGAGAGATTTCACGCGATATTATTGCCGCAACCGTAGAGCGGAAAATGGATTTCCCGCTGCGGCCTGATGATTACGGGAAACTCACGCGCGCCCTTTTGGATAAGCCGACCCCTGCCCTTGTCGAATTAATGTCAACATTTGAGCCCGCGAAAACGGCGCCTATATTTACGCGGCTGCTTCGCTCCGAGGACGGCCCCACCCTTTTTGCCGCTTATCAAAAGCTATTTGAGCAAAATCCAGAAACAGCCTTTAAAGCGCTCGTCGCGACGCTTTACGGGCTAAAAGACGACCAAACACAAGCCGCCTTTGCACTGTCACATGTTTTGCGCGAGCGTCATAAAAAACGCGAAGATGGATTCTATCTTAAATTCGCCAAGGACTTAGCTGAAGATTCCGAGATGAGCTTGATGGGGCGTCTGGCAGGATTTGACGCCATTATGCAAAGCGCAGAGGCTCCGCTTCTGTCTGAGCCGAGTAAATTTTATAATGTCATGCAACTTGCGCTAAGAAGTTATCCCTCCCTGCCAGAGGGTTATCTTAGCAATATGCCCCGCCAAGCGGGTAAGACTTCGGATCTGTGGCTGCGGGCTTATTGGTCATATTTTCGCCGCAAGACAGGGGATCAGAAATTAGACTTCATTCGTCTTATTGGCGGGTTTGAAACAACTGCTGCAACTGACATCCTGATTGAAGCCCTGGGTGATGCAGGCGATTGGCGCATTGTTCAATCTGCCGCTTTACCGCTGGGCCGCACAAAAACAACGCGTGCCAAAACGGCCTTAGATAAGCTGACAGATCATCCTATCATGGCCGTTCAAATTGCGGCGCTGACCGCTTTGGACGGTATTGAGACGGGCAAGATGACGGGCCGTGCCGCCTATTGGAAAACGTCCCTCACCCGACAGTCCAAATATTGCTCTGCTACCCCTAAGGACTTTAAAGACGAGGCCAAGGCGCTTCCCTTTTTCGACCTCGTCGATTTAGAATTTAAAGCTGGCGGTGATAAGCGCCGTTTCGTAAGCAGCATATCCCCGACGCGCAATGGCTACCTTGTCGGATTTGATGCAGGGCGCAATGGGGGCGATCTGCGCTATTATGAAAATAAATCCGGTAAGGGTATAACTCTGAAATCTCTTATGTCTGAAAAGACGGGAAATATCACAGCCATTATGCCCGTCACGCCGCCGCCACTTGGGCAATACGCCACTGCCTTTTGGGTGATTGCGCAAGATACAGGGCAGAGCGACCGAGCTAAGCTCTACCGCGTTAGTGGCCGCGAAGGGGCTTTCACCGTAAAATATCAGGCAGAACTCCCGCACCGGGTCACAGCGCTATCGCCGCAAAAAAATGGCGATGTCTTTATGAGTTTTTATAAGCTTAAGACTAAGCCGCAAGATGTGAACCCGCCGCTTCTGCTCTCTCCGACTGGCGCTATTCGACGCGCTTGCTCAGCGCCTGCTGACACGACGGAAGCTTTGCCGTAAGAGCCCCTTATGGCTTACTCCGAATCCGCTGCGCTTAAAGCGCTCTCAGATATTCGCGATCCGCGTACAGGGCGGGACGTTGTCTCGGCGGGGATGCTCTCCGATTTGATTTTCAAAGACGGGGCCTTGCGCGCGGTACTTTCTATCGACCCAACTTTGGCCGATGGTTTTGAGCCTGTAAGAAAATCTGCTGAAGACACACTCAAAGCATTAAGCGGCGTAAACTCCGTGTCTGTCATTCTGACGGCCCATAAAGCGGGGCCCAAATTAGGTAAAGCCGCAGCTCCCAAAAAACGAGTCGTCCCGCACCAGGCTCGCCGCCCCGAGGGTTATCAAGGTGATAGTCAAATTCAGACGGTCCTCGCGGTCAGCTCCGCTAAAGGCGGCGTTGGCAAATCGACAATGGCTGTGAACCTCGCCGTGGCCCTTGCCCAATTAGGAAAATCTGTGGGTCTGCTTGACGCGGATATTCATGGTCCCAGCGCCCCCATATTGCTCGGCTTAAAAGACGTGATGGCCAAAACCGAAGATGCCGAAGGTCGCCGCCTGATAAAGCCTTTCACGGCCCATGGCATCAAAGCCATGTCGATTGGCTTCCTGACCGAGGATGACGGGCCGATTATTTGGCGCGGTCCGATGGTGCAAGGCGCAATCTCAAAAATGCTCTGGGACGTGAATTGGGGCAAGCTCGACTACCTCATCATTGACATGCCGCCTGGTACAGGGGACGCGCAGCTCGGCCTCGCCCAAGATATCAAACCCAAAGGCGCGATCATTGTCTCAACTCCCCAAGACCTCGCTCTGGCAGATGCGCGCAAAGGCGTTCAAATGTTTCAGAAAGTCGATATCCCGATTGTGGGCCTGATTGAAAATATGGCTGTCTTTATCTGCCCTGATTGCGGTAATGCCCATCACATATTTGGCAAAGACGGCGCAAAGCGGGAAGCGGAAAATATGGGCGTGCCCTATCTCGGAGCCGCGCCTCTCGATATGGCGATAAGAGAAAGCGGCGATGCTGGCATTCCCGCCGCAACGCACGATGATAAAGTCTCTGAAATATTTGCGGAAATGGCCAAAGCTATTATGGCCTGATTAGTCGAGCCACCCCGCTGCGATTTGTTTTTCGAAAGCGGTGATCGCATTTTTCATGAGGATAGCAACGGTGACGGGGCCGACTCCGCCGGGGACGGGCGTGACCCAACTGGCGATGTCTTTCACTGCGTCCGTATCTACGTCTCCGACGATTTCTGTGCTGCCGTCTTTATGGGTGATTTGATTAATGCCAATATCGATGACCGCAGCACCGGGCTTGACCATATCTGCGCCAATTAAATGCGGCTTACCCACCGCCACGACAACAACATCAGCGCGGCGAGAATGGGCGGCCACAGAGCGGGTCATGTGATGGCAAACCGTCACCGTCGCGCCTTCGGCCATCAACATAAAGGCAGCAGGTTTTCCGACAATCGCAGAATGTCCGATGATAACGACCTCCAGCCCTTTTAACGTTAGGCCTGTTTCCTTGATAAGCTCCACCGAGGCCGCTGCCGTACAAGGCGCGAGCGCTAAATCATCATAGACAATATTCCCAATAGACGCCGGGTTCATCCCCTCAACATCTTTGAGCGGGTGAATGGCGGATTGTAGAGAGCGCACATTAATGTGACTCGGCAAAGGCCGCTGGAGGATAATGCCCAATACATCGGGGTCATCATTCATCGCTGAAATTTTTGCCTTGCAAGCCTCTTGCGTCATCTCGGCAGGCCAGAATTGCGCATCAAATGGAATGCCTACTTTCTTGGCCGCGCGTTCTTGGCCGCGAATATAAATCGCCACATCATCTTCGCCGCCAATAGAGATAGACACAAGCCGCCCCATAGGACGAGTAGCGCAGATGGCTTTCACGCGAGATTTTACATCTTTGAGAATACGAGAGCGGGCCTTTTGGCCTTTCAATAATCGAGGGTCAGACATGCGCTTCCTTTGGAGTAATTTGGACCTCCGCTCTATAGAGCGAGCCGCCGATTAATCATAACATTTTTCGAATAAACTCTGCAGCTCTCCTGAACCTAATTTCTGCATCAATTCTATATTACGTTTAGGAATGTCTTCAGGGTTGGCATAAGTCTTGAGCACGGCTTCAACACTCGCTTCCCTTAAAATATGGAGCATGGGGTATGGGGATCTGTTGGTGTAGTGGCTGGCATCATTGGCGGGCACACCTTCGAAACGATAATCTGGGTGAAAGCTGGCGAGTTGGTAGGTGCCCTCATAGTCTTGCGCTTTCATCAGGGATGTCGCCACGTCCAGAAGGTCTAAATAATGATCGAAATCAGAGAGGCCGTTTGGAAAAATTAAGAGGCTAGTTTCGATGTCTTTATTAATATCGAGCTTGGTACATTGAATAATTAATTCCTCTAATTGGACTTCCAACGCCTCGGCCTCAATCACCTCATAATGGATGCGGCCCAAATCAAATTCGCGCTTAGCAAAGGGGCAAAGATTATGCGCAATTACAA
>JAHDDT010000031.1:0-5044 GCA_020629195.1 Hellea sp.
AATATAAAGACGCCCCGAACTTTACGTTCCACCACGCTGATGTCTTTAATGCGCGTTACAATAAAACAGGGTCAGTTGCGGCGAAGGATTATCGCTTTCCTTTTGAGGATAATAGCTTTGACCGTATTTTCCTCACATCCGTCTTTACCCATATGTTTAAAGATGATGTCGAAAATTATCTTTCGGAAATTGCGCGCGTTTTAAAGCCCGGCGGCAAGTGCCTCGTGACGTGGTTCTTGCTCGATGAGGTTTCGCGCCGGAGCCAGCACCCCGTCATGAATTTTGCCTACAACGTGGACGAAGTCAGCCGCACAACAGTCCAATCAAATCCCGAAGCGGCGATAGCTTTTGATTTAGATTTTGTGCTCGGACTTTATGAAAAATACGGTTTGAAAATAGAGGATATAGAACACGGCAAATGGGGACGTCCTGAAAGTCGCTTTGATCTTCAAGATATGATTATTGCAGCTAAATAGAGCCTTCGCTCTCCAGCTCCACCGGCCCTGTCATAATCACGTGGTCATCGCTTTCACGCCATTCAATTTGTAATGTTCCGCCATCTACTTCGACTTCGACTCTTCGGTCTGTGCGTTTTTGACGAACGGCGGCGACAACAGCTGCGCAAGCCCCTGTCCCGCATGCCAGCGTCATGCCAACGCCGCGTTCCCAAACTTTGAGGCGGATTTTGTCTCTACTTTTTACAATAGCAAAACCGACATTGACTTGCTCAGGGAAGAGGGGGTGAAACTCAATCATAGAGCCGACTTTATCGGGCTGCGCACGTTCAAAGTCTTCGACAAAGAAAACGCAATGGGGGTTACCCATATTTACCGCGCCAGGATTATGTAGGACAGGATTATCAATGGGGCCAAGTTTCACATCAACATGATGTGTGTGCATAGGTTCTTTTAGCGGGATTTGGTTCCACTCCAATTTCGGTGCGCCCATATCAACGGCAACTTGGTTTTTGCCCGCAGCCGCGCAGAGCAAAAGCCCCGCATTCGTTTCAAGCACCATGGAGTCGGTTATGTGATCGCGCATATAGAGCCAGCCAACGCAGCGCGTGGCATTCCCGCAGGCGTCCACTTGAAACCCTTTTTGGTTCCAGATTTCCATAAAGGCATCCGCGCCAGCGGCTTTGGGATCGCGAATAATAATAAGCTGATCTGCGCCTTTCTCGCCCATAACGGAGGAGCCAGGCTTGCAGATGATTTTGACTTTCTCTTCAGAAATGACAAAGCCCTTATTGCCGCGCGCATCAAAGACTGCAAAGCGGTTACCCGCGCCGTTCATAATCAAAAATCTCATGATCGGCATATAGGCCTTGCGGCGTCATATGCAAAGCCTTGCTTCTGACCTAAAACTCCGCAATATTCTGGTCGATTATAAAACGAAGCTTATGACGCAGTAGGAGTAGACCGCATGTCCACATTCAAGTTTAAATCCATTTTACTTTTAGGAACGACCCTTATGCTATCGGCTTGCGGGCAAGCTGAAAATACGGCTGAAAAAATGGGAGATAAAGCAAAAGATGCTGCCTCTGCCACGGCGGATAAGATGAGCGATAAAGTAAAAGAGACAACAACGAAAATGATTGAATATACAACAGCTGGACAAACGGATGGCGACCACCTTTATCTTGAAGAGGTCTTAGGTGATAAAGCGCTCACCGAGGTTAAGTCTTGGAATACCCGCACGCTTGATCGCCTGATGGCAGACCCTCGCTTCGACGCTATGCAAGCCGAAGCATTGGAAATTCTGCAAAGCAAAGATAAAATTCCTTATGTGTCTTACCGCGGAGGTGAAGTGCATAATTTCTGGCAAGATGAAACCCATGTGCGCGGCATTTGGCGTAAATCAACATTAGAGAGCTATCTTGCGGACAACACTGAATGGGAAACGGTTTTAGATTTTGATAAACTCGCTAAGGATGAAGACGAAAACTGGGTGTATAAAGGCAATGATTGCCTGGCGCCTGACTATACGAAGTGCTTGGTAAACCTATCCGATGGCGGGAAAGACGCCACGATTGTGCGGGAGTTTGATGTTGCCTCCAAAAGCTTTGTTAAGGGTGGTTTTGAGACCCCCGAGTCAAAAGGCGGGTTAAGTTGGGTTGATGAAGACACGGTCATTGCTGGAATTGATTTTGGCGAAGGCACGATGACAGAGTCCGGTTACCCCTTCATTGCTAAGATTTGGAAACGCGGCACCCCACTGGATAGCGCCAAAGAAATTTTCCGCGGCAAGAAAGAAGATGTCTCTGCCGGGGCTTATCAGTGGGAAATGGATGAAGACCGCAAAGAGATCTTTGGCTATAGCTCCTCAACATTTTACGACCGTGAGTATTTTTGGATCCCGCAAAAAGACGGGAAATTCCAAGAGCCTGTAAAGGTTCCTGTTTCGCAAAAGACGCGCCTCTCTGAATATTTTAAAGGACAAATTATTGCGCAATTAAATGATGATTGGGGCGGGTATAAAACCGGCGACTTGATCAGCTTTGGCGCGGATGACTTCTTTAGTGATGGCAAAATAGACAAAGTTCATTTGGTGTATTCTCCTGATGAAAAATCTTCTATTGGCGGTTTTGGCGCGACGAAATCAAAAGTGCTAATGTCGATTACACAAGATGTCGTCGGGAGCGCTTATGCTTTTGATTGGGATGGATCGAAATGGAGCTCTGAGAAACTCGACTTTCCGCAAGGCGGTACCGTCTCAATTGGCAGTACAAATGATAAGGAAGATGTGGCCTTTATTTCCAGCGAAAGCTTTTTAACCCCAGACACGCTTTGGACATATAATACGCAGACAGGTGCAAAAGCCAAAGCCAAGTCACTCCCTGATTGGTTCGATGCCAGCTCTATGGTGAGCGAGCAATTTTTCGCGACGTCAACAGATGGAACGAAAGTGCCTTATTTCGTAGTTCGCCAAAAAGACACGCAGATGGATGGAACTAATCCGACCTTGCTTTATGGTTATGGCGGTTTTCGTATTTCTTTAAACCCAAGTTACAGCGCAACGCGCGGTAAGCTTTGGGTGGAGCGCGGCGGGGTTTATGTCCTCGCCAATATTCGCGGGGGCGGAGAATATGGGCCTAAGTGGCACGCGGCAGGCCTTAAAACAGAGCGTCAACGCATTTATGATGACTTTATCTCTGTCGGTGAAGACCTCGTCGCCAAAGGCATTACATCCCCTAAACATCTAGGTATTGAGGGCGGTTCTAATGGCGGTCTGTTAATGGGCGTCATGTTTACGCAGCGTCCTGACTTGTTCAACGCCGTCATCTGTGCCGTGCCGCTTTTGGATATGATGCGCTATCATAAGCTTTTGGCGGGCGCGTCTTGGATGGGTGAATATGGCGATCCTGATGATGCAGTGGAAGGTAAATTTCTGCGCTCAATCTCACCTTATCACAATGTTGACCCAGAAGCGGATTATCCTGAAGTTTTCTTTATAACCTCAACTAAAGATGATCGCGTCCATCCTGGTCACGCGCGTAAAGTGGCCAAGCGCATGGAAGACCAAGGTCATGATTTCCTCTATTATGAAAATATTGATGGCGGTCATAGCGCAGCAGCGAATCTCAAAGAGACAGCAAAACGATTGGCGTTACAGCATACTTACCTGATGCAGAAACTCAAAGACGGCGAATAACTATCGCTTTGGATTCAAAACAAAAGCCGCTTTCAAAAATGAGAGCGGCTTTTTAGGTTTAGAAAGCTCGAAGTCATAATGGGCCATTGCAAATCTTAAGGGCTACCGTCATGATACCAGAAAATAAAATGACTTTGGGACCCTCACAATGATGACGAAATATTACAACATACCGCTTTTAATCCTCGTATTGATTGCGGCGGTTCTCGCTTTTGCATTTTGGGCTATGGGATTGTCGGGGTTAGTTGAGCCTTTGCGAATGGGGGACACTTATCTTACTAAATCCATAGCGGCCCTCGCCAAAGACGCACTTTTTGTTCCGTTAAAACCCGTCATGTATGCCCTCATTATTTTATCGATTGGGGCGTCCATTGCGATTTCACGCGGTGGCATGGGCCCAAAATTTGCTAGGGTCTTAGCATTTTTTGTCGGCTTTTCATTGATAGGTGTTTTTGTAGCTGTCTTGGCGCATACGTTATTTCCAATTTCAGTCTTTGATACACCTGCTGAGCTTGGCCTATCTGAGACCATGAGCGTTGAGCCGATACCTTTTATGCAAAAAATCTACGGCGTTGTTACAAGCCCACTAATGATATCTATCTATGCAGGTATTTTATTAGGCCGCGCCCTCAAGCGCCTCGAAGGCACGCATCCCGGTATTGGCCAGCAAGCGGATATTGTGTCCGATATGTTCATTAAAGGCTTTATAAAGTTCCTCTGGATTACAATTCCTTTGGCTGTATTTGGTTCGTTGACTTTGGCATTAAACCGCCCCGGCGGGATTGAAACACTGGTAAAGCTTTCAAAAATTCTTCCTGTTTACCTCGGCTCTATGTTTGTTGTTTGGGTGCTGATGGTCGCGATTAGCTCGCGCATATTGGGCCACGGTCTCGGCTTTATGGGCCGTGCGCTTATTCCGCAAGCCGTTGTCGCTATCGCCACGAGCTCATCTATGGCTACGCTCCCCGCAACTCGCGTTGCCTGTGACCAACTTGGCGCTAATGCGGATGAAGCAACGCCGTTTTACACAGTTGGCGCGACCATCAACATGGTTGGAACGCTTATGGGATTAACGCTTATCTCGCTTTACGGCATGCAAGCTTATGGTCTCGATGTCACAATAGGCGACCGTTTTGTCGTGGCGTTTCAGTCTATGGTTTACGCGACATCTGCTGCGGGTGTGCCAAGCGCGTCGATTGTGCTGATCCAAGAGTTGTTGACGAGCCAAGGCGTGTCGGGCGATTTCGCAACGTATATCACGGCAATTATTATCACCATTGATACGCTCATCCTCGACCGCATGCGCACCATGCTCAACACGCAGTCCGATTCCATGAGCACGGCGAACGGTCTTAAGCTTTACTATAAAACGCCTAAAACTTTGGTAGATTAA
>JAHDDT010000031.1:5144-23342 GCA_020629195.1 Hellea sp.
CACGGCGAACGGTCTTAAGCTTTACTATAAAACGCCTAAAACTTTGGTAGATTAAGGTGAGGGCGGAACTGGATATTTCCGGTTTCCGAGAAATGCGACAAGACCTGCCAAAGCAAGAATGAATCCAGCAAAGCCGTTAAGGTCGGTGAAATAGGCAAGGCAGCCCATGAGTGCTGCCAAAAAAGTGACCCCGCTATGATAAAATATGGATTTCCGTGTAATTTGTATTTCTGTGTCTGACAATTTGAGAAGGTCTCGCTTCTTCAAGACGTGACGGTGCATTAAAAGATATAGTAGATGCACGACCATAAAGCCGAGCCCAAAGAAACCGAGAATGTTGCCAGATTTATCGAAATCTAATCGCATAACCTCAGCGCGGCTTACATCTCCTGCACTCATCATGATAAATGCAAAGAAGCTGTCAAAAGCGAAGCGTACCGGATAGGCAAGATAGAGCACGAAAAATAGCAAAATGGCATTTAAGATAATAATTTTCTTATCCGCCACACCATAGCGCCTGAAGAAAGTGAAATGCGCGTGCCAGATTTCTACAAGGAGCACAAAAGCTGCGGTCGCGGGTATAATAGAAATTAAATACCCTTTTAATTCCTCATAACTTTGCGGGACGGCTGCCGCCGAAATGATCATGCCGAGGGCGAGCGCAAAGACGATATCCGAGAGGTTTTCGATGCGCGTGACGGACTCGCCGCGCCACCGAAAATTAGGATCGTGGTCTAAGCCTTTTGCAATCTCGCCTCTTAGCATGATTACTCCGCTTTAGCGGAAAAGCCGATATCATTCATCGTCAGATTAGAGCGCTTATAATCTGCAAGCTCCGTCACAGAAAGCGGCTCTTTGGGATCCACCACGATTGAGAGTGTTCCGCCATTTTCAATAAATTCGCCGAAAGCGCCGCTTATCTCACCAAGCATTTCACCCTCTAAGCCGCGCGCCATCATCGGGGCCAAGGCGAGAGCAACTTTCATTTCCTTTTTAACTTGGTCAGGAGAGGCCCCGCGAAATTTACCTGCGAGTTTCAGCCCGCGCTCGACAATAGATTGATCCTCAAGCCGCAATTGTAGCCCGCTGAGTTTCACATCACCCATAGCCGCTTGCATATTCGCTTGGGTCTCGCTGCTTTGCATCTTATCCGTCATCGCTTTCACGCCCGAGGCGCCATAATTATAAGATAGCTTGAATCCGTCTTTCATAGAAAGCAGGCCATCTTTGACGGCTATCGTATCCTCATTGGAGTCCATCACAGTGGTCTGGCTGGACTGTAAAACAATCTCGTCAAAGCCGAGTTCTTTCACCATGTCATAAGCTTGCTTGGCTTGCGGGTCTTTTGGCGCTTCTTTAAGGCGAATGATGAAAGGCTCCCCGACAGATTTTTGTGTTGTCACGCCGCCTTTCTCAGTGGATTTGCCCTCAAATCCTTTTGAGACGACAGAAACATATTGGCTGTCAATATCGAGGTCTTCCATTTTCAGCGTGCTATACATTTTCGCAAGGGGATTGAATCCTGACATCATACCCAATGGGCCGCTGCGGCCATCGGGTAAGTTTTTCATCATATCCCCGCGTAACCCCGTGGCCGAGAAAGACTTAAGCGAAGCCGTAATCGGCTCATCGGCATTTTCTGTAATATTCAGCGCAACGTCTTGGATTTTAAAATCCGTTAAATTTGTCTCTGGGTCTTCACCCCATACGAGGCTTTCCGTTGACATGTTGAGGTCTTTAGAGGTGATACTCACATCCCCTATGCCGAGCGCGCCGAAACCCATATCCATATTTTCATCATCAATATCTAAATCGAGATCATCCAGATCTTTGATGTTTTGAAGCGAGGTAATAATCGCTTTGGCCATATCAGGCGTCGGGCGAGCCACAGATAAGGTTCCCATTGTAATGGTTGTATCTTCTGTCTCATCGTAGATTTTAATGCCCGAAAAATCCGCGCGGTCAAATGTGGCGGTCTCGCCGTCCATATGCACGCCAACCAGATTTGCTTTGGCGATGCTAAGCTGTCCATCTTCATCTTTGACCGTGAGGTTCGTATAGCTGTAATTACCGTCCTTGCCGCTCGTGCTGGCCCAATTCAAGCCGTCTTCACTTTCCGTCAGCAGGTTGAGCGCCGCTAAAGCTTGTTTGCCTTCGGCGTCAGAGACCTTGCGCGCGGGCACATCGAAATGCTTGGCGAAGACTTCATCAGATGGCGCTTCTAATCCAAGCGCGGCAGCGGGTGCAGATTTTTCCGCAGACGGCCCCTTGTTCTTATTTGAGCAGCCCCCCATTATAAAAGCGGTTGAAAGAATCAAAGCAAGCGAGGTACTGCGAAGTAAAGTCATGAGTGGTTTCCTATCAAATTTGGCACGGAAAAAGCCTAGCACAGCCCAGAGTGAGGCTAAAGCGCTTTTCCCGTTTCGCGACGAAGACGATCCGCGCATCGTCTATAAACTCTCTGATCGCGCGCGCCGTATTTCGCTAAAGGTCAATACAGCCGAGCGCGAGGTTAGCGTAATTGTGCCCGGCCTCCGTGCCTTGGCCAAAGCAAAGAAATTCGCGCGTGAGCAACAAGACTGGATCAATGTACAGCTCGAAGCCCTCCCGCCGCCGCAACCCTTTGTGCCAGGCTATCAAATTCTCATGCGCGGAGAGTTATACGAGCTTGTCTCGCCGCCGGGCCGAGGCCGTCCCAAAGTCAATCACGAACGCCGCGTCATAAATGTACCGTCCCCCGACGCCGAGAGCTTCCCGGGGCGCGTGCGCCGTTTCATGATACGCGAAGCTAGAGAAGAGCTCGAAGCCGCCAGTCACTTTTACGCCGACAAGCTTGGCAAGCGCATTGGCAAGGTGAGTGTGCGCGATACGAGCTCTCGCTGGGGCAGCTGCATCACGCGTAAAGGCGAAGGCCATATCAGCTATTCATGGCGTCTCATCTCCGCCCCGCCATTTGTATTGGACTACGTCGCCGCCCATGAATGCGCCCATATGATAGAAGCAAACCACAGCCAAGCCTTCTGGGACGTCTGTGACAGCATCAATGACGACGTGAAAAAAGCTAAGGTTTGGCTCAAAAAAAACGGCGCACATTTACATGCGGTTGGGGCTGAGTGGTAACAAGGCTTCCATGGACCACCATCAACAATCGCAAAATTCCTCGGTGATATAGGTTCTTGTTTTATCGCAAGTGGCTAAAGAAAACATATGGCTGCGTGACCCCTGTTCTACGATTTTCCCATCACACATAAAAACAACATGATCGGCAATACGCTTAGTTTGCGCGATATTATGGGTAACCATCACAATGGATATATTTTCGCTCAAAGACATGACGAGGTCTTCTATTACGCGTGAGGATATCGGGTCGATAGAGGCTGTTGGTTCGTCGAATAAAAGGACTTTGGGTTTTAAAGCAAGGGCACGCGCAATACAGAGGCGCTGCTGCTGTCCCAATGAAAGTGATGTGGCAGGGGCTTCCAAGCGGTTTGCGACCTCATCCCAGAGGGCGGCTTGTTTGAGACTGGTTTCGATAATATTACGTGTTTCGGATTTTGAGAGCTTAAAATTACGCAGTCCCATCAACATATTATCATAGATCGAACAGGGGAATACGCAGGGCTGTTGAAAGACCATGCCAATTTCGCGGCGTAGCTCTGTAACGTCGGGATAATCGCGCATAACGTCTCGTCCCAGAATTTTTATACGTCCCGCAAAAGACGCATTTTCTGTGTCTTCGTTGATGCGGTTAAGCCATCTGAGCAATGTCGATTTGCCCGTTCCAGATGGACCAAGTAAACATGTCACTCCTTTATCGGGGATAATTAAACTCAAATCAGAGATAATACAATTTTTGCCGTAATAGGCAGAGAATCCTTCAATCTGAATAGCCGACGGCGAAGCCTCTGAACGGCTTTTTGAGCCTGCAACTAGAGTAAGCTGTGGGGCTGAACCTTCTGCTGTCATTACGAATGCCCTTCAGGGGTAAGGCGGCGGCGAAGAAACAGGGCGAAGCCGCTAAATATAGCTGCCAGCGTTACAAGCGTCAGGCTTGCGCCCCATGCATTTTGCAGCGCTTGTGGGTCTGTCGATTGTTGCGCCAGTTCAAGGATATGTGTGGGCAGTGTCGACACTGGTTCAACCAGACTACCAGGAACTTTGACACCTGAAAAAGCGGTCGCGATAAACATAATCGGCGCGGTTTCTCCTATGGCCCGGGCCAAACTGATAAGCAGCCCTGTGACAATGCCGTGAAAACTTTGCGGTAAAGTCACGCGGCGAATAATCTCCTTCTTGGGAAGGCCGAGAGCGGCTGCATTTTCATGATAGATCTTTGGAATTGCCAACATGGCTTGATGGGTGGAAAGCGTCACAGTCGGAAGCATCATAATGGCTAATATGATTGAGCCCACAAACCAAGAAATACCTGTACCGAGAAAGTTTACAAAAAAGATAAGTCCGAAAATGCCATAGGTAACAGAAGGAATAGCATTAAGCGCATAGAGGCTTTGATCCATAATTTTGGCTATGGCCAAATTGTTATTATAAGCGTTGCGAAATAGCGCGGTCCCGAATGCAATAGGCAACACTAATAAAGCTGCGACGAGGACGATGAGTAAACTGCCGAAAAGCTGGTAAAAAATACCGCCAGATTTTCCAAATTCTCTAGCGGGCGTAAAAAGAAACTCTAAGCTTATCGCGCCAATACCTTGAATTGCGATGGAGCCGAGTAAAAAGAGTAACACACTGGCGCAGATCAAGAGCGAGAACCGCGTTGAGAAGGCGAAACATTTTTCCGTAAAATGTCTTTTATTTACCACCTTAAACATAAGTGTTTTTCCGTGACAGAAAATATTGCGATATAATTGTCAGCACTATTGTGATTGAGACTAATATCAGGCTCATAAAAACTAGAGCGCTGAAATGAGCCGAACCAAAAGCGCTCTCGCCAACTTCTCGGCCAAGCTTAGATGTAATGGTTTGACCCGAAGAGAGAGGGTTAAACAGAGGGGAGGGCAGCCGGTCTAAAGACCCGATGACTAACATCACAGCCATGGTCTCGCCCAGAGCGCGTCCAATAGCGAGTAAGCCAGCCCCTGCAATACCCGATTTTGCTTGAGGGAGGATCGTCAGCTTGAAAATTTCATGCCTATAAAGACCCAATGCTTTTGCATTTTCGCGAAACCTTGCAGGAACCGTCGAAATAGCATCTTCGGTTAATGTTAGAAATGTGGGCAATATCATAATGCCCAGTAAAATTCCTGCTGTTAAAATAATACGCCCAGATTGAAGGTCAAACGCCTCTGCTACCCATATATTCAAATAAGCTACGCCAATGAGGCCGTAGACTATAGAGGGTATGCCAGTTAAAAGCTCTAAGACTGATTTTATAAAGCGCCGCAATTTTGACGACCGTGTTTCGGAAATGTAAATGGCAGTCATTAAGCCGATTGGGAAAGCGACGATCGCTGCGATAATCATAACAAAGACTGAACCAAACACCATTGGCATCATGCCATATTGCCCAGCGTCGGGGTTCCAATGGGTGCTAAACATGCCGCTATTTTTTAGGCTTAAGACTGGGCCACTCTGTAAGATAAGTGTACTTAAAATAAGAGCCACAATTAGAACTGAAAGGATTGCACTGATTTGGCAGTATGCCTTTAAGGCATCCCCGTGCTGCGGCGCGCTTTTAGGCGGCATGGCTGCAAGAGTGCTCACTCAGAAACCTTGATATAGCCCGATGTCTCGACGGCCATTTGTCCCTTGGGTCCTAAGAGATAATCGACAAAGTCTTGAGCGGCTGGCTCAATAGTTTCTCGCGTGACAAGCGTTAAGTCCCGTACAAAGGGGAAACTACCATTTTTTATGTTTTCGAGTGACGGTTCAATAGTTTGTCCATCTGGCATAATCACGGAGAGGCCACGCACGTCTTTATTCAGCCAAGCAAATGATAACATTCCAATGGCGGAGTCACTTTGCGTCAAGGCTGTTTGTTCTTCATTATTAGAGCCTGTCACCAAATCTGCGCCAGGAGCTGCTGCTTTGGGGCTTCCCATAACAACACCCATAAATATCTGGCGTGTTCCGCGGCTCGCTTCTTTATCAATTGCAAATATAGCGCGGTCAGGCCCACCAAAACTTGACCAGTTATCGACGCGCCCTGCATAAATATCGGCAATCTGCGAAAGGCTTAGCGCCGTTACGCCCGCCTCATAGACTTCAGAGGAAATAGTTGGAACGACCGCGTCACGGCCAATAGCAATAGACTTAAACTCAATATCTGGGAACTTTTCAAATTCGCTTATGGTGATATCACGTGACATCATGCCAATATCTGTTTGGCCCTCTGCGAGTTGATTAAACCCGCTGCCCGAACCTCCGGCATTCACAATGACTGAGGTTCCTGTCTCTGATGTGAAAGTGTCTGCTGCCAAGGATATGGCGGGTAAAACGGTTGAGGATCCCGAAATGTTCACCGCCTCTGGGGCAGTACAGGCCGTTAAGCACAATGTGAGAGCCCCGAGGCTATAATTTTTAAACATTAGGCGTCTTGTTAACTAGGGAAGTATCAAAATTGAATGATACAGGATTAAACTCAAGAGTAACTTCAAAAAACTGTGAAGCTAAATTGAGGTGGACTTCAATTTTCAAACCCAAAGCTTAGGCTCGAAAAAATAGTATCATAATCTGCTTTTAAGGTGTCCTTCAGGTTATTCTATTGACTAATTCTTCATCCAAAGGGGTCGTCAATAGATTTGCTCGGCGTGGTAAACCAAATCGGACCATCAGAAGCCATGTAAAAATGGTCTTCGAGGCGCACGCCAAATTCGCCGTAAAGGCATATCATGGGCTCATTTGAAAAGCACATGCCAGGCTTTAATTTTGTGTCGTCACCCCAATTCAGATAAGGCCATTCATGAATATCCAAACCAATGCCGTGACCTGTACGGTGGGGGAGGCCAGGCGTTTTATAGCCAGGGCCGAAACCGCGGGCTTCAAGCTCTTTACGAGCTGCTAAATCAACATCGCCGCAGCGCACGCCAATTTGAGCCGCTTCGAAGGCTTTGGCTTGCGCTGCTTTCTCAGCCTCCCAGACCTCGCGCTGCTTTTCGCTTGGCGTTCCAAACACGTAAGAGCGCGTAATATCAGAAATATAATCATGGAGCTGGCAACCCGTATCAATCAAGACCATATCCCCCTCTTCGAGAGGCTTAGGTGTTTTGACGCCGTGGGGATAAGAGCTGTCGGCACCAAAGAGAATGATTTTAAAATAAGAGCCTTTTGGCGCCCCGACTTTGCGGTGCGCGGCGTCAATAAATTGGCCGACGTCCTCAGTCGTGATGCCTGCGCAAAGCATTGAGGCGGTGGCTTTATGCACGGCTAAGGTCATCTCTTTGGCGCGGGTCATCAGGGCAAGCTCGCTCTCTGATTTAATCATGCGGCAAGCGGCCGTGATGGACGCGCCATTAACGTAATTAAAGTCAGGGCTGGCAAGGGCGATGCCATTGCTCACAAAGAAGGGCGTGGCTTCATCAAGGCCAATAGTTCCGCTGAATATTTCGGCCTCAGCCAATATCTTGGCCGGTAAGCCATAAGGGCTTTCATGCTCTTGCCATGTCACGACTTCGCCATTGATAAGCATGAATTGCTCCAATGTGCCCTTTTCAAAGGCAGGCGCGATAAAGATAGGCGCGCCAGAAGGAAGAAGCATCGCGCCAACCATGCGCTCAGAGCCATGCCAACGCATGCCTGTAAAGTAATAAAGAGACGTTCCGGCATGAAGATAAAGCGCGCTGATATTTTGCTCAGCCATGAGACGCTGCGCAGTCTCAATACGTATTTGAAATTCATCTTTGGCAATAGGTTTGACACCCGCCGTCATATCCGAAAGAGACGACAAGGCCTCCTCAAAACTTTTACCGCCAACGCCTTTAGTCATAATAATTATCCTGTTTATGGAAGCGCATCTTCAATGTCATTGAGTAGAGCGTCTAGCATTTTTTCTTGTTTGCGCCAGACAGGCTCATTGGAGATGGGAAGCTCGGCGTCAGGCATATTGGCCAGAACGAACTCCATATAATCATGCCATATCTTAGCAGGAATAGATCCACCTGTTACGCGGTTCATAGATGCATAATCATCATCCCCAACCCATACGCCGGTGACTATATCAGGAGCATAACCTATAAACCAAGCATCCTTAAAGTCATTTGTGGTACCAGTTTTCCCCGCAACATGGCGGCCTGTGATAGCCGCGCGCCGGCCCGTACCTTGCGTGACTGTGCGGCTCATCAGCAGGTTCATATGGGCAAGGTTCTGCGCACTCAGAATACGCGAAAGCTCTTTTGTTTTGCGGTCATAAAGCGGGGTACCATCTGCTGTCGAAACCGACAGAATACCGTAAGGCGCGGCGGCTTTACCGTAATTAGAAAAAGGAAGGTAACTGGCTGTCAACTTAAGCGGTGTTGTAGCTTGTGCACCCAAGGATAGGCTGCGAAGCGGGGTGAGGTTATCCAGCCCAAAATCGCTAGCTGTGTTTATGATGGCGTCGCGCCCGACTTCTTCGCCAAGGCTCACGGCAACCGTATTGATAGATTTACGAAAAGCGTCTTCAAGCGTCATCAGGCCTTTAAAGTCTTCCGTGAAATTTTCGGGGGCCCAGTCGCCGATCTCTATGGGCGCGTCCTCGCGCATATCCCATGGCGTTAGGCCTGCTTTAAAAGCAGCGAGATAGACAAAGGGTTTAAAAGCGGAGCCAGGTTGACGCTCGGCTTGTGCTGCACGATTAAATTGACTGTCCGTATAAGATAGCCCGCCAATCATCGCCATCACGCCGCCTGTTCCGTCCATGGAAACCAGAGCGGCTTGATTGGCCCTGCGCTCAGGATCAATATGAGCGGCTACGGCTTGATTGGCCGTCAGTTGTGCATCGAAATCGAGAGTGGTTTGAACAACAATATCTTGAACGGGGGTGCCTATGGCAAGCTCTAACTCGTCCCACATCCAATCCACAAAATATTGGGCACTATTATCGGATTGGGGCCGCTTAATATTGATAGGGTTTCTAAGGGCATTTAAGTGGCTTTCACGCGATATCAGATCTTGCTCAGCCATTAGGCGTATAACTAAAGCTGTACGCTTAGCTGCACGTTCAGGATAGGCGACAGGGTTAAAACGTGAGGGGGCCTTCAGAAGTCCAGCCATCATCGCGCTTTCAGAAAAATTGAGGTCGGAGGCAGATTTGCCAAGGTATGTTTGAGCGGCGGCTTCAAGCCCCCACGCCCCGCTACCGAAATAAACTCGGGAGAGATACATTTCTAAGATCTCGTCTTTAGTGAATGCATGTTCCAGCCAAATAGAAATCATCATTTCCTGTGCTTTACGGCGAAGTGTTTTTTCAGGTGTCAAAAAGACATTTTTGGTGAGCTGTTGCGTCAAAGTTGACCCACCTTGAACATAGCGGCCTTCCTTGAGATTCACGGTCATTGCTCGGGTCAGGCCGTATGGATCCACACCAATATGTGTTTTGAAACGCTTATCCTCCGTCGCTAATATAGCAGCAGGGACATGGGCAGGGAGCTCGGCGAGTTTGACTTTTGGAGCTGAAGAGGCTCCACGAACCAACACGTCACGGCCATAGCGATCTACGATTTGCACAGAAACAGGACGGTTTGGGGCCCATAAGGTTTCAGCAGAGGGCAAGTCTTTGGCGGCAAAGGCCGCACCTGTTAGAACAGCCATGCCTAGGGCGTAAAAACTTATCGCCCCGAACAAGCTAAAGCGCGCGGCATAGCGTTTTAATTTTGCACGGTTAAACGTCATGGGCCTATCAAGGTTAATCGGATTTAACCTTATGGCCTCATAAGATTAAGCAGCCGTGAACGACTGCTTAATGTATGGTTGTGAATCTAAGTGGGTAAAGGCGCAGCAGGACCGGCCAAGCCAGGTTCTTTGGCCCCAGCGCCGCGATTATCTTTATCTTTGACAGGACAAAAGCTCAGCACGGTTGATCCTGCCGCGCGGGATTCTTTTCCGGGTTGAATAAAGTCGAGACCCCCATCAGCTTTTTTAGCTAATATAAGATCAAGGTCATCCCCGCGATCTTTGTAAAGATCATCAAGCGTATATTCGTCCGATAAAGTGGTTGAGCGGAAGCGCCACCCACCCCACCAATCGCGGGTCAGTGCGTCAAAGCTTCGTCCGCGTGAGGTCAGGGTGCGTCCCCGTGATGTAAAGGCAATAGTGTCGCCATCATCTTCATCATTATCAGCAGATGTCACTTGGAAAACACGGTGTCGGCCGAGTTCAGGCGCGAATTCCACGCAGACAAGCGCGTTATAAGCATCATTAGGCGTTGCGGCGATGAGGTGATTAAAGGCAGAGTGGTCAAGACGAAAATCTGCATTTTCAGACAGAACTTCTCCGTAAAATGTTGCGTGGCCTTCAAGACGTGCTCCGCGCAATCGCCGCCAATTTGTATCTGCGACAAGAACTTTAACATCCATTTCCTTCAGGGCTTTCGCAAGGCCGAGCGACCATGGATTGGCGCCCACAATAAGTACGCCTTCACCGCCGCCTGCTGCGAGGTCAAGGGCTTTGGCGATGGGGCCGATAAAGAACCCCGCAAAAAGAACAGTTGCGAAAACAAGCGCAAAGGCGAGCGGTACAAATAGTGCACCTTCAGGGCGCCCAAGGGCCGTGAGTTCAGCCGCGAAAAGACCCGCAACAGCCACGGCCACGACCCCGCGCGGGGCGATTATAGAAATAAGTAAGCTTTCCTTCCAATGTAGACCGGAAAATAGCGTGGAGATCATGACAGCAACAGGACGCACAATAAGCATCATTGCGAGAACAAAAGCGAGCACACGCCATTCTGTTAAGAAGGCTTTGAGGACATCAGGGGTCAGTGTGGCTGTCAGGATAACAAAGACGCCAGAGACTAAGATAATGGCGATGTTTTCTTTAAAGCGGCGCATTTCAACCATCGACGCAAATTTTGTATTGGCCATGGTCATGCCGAGGGCGGTTACGGCCAGAAGACCTGTTTCATCTGCCATATTATTGGCGAGAACATATATCGCGAGAACCCAAGCCAAAACGACAGGTGCTTTTAGATATTCGGGGATGTGCCCACGGCGGAACGCCCAAGCGAGACCATAGCCTGAAATAATACCGACAACCGTGCCCAGAATGGCGGCAAAAGCTAACTTACCAAAGGCGATATACATGGAGCCTTCGGTCATGGTGAAACGGATAAATTCATAACCGCCGACAGCGAATAATGCGCCAAGTGGGTCGTTCACAATTCCTTCCCACTTCAGAACATTAGCTGGGCGGGATTTTAGGTGAGCTTGCCGTAAAAGCGGCATTATAACGGTTGGGCCTGTAACAACAAAAAGGCCGCCAACCATAGCCGAAATATCCCACGGCAAACCGACAATATAATGTGCTGCACAGGTGCCAAGGAACCATGCGATGGGGCCAGCCACAATGACCATACGCATGACCGCTTGAGAGGCATCGCCCAAATCTTTGAAGCGCAAAGTCATACCGCCTTCAAAGAGAATAATTGCGACAGCGAGTCCAATCATGGGACGATAAAGGTCGCCGAAATCATTGATGGGGTCGAGCCTGAAAAGATCAAGGCTGTGCATAAGAGGTCCCGGAAGGTCAAAGCCTAAGAACCAGCCTATTAGCGGGCCAAAAATAAGTCCTGCGATAGCCATTAAGACAATCGCCGGACGTTGGAGTTTCCATGCAAGCCATTGCGCCCCAATGCCCAAAACGCCAATCAAGGCAATTTTGAATGGGAGCATATTTACAACGTGATGGGCAGCATCTGCAGCAGCGGCCATATTATTCCCTCAGAGTGATTGTGCGTGTCTTGGGTTGAACGTTATTCATCTACGCGCTGAATATCAAACCCGATATCATTATTGCCGTAACTGCCATTATCATATTGATCGACCCGGCCTTCAAACCAATGCAGCAAATGTGTTGTAATGCCCTCAAAGAAATTTGCGAGTTCTTTGTCTTGCAATGGAAGATTCAAATCTGTCTCGCGGCCCTCATCAAGATGGATAAACATCTTATCGCCTTCTTTGCGGCAGGTCAGGACAAGGCGCATATAATCCCCATCGCCTGAAATATTCACGGCTAGGCCAAAGCTGATTGGCTCAAGGGGTAGAAACCCTTTGCCTGAAACAGAATAAGCTGCCGATCGGTAATTTTGTGCCGTGAAGGGGCCTTGCGGAGGCACGAGATAAACACATTGCTTGTCATCATCCAGCCACGCGCAAAGTCCGTCGCGAATTGCTTCTGCAACGGAGCGAATTTGTGCGTAATTGTCAAAACTACGCGCCCCGTAAATTTTGGCAGCAGCAGCGATATTGTCCAAGCGGCTTGGCGTTTTATTGTCTGACTTCGGCATGGTCTTCCCTAATTATAAGTCGCTATATAACCGCGAAGGGCCGACTCTACCAAGGCTTTATCCATATATATCCCCCGAAACTTTATAATGCATGGCATGACACTTGCTCATCTTCCTCTGAATCATGACGTTAGAGAGAAAATATGTCCCATAATTTTGCGAAAACTATAATTTTAGTCTCGGCAGCCTTGACGTTGTCGGGATGTGCGCAATTGGGTCATTTGGGTCATAATGTTTGGGGACATACACAAAATGCTTGGAGTTATACCAAATCGGCTGCAAGTTTTGTCGCGAGTCCTGTGACAAATCTTTTACGATCTGCGCCTGAGCAATCCTATGTTTTTGAAAATAACGACACGGCACAGCAGGTCGCCAGAACGGCTTTTGCATCAGATGGACAAATGCGAAAGCGCGGTGAATTGGTTATTCCTAAATTGAGTCAACTTCCTGTGCCTCAAACACCCAATTATCAAAACCCTGTTTATCCGCCAAAGACCTATCAGAGCGTCTATGGCAATCCTCGGATAGAGGCTGCCCGCACGGTTGAGGCCAGACCTACTGCGCCATTATCCGCACCGCGCACAACGCAAGATATCTCATTTGTTAAGATGGGCGGCGGTTCAAATATGCAGGATTGGGTTATGTGTGAGGCCCAAGCCGGCGGGTTTGTCCGTGTGCTTGAGGATGGTTACCTCATTGATCCCGGATTTGAACGATGTATGCGTGCAAAAGGCTATAAGCCAGAAAGCGAAGTGGTCGATCAATTAAGCCTGTAAACCTTAATTTTCAAAACCTATTATATCATAATACCGTTTGGCATTCTTACTGATAATGGCCCATTCGCTGTTTTTCATGCGGTCTTGATGGCGACGAAACGCAGCTGAGTTCGAGAACGTTTCAAAGACGTGAAACCGTGTTGGAAGGTCTTCATCTTGGAAAATATGAAAACTTGTGCAATCTGGTTCTTGTTGGCTAAGACGAATATGCGTAGGCAGAGCGAGCTTTATAGACTTCAAATCAGCTTTTGGTACATCTAGGTATCCAGAAAGATAAATAGTCTCCTTTTCTCCGCGTTCTGCTTTCAAAGTTGCCATGAGGCCCTGACGATAATTTTTATATTTTGGCGTCCAGCTTAAATCCCGCGCGGCGCGGCGGCTATCGATACGTTTGGTCTCTTTGTAAAAGCTTCGCGCCATATCAGAAATATCGGCGGTATCGTGATCCAGTTGCGGCGGGCGCGGCGCATTTATAAGATCTGCCGCATAGCTTAGAACATCTTGCGGCGGGGCCGGATGACCATCGGCCAGATTATAAATCATCAGAGGGTCGGATTTGGCGATAGAGGCCAGTAACGCCGAAACAATATCCTCAACATGGATGCGGTTGACGACATGCCCCTCTTTTATCACGGCACGCGCTTTGCCTTGCTTGAGGCGACCAAAGGGGTTGCGGCCCTTTCCGTAAATGCCTGCAAGACGAAAAACATGGATAGGCGTATCCGTTTCCAACCACTCAATTTCGGCGTTAGCACGGTTTTTTCCGCGGCGCGTCAGCGGGCGTAGCAATTCATCTTCAAAAGCCCATTGTCCTTGGCGGTCACCATAGACACTTGTCGCGGAGAGATAGCCGATCCACGCCGCATTGGGGGTAAGTTCAGCTAAAGGGCGTTGAAGGCTCTTTAAAAAAGGATCGCCATTATCATTGGGCGGTATAGAGCTTAGGATGATATTTGCTTTTGAGAGACTTTCTCTCAGCGCAGCATTCATGGCGCCATTATAAATAATTGGTGTAACGCCGAGAGATTTTAGACGCGCCGCCTTTTCAGCGTTACGCGTTGTTGCCAAAATCTCATAACCTTGCTTGCGCAGCGGCGAAATCATGGCTTTGGCGCAATAACCTGCGCCAAGTAGCAAGGCCGTATGTGACTGTGATTTAATGCGTCTTGGCATTGCCGCGCCGCTCCCCCTTGGATAGATAGCCTACATGAAACTTACGCTTACCCTCCTATTGAGTTTACCCCTGATTGCAACGGCTTTTGCAGGAACAGCCTGTGCGGCGGATTTGACGGCTGAATTTGATGCTAAACACAAAGCCTGTCTTGAGCGAATTTCTGAAGATAATGATCTGGCCTATGAAGAAGCCATGATTTGGCAAGATGAAGGCGGGGGGCGCCGGGCCAAACATTGTGTGGCGATGGCGCTTTATGCTTTGGGCCATGAAGACGAGGCGGCGAGACGCTTGGATGCCTTAGCAATTGCGGCTGATGGCGGTACGAAATTAATGCGCGCAGATTTTTATGCCGAGGCGGCCAATTTTTGGCTGGTTGATGGGCAGCCTGATCGGGCCTATAAATCAGCATCTGATGGTCTAAAACTGCGTAAAGATCATGTTGATTTGCGTATTGCTCGCGCCCGCGCTTACGCTCTTTTAGAGCGCTATGATTATGCAGAGACGGATTTGACCTCGGTTTTAAAGTTCTCACCGAATAATGCTGATGCGCTGCGTTACCGTGCAGATGCCAAGATGAAACAGGGCCGACTCAGCGAAGCCAAAATAGATATTGAGAGCGCATTGCGAGCGGATCCCACAAAGGTTGAAACGGCGCTTTTACGTGGCCAAATCAACGAGGCCATGCGTTTGGCCGCGCTTGATAAGGCCGAAAACTAGGACTTTCGGGTGAAGGTTTCGTAATGTGCCTTAGTTTCGCCTAAATAACTCACAAGGATGTGAAGGTGCTTGATTGGCGGGGGGAGACTTGTCCTGTCAATTTGGCCTTGTTATTATCAAGACGGACATAATTCCGTCCAGAGGAGATCACACATGAATATTCTTAAATCTACACTTTTGGCATCTGCGCTTATTCTAGGCACAGCTTCTGCCTCTTTTGCGCAGGACGCGATGACAGACAAAGCAAAATCTATGGCGACTGAAAAAGCTAAGGATATGGCAACGGACAAAGCCAAAGAGATGGCGGGCGATAAAGCCAATATGGTAGATCCAGCCATGAAAGCTGGTGAGCAGATGATGAAAGGCGACAGCCTGAAAGATGCTGCTATGAAAGCTGGTCAGTCAGAAGTGAAAACCATGATGACAGGAAAAGTCACGGGCGACACGATCATGACCGAAAAAGGCAAAATGGACGGCGAAGATATGATGACAGCCGGCAAAGTCATGATCAAAGGCGGTTCTGCTGAAGACGCAGCGATGGCTGTGGCAAAAGACAATGCTAAGGACGCGATGATGGATAAAGCCGAAGGCATGATGAAAGGCAAAATGATGCACCAAGGTACCGTCAAATCTGTTGCACCTGCGGCTGCGGTCACGATCAACTGCCCTGCAGGCACGACGGCTCAAGCTAATGGCACCTGCATGATAACAGGCGATTATCAGCCGCGCGGCTAAGGTTCGCAAAAATTGAATTACAGAGCGTCCCTTTGGGGGCGCTTTTTTATGTGAAATTGTAGCTGCAATTCATTCGCAAAGTAATTGACAATCATTCGCAAGTCGGTCATATGGAAATCATGATACATTGCGTGTGCAACAACATTAATACGGCCAAAGTCGATGCCGCCGCTGCCCAGGGCGCGGAGCGGGCCAAAGACGTGATGCGCGCTTGCGGCACCAAGTTTAATTGTGGGCAATGCCGCGTGTCTATCAATGAGCGCCTTGCGCAATGGCGCGCCCTAAACCCGGCGCTCGAAGCGGCAGAATAGCTCGATTTTAACTCTTTAATTGCGAGTAATTATCACCCGCGCATTTTTCTGTGCGAGTGATTTGCAGTTGCCTAGTTTTTTGTTGACCCCGCCATCCATTCTCCGCCAAGCCTGCGTAAATATCTCAAAGGAGACCGATTATGCGCGGCGATAAAAAAACAATTGAATTTTTAAATCTGGCCCTCAAGGCAGAGCTGACAGCGATTAATCAATATTTCCTACACTCGCGCATGCTCGCCGATTGGGGCGTGAGCAAACTCGCGAAAAAGGAATATGAAGAGTCCATCGAGGAAATGCAGCATGCCGATAAAATTATCGAGCGCATTCTTTTCCTCGGCGGTCTGCCAAACCTACAAGATTTCGGTAAGCTTTATATCGGCGAGACGGTTCAGGAAATCCTTGAGTGCGATATGAAGCTCGAAGATATTGCTATCCCTATTTATCGCGATGGTGTTGAGCATTGCGAAAAGGTACGTGATTACGGCACGCGCGATTTGCTGCAAGGTATCCTCCTAGATGAAGAAGAGCATGTTGATTTCCTCGAGACGCAATTTGATCTGATTAAACAGGTCGGTATTCAGAATTATATTCAATTGCAAAGCGCGGCTGTTACTGAAGAGGGGTAAGGACGCAGAGTAGAGAACTACTCCAATTCCTTACCCATCTCTAAAATGGCGTCGACGAGCAGATCCAAATCACTCTCACGCGTTCTGTGATTGGTTAGGTTCACGCGGATGGCGTTTTCATGATCGATGGTTGTCGTTGACGGTGCGGCGAGTCCGCTCTCTTGGAGATCCACCACAATACGGGCATTCTTCTCATTGGCCTCATAACGGAAATCATAGCGGAAGCAGACTATGTTCAGCGCGACAGGCGCGAGCAGTTCCAGCTTATCCTCGGCCTCTACACGCGCCTTTAAATATTGGGCTTGAGAGATATTGCGCTCGACCACTTCGGCAATCGCGTCAATGCCGTGAGTTTTTAAATGCGTCCAGACTTTCAGCGCGCGGAAACTGCGTGAAAGCTCCGGTCCATAATCCACGGCCCAGAAATCCCCGCCCGCAAGCCCGTCTTCGTCATGGCGTAAATATTCAGGACGGTTAGAATAGGATTGGCGGTGTAAATATGGATCGCGGATGAGCACGCAGCCCGCTTCGTAGTTCACTTGCCACCATTTATGAAAATCAAAGGCAAGGCTATCCACACGCGCGAGGCCTTTAAGACGGTGGCCGACGCTCTTTGATAAAATCGCCGCCGCGCCAAATGCGCCGTCCACATGAAACCATAAGGCGTCTTTCTCGCAAATATCGGCGAGACCGTCTAAATCGTCAATAGAGCCGACATTCACAGCCCCCGCTGTTCCGATAACAGAGAAGGGCGTGAAGCCCTCAGCGCGGTCTTTGTCGATTGCGGCTTGTAACGCCGCTAAGTCAATTTCAAATTTTTCGTTACAGGGAATAAGGCGCAAAGCGTCTTTGCCAATGCCGAGCAAATCAAAAGCACGGCGGACACAGCTATGGGTCTGCGCGCCTGTATAGCCAATTAATTTGGCGTCTGGATTTTCGCGCTGGAATTTATCTCGCGCGACTTTGAGGGCCGTAACCGTGGCCATGGATGTCCCCGAAGATATCAGCCCCGTCGTCTCGCTCGGCATGCCCATAATCTGCGCGGCCCAGCGAATGACCTGTTGCTCTATCACGGGGCCAACATGGTTGCGTCCGCCGCAATTGGCGTTCATGCCTGCGCCCGCAATCTCGGCCAAAATGTTAGACGGCGCGCCCGCCCCATTCACCCAGCCGAAAAAGCGCGGATGAATATTGCCGGGATTATAAGGCATAATAGATTCAATATCGGCCCGCATCTGCTCTGCCGAAATCCCGCCCTGCGGCAAGGGCGAATTAATCTCAGCCTTAAGCGCCTTAGGCACAGGCGACCACACACGTCCCTCCCGCGCATTTTCCAGCTTATCAAGCGAGGCATCAAGCATAGCATGGGCCGTCTTACGGAAAGCAGGCCAATCTTTGGGGTCGAGTGTCATGGTTGGGGAATAGG
>JAHDDT010000135.1 GCA_020629195.1 Hellea sp.
TCCCATTCTCTGCGTCCGTCCCCTCACTAATATGCTCACCCAGCGCATCGGCGATCGTGAAGACGTCTTTATCGCCGCGGCCGCACATATTCATAATAATCAGCCCATCTTTGCCAAGCTCTTTGGCAAGGTCGACGGTTCGCGGGATGGCGTGGCTCGGTTCGAGTGCGGGGAGGATGCCCTCTAATCGCGCACATTCTTGGAACCAGTGTAGCGCTTCGTCATCTGTGGCGGAAACATATTCGGCGCGGCCAATATCGTGAAGGTGTGCATGTTCCGGGCCGATGCCGGGATAGTCCAGACCTGCCGAAATGGAATGGGCGTCTTTGATTTGTCCGTCTTCGTCTTGGAGCAGGTAAGTCCGATTGCCGTGGAGCACGCCCGGTGTTCCCCCCGTCAGGCTCGCGGCATGTAGGCCCGTATCAACGCCGCGCCCCGCCGCTTCGACTCCAATGAGGCGCACGGAGGTTTCAGGCACAAATTCATGGAAGAGGCCCATCGCATTTGACCCGCCGCCAATACAGGCGACAACAGCATCCGGCAGACGACCTTCGCGCTCGAGGATTTGCTGTTTGGCTTCGCGGCCAATAATGGCTTGGAAGTCCCGTACCATTGCGGGGTAGGGATGCGGGCCGGCAACTGTGCCGATACAGTAAAATGTATCGCCAACATTTGTGACCCAATCGCGCAAGGCTTCATTCATGGCATCTTTCAGCGTAGCTGTTCCGCTATGCACGGCGCGGACTTCGGCCCCGAGCAGGCGCATGCGAAAGACATTTGGCTTCTGGCGGACAATATCGGTTGCGCCCATATAAACGATACATTTCAAGCCAAAGCGCGCGGCGACAGTAGCGGTGGCAACGCCGTGCTGCCCCGCGCCTGTTTCAGCAATTATGCGGCTTTTGCCCATGCGCTTGGCAAGCAGGATTTGGCCCATGCAATTATTGATTTTATGCGCACCTGTGTGGTTCAGCTCATCGCGCTTGAAGTATATCTTGGCCCCCTCTGCAAATTCCGTCAGGCGTTCGGCGAAATAAAGCGGCGATGGGCGTCCCACATAATGATTGAAGAAATCATCAAGCTCGGCTTGGAAGCTCGGGTCAGCTTTGGCCTCCTCATAAGCTTTCTCAAGCTCCAAGATAGGCGGCATCAATGTCTCGGCGACATAACGCCCGCCAAAATCACCAAAGCGCCCATTCTCATCGGGAGTTGTTATATTTTCAGGCTTACCCATTTCGCACGGCTTTCATAAAGGCTTGAATTTTAAGCGCATCTTTTAAGCCCGCGCTTGCTTCAACGCCAGAGCTAACATCGAGGATAGGCGCTTTTGTCCGTCTTACGGCCTCTGCGGCGTTTTCGGGTGTGAGGCCACCTGCGAGGGCCCATATTTTTGGGAGCGGTGAGGTTGTAAGGATGTTCCAATCAAAGGACAGGCCATGACCGCCTCTGACAGTCTCACCTTTTGGCGGTTTCGCATCATAGAGTAGAAAATCCGCCACGCCGGCATAATGTTCGGCCTCTTTCATATCTTCATCCGCCGCAACTGCGATGGCTTTGATGATGGCCGTTTTGGACAGACGCGCAATCTCGGCCACGCGGCCTACGCTTTCATCGCCATGGAGCTGTATATAATCGGGCTTCATTTGCGCGGTGATGGCGGTGATAAGCGCATCATCAGGATTGACGACAACGGCTACGGTTCGGGCACTAGATTTTGCAGGCAGGGATAAAGCGGCGGCCCGCATAACGGATAATCGCCGCAAAGATTTTGCCTCAACAATAAAACCGAGATAATCTGCCCCATAAAGAATGGCTGTTTCGACATCTTCGGGACGCGTCAGGCCGCATATTTTGACTTTGGTCATCATAAGATATCCCTAGCAGGTTTTACCTTTGGAAAACACCTTAATCCTTGATGAAATCCTCAAAAAACACCGCGTTTATGAGGGCCTAAAACTATTAAATCCTTGGGCGCCTAAAGATCGTTTATAGTGATGGTGTTCCCGCTACATGGACAGGCAAAACGCGTAGCTTTGTTTGTAGCGGGACGGTGAGGCTTAGCGCCGCGAATTACGCGTGCGGAATGCGGGTCTCTGCCAGCTTCACTTGAGAAGCAGCAGATAAAATCACCGCCGCAGGGCTTTTCCTTGTGTTTATAGTATTCCCAGGTGTGCCTCAAGGCGAACGCCCTGCGGACGTCCATTTATTTGGACAACGACTAAATGTTGGCTTTCATTTTAAAAAGGCCGAGTCAAAGCGCAGGATAGCTGTATCTGGCGAGCCGTAAATCTGCGCGCCTAGCAAAATTCATGCCGCAAACCTTATTTTAAACCTTTTCCGCTAAGCCTCTCTGCAATGAGCCGAAAAATCGGCCTTGGTGAAGTGTCGCAAAGCGGCCTTATTGAATGGTGAATATTATGGCTTTAGCGCCAAAGTTACAGGCTAAACAGGGCCAGTCCCTTGTCATGACGCCGCAATTGCAGCAAGCAATTAAGCTGTTGCAACTCTCAAATATAGAGCTTTCAGCCTTTGTGGAAGAGCAGCTTGAGAGCAATCCACTTTTGGAGCGCGGAACAGGGGATGAAAACCGCCGTGGCGAGGATGTGGCTAAGGTTGAGACAACAGAGCCGAGCGTGAGCCTTGATGCTCCAGCGTCCAGTGCATCTGAAATGGACGCACCTGATCATGCAATGAATAGTGAAGCTACGGCGTCAGATATGGCCGCAGATGTTGGCGGCTCTGTAGATTGGTCTAAAGCGGGGACAGGTGGAAGCTTTAATGGCAGTAGTGATTATGACGCAGTGGCCAATACAGCAGCTGAAAAAAGCCTATCTGAGCATTTATACGAACAGCTCGCCATGTTGCATCTGTCTGACCGAGATCGTCTCATTGCGCAACATTTGATAGATCATGTTGATGAAAATGGTTATTTACGCGCCGATATTACAGACATTGCAAACAATCTAGGCGTGGCTGAAAATAGTGTTTTATCACTTGTCACGCAGCTGCAAACCTTTGAGCCGACAGGCGTTTTTGCGCGCAATCTGTCTGAATGTTTATCCCTTCAGCTTCGCGATGCGGGGGCGCTTGATATGTCCATGCAAGCTCTTTTGGACAATCTTGAATTACTCGCAAAACATGATCTGACTAAGCTTATGAAGCTCTGCGAAGTAGATAAGGACGAGCTAATGGAGCGCGTCAAGCGCCTCAAATCCCTCGCGCCAAAACCGGGGCTGGCTTTTGGCGGCGAAATGGCGGCAGCTGTCGAGCCTGATGTCTTTATCCGTGAAACCCCACAAGGCGGCTGGGCAGTAGAATTGAACTCAGATAACTTGCCGCGTGTGCTTGTTGATCACCGTTATTATAATGAAATTGCAGCGCTGGGCGGAGATGAAAAAACCAAAGAATTCATGAGCGAATGCCATGCGAATGCCAATTGGTTGGTCAAATCGCTCGATCAACGCGCCCGAACAATTTTGAAAGTCGCGAGCGAAATTGTGAAACAGCAAGACGGCTTTTTTGCCTATGGCATTGATCATATGCGGCCCCTCAATCTGAAGACCGTTGCTGAAGCGATTGATATGCATGAGTCTACAGTTTCGCGCGTGACATCAAATAAGTTCATGTCCACGCCGCGCGGTATGTTCGAGCTGAAATATTTCTTTGGCGCATCTATTCCGTCGCTTGGCGGGGGCGAAGCCCATAGTGCAGAGGCCGTGCGTCATAAAATCAAAATCCTCATTGACGAAGAAGTCGAAGGCGATGTGAAATCAGATGATAAACTCGTCGCACTCTTGCGGGATCAAGGCATCGACATTGCCCGCCGTACAGTCGCCAAATATCG
>JAHDDT010000032.1 GCA_020629195.1 Hellea sp.
GGAATAAAGTCATCGGGAAATGTGCGCTTTGTCATGATGTAACTACGCGCGGCGCAGTCAAAGAGTTGCGCCTATTCCATGGTTGCTGCCGTAATAATAATCTCAACCTTCAAAATCTCTCGCGCCATTTTGACTTCGCCGCAAGCGCGGGCAGGGGCATGACCCTCAGGAACCCATGCATTCCATATCTCGTTAAACTCGGTAAAATATGCCATATCAGATAACCATATGACGGCTTGCAAAATATGTTCTCGGCTTGAGCCTGATTCTTTTAGAAGGCTATCTACGCGCGACAGGCAATCATGCGTTTGCTCGGCTAGGCTCTCGCCATCACCAACCTGACCCGACAGATAAACTGTGCCGTTATGTTTGACATATTTGCTGGAACGGGCGGTGGTGTGAAAACGGCTAATAGTCATGTTTAATCCTAAGAAATAAATTCACTCTCGCGATAGCCTTGGAAATAGAGGGCTGTCCGCAGGTCGGTATGGTTGATGGCGCAATGGGCCTCTGCCGCGACCAGAGGCTTGGCATAAAAAGCAATGCCCAATCCTGCCGCTGTTATCATAGCTAAGTCATTCGCGCCGTCGCCTATGGCTATGGCAGCCGCACGCCCGCCAAATTCAGTGCTATGTTCCTTTAAAGCTTCCAGCTTGGCTTCTCGTCCGAGGATAGGCATTCCGACGCCGCCTGTTAGTTTTCCATTGGCTTCAATTAGTGTATTGGCTTGGTGGCTATCAAACCCGCATGCCGTTGCGACGCGCTGCGTGAAAAATGTGAACCCACCTGAAACAATCACAGTTTTTGCGCCATCAGCCTTCATCGTTTGGCAGAGAACCCGTGCGCCTTTGTTCAACGTGATGCGCTCTTCAAAGCACTTTTGAAGGACAGTAATGTCTAAATCTTTCAATAAGCTAACACGTTCCGTCAGCGCACCTTCAAAGCCTATTTCACCGCGCATAGCGCGTTCGGTGATGGCGGAGACGCGGTCTTTTACGCCCGCAAAGTCAGCAAGCTCATCAATACATTCTTGGCCGATAAGTGTGCTATCCATGTCGCAAATGAGAAGTTTCTTTTTGCGGTCCTTCTGGGGCTGGATACAGATATCCGCTTTGACGCCGCAAGACTCCAAGGCGTTCACTATGTCCGCTTGTGTCAGGCTTTCTGAGATTACGCCCTCAAAAGCTTTGCCTTCCGATAGAATGGCTACGTCTTCCAAAAGGGGAATGCTGCCTAGCGCGGTCTCAAAATCTCTCGCCTCTCTTTTGGCTAGCACTATTGTCGCGATGCGGGGTATGGATGCAGACATGAAAAGACTCGTTTTATGAAACCAATCATTTGTATCGCAGGCCCAACCGCTAGCGGCAAGAGCGCTTGGGCGCTCGAGATTGCGAAATCTGTGGGCGGCGAGATCATCAATGCAGATGCTTTGCAAGTTTATGCCGATTTGCAGATTTTATCCGCGCGGCCGACAGAGTCAGAGATGCAGAATGTTCCGCATCATTTATTTGGTCATATTGCGGGCGATGTGCGCTATTCGACAGGGCAATGGCTTCGTGAGGTTCAGCCTATTATACTTGATTGCCTTGCGAGAGATGTTGTGCCGATTTTAACAGGCGGCACAGGACTTTATTTTAAAGCGCTTATCGAAGGGATCGCCAAGGTCCCGCCTGTCTCGGATCAAGCGATGTCAAAAGCGCAATCCATATTAGATGAAGAAGGCATAGCGGCGCTGCGCATTGAGGCAGAGCGTATTGATTCGGGTGCGGCGGCCAGGGTATTAGGCAACGATCCACAGCGCCTTTTGCGCATCGTTAGCGTTTATTATGAAACGGGCCGCGCGCTGAGTGAATGGCAAAAAGAGACTCGCCCTATCATTCCAAAGCATTTCTGCTGCCGCGCCGTATTATTGCCGGAACGGCAATCTCTTTATGAGCGCATAAATGCCCGCTTTGAGAATATGATTGAGGGGGGTGGTTTAGATGAGGCTAAAGCCGTTTTTGCCAAGACCTATGATGCGAGTTTGCCAATGATGAAGGCTATAGGCTTACAGCAGTTTTTCCCTCATTTACGAGGTGAGGCCAGTCTTGAAGACTGTATCGAAATGGCCAAGCGAGATTCGCGGCGCTTTGCTAAGCGTCAGTTCACATGGTTCAGAGGTCAGGCCAAAGATTGGGTTCACATAGAGAATGATGCACAAAAAAGGGCATTTGAGGCAAATATTTCCACAAAAATGTTTTGACTCGCGGCTAAAAGGTAAATATTGCTAAACACGCTCCTATTTGGAGCAGTCATGCGCAAACTTAACCAATTTTGGTAGGGTGTCCTTTCTTCGAAGAGGGCGCCTTTTTTTTGTAACTAAGCTTGAAGTAATTTCATTTTCCTCATGGCTTTATTCTCTGTAAAGGCAGGGGATGAAATCGTTCTGGGCATTTTTTACGCAGATGGACAAGCAGGCCATAAGGGCATTGTCTGTGCTCTTGGTTATGTTTGGCGTTGTTATTGCGCTTGTTTTGCTTGGACAGGAAATGTTGAGTTTGCGTGAGAGCGAATTTCACCGCTTTTTCCAGCATCTTAGGGAGTCGGGTTACGGATTACCTTTGACAATTCTAACATTTGTCCTCGCCGCTTTTTTAGGTGCGCCGCAATGGGCTTTAATTGCTGGCGTTATCGTTGCCTTTGGTCCTGCGAATGGCGGAATATATGCTTGGATTGCAACAATGGTATCGGCAAGTTTAGATTTTTGGCTTGGACGCTGGATGGGCGCCGAGCGCTTGCGGCGCTATGGCGGCGAACTCGTAAACCGTATCGTGCGTATTGTGCGTAAAAATGGTTTCGTCACAAGCTTTGCCGTGCGTTTTGTACCTACAGGACCATTTGTTTTGGTCAATATGGCCGCGGGTGTATCCCGTATGACATTCCCATCATTTTTTGCGGGCACCGCTCTGGGAATTATTCCCAAGATAGCTATCGTAGCTTTGGTCGGTCAGGGTCTTATCTCTGGCAGCGAGGGTAAGGTCGTAATGACCGTTTTTATTGGCCTAGCTCTATTACTCGTCGGCTTTATGTTTTTAGCCCGTAAACGATTAAGGCATGAAGTTGCGCCTGAGCTAAAAAAAGACAGTGTTTAAGGCTATTTAAAGCCGCGGAGCCCTTGCTTTTTATCTGTGTAAAATCCATTAACACTTATTAAAGCGAATCCCGTTCTGCTAGTCATGTCAACGAAATATTTCAGCCACGTAAAATACGGGCATAACGGATAAAATTATACTAGGGCTATCATGCTTCCATCTCTACTCAGCGCCTTTTCATCGGATATTGCTATCGATCTCGGCACGGCGAATACGTTGGTTTATGCCAAAGGCAGAGATGTTGTTCTTAACGAACCTTCGGTCGTCGCCTTTTCCAACCGTAATGGACGCAAAGTTGTTCATGCTGTCGGTATCGAGGCCCGGAATATGCTAGGCCGAACACCCGGTCATATCGAAGCCATTCGTCCGATGAAAGATGGCGTGATTGCGGACTTCGAGGTGGCGGAAGCCATGATTGCTCACTTCATCAAAAAAGTGAATAAGACAGGACTTATCCGCCGTAAGCCCCACGTTGTTATTTGTGTACCATCGGGAGCGACGGCTGTTGAACGCCGCGCTATTCATCAATCAGCAGAACAGGCGGGCGCGAAACGCGTTTACCTCATTGAAGAACCTATGGCGGCTGCCTTAGGTGCGGGGCTTCCCATTCACGAGCCTTCTGGCTCAATGGTTGTTGATATTGGCGGCGGCACAACCGAGGTTGCTGTATTGTCTCTGGACGGTATCGTTTACTCTCGGTCTGTCCGTGTGGGCGGCGACAAAATGGATGATGCGATTATCCAATATGTGCGCCGCACGACAAACCTGCTTTTAGGCGAAATGTCTGCTGAGCGCGTGAAAAAAGAAATCGGCTCCGCGATGATGCCAGCCGACAATGAGGGCATGACGGTTCAGATTAAAGGCCGTGATCTAATGAATGGCGTACCGCGTGAAATTCGTGTGACCGAGGCTATGATTGCAGAGAGTCTGGCAGAACCTGTTGAGCAAATTGTTGAAGCTGTGAAAATGGCTTTGGAGGCGACGCCGCCAGAATTGGCCGCTGATATCGTCGATAAGGGTATCATGCTGACGGGCGGCGGGGCGTTGCTTAGAAATCTGGATGCTGAAATTAGCAATCGCACGGGGCTGCCAGTTTCGATTGCGGACGACCCGTTATCTTGTGTTGTGCGGGGCTCAGGAACAGTCGTTGAAAATTTGAAGAAGTGGAAGAGCGTCCTTTCCAGCGGCGTCTAAATCTACTCATAAAGGAGTGTTTCGGGGACAGCCCTGACGTCAAATATGTTTGGTAGCTCAACTGATAACACCCGCGCTTCGACGATTACGTTTATATTCACTTTCATAGCATCAGCCCTTCTCTTTATCACGGATCGTGGAAGCGAACGGCTTTTACTAAGAACACAAACAAATGCTGAGTCCGCAACGTCACCCGGCTTAGCGATGCTGTCTAAGCCTCTGCGCGGAGCGGAAAACCTCATCGCGGAATTTAAAGACCGTTCACGCGCCTTCGAAGAAAATAAATCCTTACGGGAAGAGCTATATGCCCTTCGGGAAGATAAACAGCGCGCTGAGCTTATGGAAATGAAGCTCCGCAGGTTTGAAGAGATTTTAGGTGCAGATAGCGGCTTGGATATACCCGCTCGTAAAATTGTGGCTCGAGCCGTGAGTGAAATTGAAGGACCATTTGTCCGCTCTGCTTTGATCAATTCAGGTCGAAATCAGGGCCTTAAAAAAGGCCACCCTGTGATGACGGTTGATGGACTTTATGGTCATATTCTCAGAGCCGGGCCTAATGCTTCGCGTGTTTTACTTTTAGGAGATTTGAACAGCCGCATTTCTGTCATGTCAATGCGCTCTAGCGCGAGAGCAATTTTATCTGGTGATAATAGTGACTTGCCGCGCTTGGCTTTTGTGGATGATCGGGCTGATTGGGCCGATGGTGATAAGGTTATAACGTCGGGAGATGATGGAGTTCTGCCAGCGGGGCTGCCAATAGGTATAGTTAAAGAGCAAAATGCGAGGCAGTTTGTTGTCGAGCTTAATACCAGTAAGAAAAACAACGATTGGGTCTGGGTGTATCCATTTGAACCTGTCACACTTTCCGAGATCTTAGAGGATGACTTGCCAAGTGAAGGAGCTGGGACGAAGAGCGATGGCGAGGGTCTAAGCGGGTCAAGTGAGATCCAAGCCGTGATGCCAGAGCCGGGTACGCCCTGATGGTTATGCGCAGTTCATCACAGAATTATGGAAAAGGAGGGGGCTGGAAAGGCGCCGTTTTTTTACTGTTTCTAGTTTTTATTTCTGTGCTCAACGTGAATATTGGGGGGAGAACAATTGCTTTTATCTTCTTACCGCTAATGGGTGTGTGTTTGTGGCCCAGAACTGATAAAACAATACAGTCTATTCTGGTTATTTTTCTGATGGGGTTATTTCTCGACCTTCTATCCGCAGGGCCTTTAGGTCTATGGGCCTTAATATTCCTGACAGTTTTCGGTGTCTTCCGTCCACATATGCGCTCAAAGCCGCATAATTTTAGGTCCGCTTTTACATTGTGGATTATGGCTCTGATGATAGCGTTTATCGCCTCTTTCCTCTTGGGCTGGTTTGCATTAGGTAGCCGCCCAGAATTTACGGTGCTCGTCTATCAAGCCTTAGCTGCATTGGTTTTATTTCCTTTAATTTACGCCATACGACATCTCGGCCGTTATATTCTGACTGACCCTGATTTGAGGGGAATGTAATGGCGGATTTTGATGAAGGCATCATTACGCGCCGTACCGCCATATTGGGCGCTGGTGGCCTCGGCGTTTTTGGTGTTTTAGCCAGCCGTCTTTACTACTTGCAGGTTGTCAAAGCTGAGGATTACCGTGTTCTCTCAGATGATAACCGCTTTAATTTTAATATTACAATCCCGTCCCGGGGACGTATCTTAGATCGGTTTGGAGAAAACCTCGCCGTCAACAGTCAAGACTACCGCGTGGTTATGGTGCCTGAACAAGTGAAGGATGTTGACGCAACTCTAAAACGGGTTTCAGAGGTGCTGCCTCTTAATGATAAAACGATAAAGCGCATCAAGAAAGATATTCGTGAGCATGCGGGGTTTGTGCCCATACTTATTGATGATCATTTGGACTGGAAAACATTCTCAGCGCTTAATCTAAATATTCCTGATCTGCCGGGCGTTATCCCTGAAGTCGGGGAAGGGCGTTTCTATCCGAATGAAGGCATATTTGCGCATACGCTAGGCTATGTCGGGCGTGCCGATCCGCGTGATGTACAAAAAGATGATGATCCTATGCTTCGGCAGCCCACATTCCGTATCGGGAAAACGGGGGTAGAAGCGGCCGCGGATAAGATACTCCGCGGCGCTGCAGGTAAATTAAAAGTTGAGGTCAATGCGTTAGGCCGTGTGGTGCGGGAATGGCCAGAGCCCAAAGACAAAGCCGTGGACGGCAAAGATATTTGGCTGACCATTGATGCTGAACTGCAGAGATATGCCGCAGAACTTTTTGAAGAAGATAGCGGGGGTATAGCGGTTATTGATGTCATGACGGGGGAGCTAAGAACCTTGCTCTCTATGCCGACATTTGACGGAAATATGTTTGTCTCTGGGTTAACCCAACAGGATATGAACCGCCTAAATAATGATGAGAAACGCCCGCAATATAATAAAGTTTTGAGTGGCGGGTATCCGCCTGCATCGACGTTTAAAATGGCGGTTATGTTGGCCGGGCTCGAGAGCGAGCTCATCAATGTCGAAGGAAAAACGGTCTGCACGCAGAAAATTCGTGTTGGCAACAGAAATTTCCATTGTTGGAAACGCGGAGGTCACGGGCTTGTTGATATGAGGGATGCGCTCAAGCAATCCTGCGATATATATTTTTATGAACTTGGCCAGATCATAGGCATGGACAGAATTGCGCAAATGGGCCGGAAGCTTGGATTTGGCACAGCCTTTGATATTGGTATTTCGGGCGTGAAGTCGGGCATTATGCCTGACCCTGCTTGGAAACAAGCCAAATTAGGTAATGGGTGGCGGACAGGCGACACATTAAATGCTTCAATCGGGCAAGGCTTTGTTCTGGCGACGCCATTGCAATTAGCTGTGATGGCAGGACGTCTTGCGAATGGGCGAAAGGCCTTGGTGCCTAATTTGTTAATTGGTCAGACTTTGCCTGAGATGGAAGATCTCGACATAAATCCGGAGCATATTGCGATCGTTCAAGATGCGATGTGGTCTGTGTGTGAAGAACCAGGCGGCACAGCTTATCGCGATAATGGCGTTGGTATAAAGGGCTTTGACATGGCCGGAAAAACTGGAACAGGGCAAGTCCGCGGAATATCAACATCAGAACGTCTCTCTCGTCTGCGCCGAAATGAGGAGCTGCCTTGGAAACTGCGGGATCATTCGATTTTCGTGGGCTATGCGCCTTATAAAAACCCTCGTTTTGCTGTGGGGTGTATCGTTGAACATGGGGGCTCAGGCTCAAAAAGGGCGGCGTCAATTGTAAGGTCCGTGTTAAATAAAGCCTTAGAACGCGACGGCATTAAACCCGTCACAGAAGCCAAAACCCGGGAGCAATCCCTCTAATGAATACGCTATCATCCAAGGCAGGCCTGACAACAAAGCTCTATGAGATAAATTGGTTATTAGTCGCGCTTGTGTCGCTTGTGGGTCTTGTTGGCGTTGTGATGATATTTGCTGCCACAGATGGCGTCTGGTCGCGAGGAGCGCAGCAGCATCTTATTCGCTTAATTGTAGCTGGAGGTCTTATGATCAGCGTCGCTATGGTCGATGTGAAAGTTTGGTACACTTTGGCTTATCCTGCTTATATTGGGGCTTTGGTACTCTTGGTCGCTGTTGATGTCATGGGGGTTAGCGTGAATGGCTCCCAAAGATGGCTTGATCTTCAATTCATACGTTTGCAGCCGTCTGAAATTATGAAGCTCGCAATTGTTTTGGCGCTAGCTCGTTATTATCACGATTTGCCAAAGTGGCGCATATCACGTTTTTTTGGATTATTAGGCGCCGCCATTTTAATCTTATTGCCCATGGCGTTGATTTTGCGCCAGCCAGATTTAGGAACAACGTTATTAGTCGCCGCGACAGGTGTTGCTATTGCTTTTTTAGCGGGCGTGAATTGGCGCGTTATTGGCGGGGCGGCACTCGCTAGTACCGTGGCTTTACCTCTATTTTTCCGATTTGGTTTGAAAGAATATCAACGCTCACGAATTCTCACATTTCTAGACCCTTCGCGCGATCCAACTGGTGCAAGTTATCATATAACCCAGTCAAAAATTGCTCTTGGAAGTGGCGGTGTTTCAGGCAAAGGCTTTATGAATGGTACGCAAAGACAGCTTGAATATGTGCCAGAAAATAGAACGGATTTTATCTTTACTGTTATAGGCGAGGAATTTGGTCTTATCGGTAGCCTGCTGACGATGGGACTTTATATGTTGGTCATCGGACTTTGCATCTGGCTGTCCACGCAATGCAAACATGTTTTTTCCAGATTGTTGGTCTTGGGCCTGACGACGACATTCACGCTCTATATTTTCATCAATTTAGGCATGGTTATGGGGCTCGCCCCTGTGGTCGGTGTGCCGCTCCCTCTGATTTCATATGGCGGCACTGTCATACTGACTGTGATGACGGGATTTGGTCTTATTTTGTCAGCGCATTTGCACCGCAAAAATGAATTACCCCGCAGTCATAGCTAGGTTTTTGTTCCAAGCGGTTCAGACGATAGGTAAAACTAATCCAAAGCACATCTTGACCCACGCTTTGAATGTCTTAACGTGCGGAAAAACTAATAAATAACCTGTAGGGGGTTCTCATGGCGGCAGCTGGCACAGCACAATGGTCATCAAAATTTGCATTCGTAATGGCCGCGGTCGGCTCCTCAGTCGGGCTCGGTAATCTTTGGCGTTTTTCCGCTGAGTTAGGTACAAATGGCGGTGCGGCTTTCCTTGTTGTTTATGTTGCCTGTATCTTCTTTGTTGGCATTCCGGTTCTCATGAGTGAATTTATGATCGGACGTGCCGGACAGGCGTCCAGTGCGGTCGGGTCGCAAAATGATTTGGCAATGAGAAGCGGCGTGTCCAAAGGCTGGAGTGGCGGCGCATGGCTCGGCATGATCGCCTCATTTTTGATTGTCAGTTTCTACTGCGTCGTGGCGGCTTGGGTTTTGAATTACTTAGTTCGTTTCCTTGGAAACTCTTTTTCAGGTCAAAGTCCTGAAATAATTTCAGCGCAATTCGGAGACATGCTGGATAAGCCTTTAAGCGTATTACCATATTTCCTAATTTTTGCGGGTCTTACGATTTGGCTGGTTGCACGGGGGGTGAATAAAGGAATTGAGACAGCCGCGCGTTTGCTTATGCCTTTATTCTTCGTTTTGCTCTTGGGCTTAGCAGCGTATTCCATCATCTCTGGCATGCCGTCTGGCGGGACAGGTAAAGCGGTGTCCTTCATGTTTACGCCAGACTTTACCAAGATCACGCCGCAAGTCGCGACGTCAGCCTTGGGACAAGCCTGCTTCTCAATCGGCATTGGGAATGCGATTATGATTACTTACGGGTCTTATTTGCCGCGTAATATTAGTATTCCCAAAGCTGCAGTAGGTATTAGTGTCGTAGATACGCTCGTGGCGATCACGGCAGGTCTTGCGATTTTCCCAATTGTTTTTGCCAATAATCTAGACTTTAGCGCAGGTGCTGGCATCTTCTTCATCACCTTGCCAACAGCTCTTGCTGAGTATTGGTATGTCGGCGCAGCCTTCTTCTTCTTGGCTTTCTTTGCAGCCATTACGTCCTCTGTTTCACTGCTAGAACCTTCCGTCGCTTACGTGGCCGAGAGGTTTAATATGACTAAGAAAAAAGCCGCGATCATCACAGGCGCGGCCATTACTCTTTTAGGTCTCTGCTCGCTATATTCATCTGAGTTCTTTGACTTTATCGACACAGGGTTGGCCGGACCTATTTTGGCGCCGCTCTCAGCGCTATTACTTGTGCTCTTTACCGGCGGACGTCTGAAAAAGGCTATCGTGAATGAAGAGATTTCAGGTGATGGCGAAGCGATTGGACGCTTTGTCATGTTCTTTGTTAAGTGGATTGCCCCTGTCTTTATGGGCCTTGTTCTTATCTTGGGGGTCTTGCAAAAATTCCTTCCAGCTTTGTACGCAAAGATCTCAACAAATCTGGGATTAGTGATTTTATTAATTGTTGCTTATGTCTTGCTCACCTTATTCCACCGCCTTTCAGAGCGTAATGTGACCTAAAATGCAGTCATCGCAAATTTAGTATGAGTTAATGACGGTCTTAGGCCGTTATTACTAAGATTTAACGCTATTCGTTCAGACAATATTCAACATGGCATGCTTAAAGAGCACATAGGTTTTTTGCGTAAGCTATAGTGTTTTGCGCAAATGAAGCGTGGGATTAATTTATGGGACTTCGACTAACTATTGCGTTTACGGCTTGCTTATCCATGACGGCTTGCGCGACAGTTGATCTTAATGATGTCGCTATGCAGTCAAAGCCCATGACAGCCAAAGCTGTTGATGTGAATGTTGTCCAGCGGGCGACTGCCAAATTATACGCTGTATTTTCGAGTCGTGGTTTTGTTCAAAAGGACAGCCGTAAAAAAATGCGTTCCGCTGCACGTGTTTTATTGGAAGGCCTTGAACAAAAAGACGTTACACAGACAGCGGCTATTGGATATGCTGATTTAGCGATAGATCGCAATGTTGTTCTTTCTGATATTCGGATGGCCTCGACGCATGTTGAACAAACAACGAAAGCTGCAGAAGTCTACCTCGCCATGGCACCCGCAGAGAAAAAATTACGCAAAGAATTAGTGAGTCTCGAAAAAGCGCTCATAGCGTCCCGTGAAGCGTCAACAATTTTCGAAGAGGCCTTAATCAAAACGACAGGCCGCGCTTCAGAAGGCGAATTCCTATCTTATAAAAGCTCTGTGAATGAGTTGCGTGATATTACGAATGCTTTCGGAGATCGCGTCCGTGAAGCACAAATTCGGAAAGTTGATTTAGTAAACTAGCCCCTATTATAGTTTTACGGCCTTCACCCCCAAAGCTCAGCCTTCGGCGGATGAATATATGGTCCCTGATACGTAACGCCATGCTTTCGATCTTTTGCAAGTAAAAGCGCTCCGTCCAAATCGATGTAATCGGCAAAACTTTCCAAGACCATCATCGGGGCCATAGCCAAGGATGTACCTACCATGCATCCCGCCATTATAATAAAGCCTTTGGCTTTGGCGGCGCGCATAAGTTCCAAACCTTCGGTCAGCCCGCCGCATTTATCGAGCTTTACATTCACGGCACGGTAGCCAGACTCCCAAAGCCGGTCTAAATCTGCCGCGACGTGCAGAGATTCATCCGCGCAAAAGATTGGTAGCGTGTTTGGCCTATTTGGAATGTCTCCAAAATTACTGCGAGATAAGGGCTGCTCAATCATAATCACAGGTTTGCCTTCTAAAGCGCTTTGAAACTCCAAAATATCAGCGGGCTGCAAAGCCTCATTGGCATCAATAATAAGCTGAGCATCAGGCCTCGCGTCCATCACAGCTAAACAAGAGGCGAGCCCCTCCATGCCGTCAATTTTTACTTTTAAGATAGGGTAGGCTTTTGCCCTGATGGCCGCTTTTCGTATTTGAGGTGGCGAATCTATAGAGAGTGTAAACGCTGTGAGGCGAGGCGATGGAGCCGGTGTCCCCAATAGATCAGGGATGGAACGCCCGCTTTGTTTTGCTTTTAAGTCCCAAAGAGCACAATCGATAGCATTTCTTGCCGCGCCCGCTGGGAGGCGTTTTTGTAGGCCATTTGTATCGAGTCCATTCTCTATATCTGTCTTAATCATTTTAATTTGTGAGACGACGCTATCTGCTGTCTCATCATATTTTGCATAGGGGCGACATTCCCCACGTCCTATGTGCGCGCCTTGTTGAATAGTCGTTGTGACAACTGTGATTTCTTTTAAAGCGCTATTTGCAATGCGAAATTCACCTGCCACGGGCCAGTGCTCAATCGCTATTTTTAAGTCCCGCAATGCTAATCCTGTCTTGACCAATCGTGTGTAGATACGCACGTTAGAGGAATGTCGTCAAACAGCAATTCACGTCCTCCGGAATATGAGCTGACCCAATCTGGGCGGGTGGTGACCTTTCGCGCCAAAGGGCCTTGGACATTACGAGACATTGGAGCGATTGATGAGGACTTGACAGAAAAATTAGACGCGATGGATTATGACACGGTTCAATATGACGTCGCCGATGTCAGTGAGCTGGACACAGCAGGCGCCTATATGTTTGCGCGTGCTGTGCGCATGGGCGCGGGGCAATGTCATGAGTGGGACGTCATTGCAGGCAGTGCAGGTCAACGCACACTTGTCCAAGCTGCAGCAGATGCTGTGATGGGACGGCCGCCAGACCCGACGCGGCAATGGTATGACTCGCTTACGAATATGGGCCGAGCCTCAGAACGGTTTTTCCTCGAATCCATTGATACTATAGCCTTTATTGGTCAGTTCTTCGTGGTGCTGTTCAAAATGCTGCTAAGGCCCCGCACTATTCGTTGGAAATCTGTTGTCGCATTGACTGAAGAAATCGGACTTAATGCGGCTCCCATCGTTATGACGCTCTGCTTTTTTATCGGAGCTGTAATCGCCTATCTGGGGGCGAACCTACTCTCTACATTTGGCGCCTCTGTTTTCATGGTGGATTTAGTAGGGGTGTCCGTCTTAAGAGAATTGGCTCCCATCATCACAGCCATTTTGATAGCCGGGCGTTCAGATTCAGCGTTTACAGCCCAAATCGGGGCCATGAAAATGCGTCAAGAAATTGATGCGATGACAGTCATAGGATTAGATACTTTCGAAGTTCTGGTTGTTCCTCGGGCGCTGGCCTGTCTGATATCTCTGCCTATCCTTACGTTTTTGGGAATGATGAGCGGGATATTTGCGGGTATGCTAATCGCGTGGCTCGGTGGATTGGATATCTCACCGATCTTATTTTTCGCGCGCCTAAATGAAGTTGTGGAACTCAAGCAATTTTGGATTGGCATGGCTAAGACGCCTTTCTTTGCGATCATCATAGCCCTTATTGGCTGCCGACAGGGTTTGGCCGTGACGGGCAGTGTTGACTCGCTTGGGGCACGAACAACGACAAGTGTTGTCCAAGCTATTTTCGCGGTTATTGCGGTTGATGCTGTCTTCGCGCTCTTCTTCTTCCAGATGGGTATTTAAGATGGTTTTGAAGATAGACAAGACAGATGCTCCCATGGAAGCGCGGGGTATTCTCACTCAATTTGGATCTAATATTATCCATGAGGATTTGAACTTTCGACTGACGAGAGGCGAGATAGTCGGTTTGGTTGGCGGTTCTGGTACAGGAAAATCCGTTTTGATGAATACGCTTTTGGGGCTCAAAGAACCAGAAGGCGGGGTTATCCGTTATTTCGGGTATAACAGGCATGAACTCACATCCGAACAAAGGTTTGAACTTAATACTCAGATAGGTGTTCTGTTTCAGGGAGGCGCTTTATTTTCATCGCTGACAGTGCGGGAAAATATAATGGTGCCTTTGCGTGAACATACAGATTTGCCCGTTAAGCTTATGCGCGAATTGGCGGATATGAAAATCCATATGGTAGGATTGCCGCCTCAAGCCGCAACGCTTTATCCGTCGGATTTGTCGGGCGGCATGAAAAAGCGCGCGGGACTTGCACGTTCGCTCGCATTGGATCCCGAGATATTGTTCTTGGATGAGCCGACAGCTGGGCTCGACCCTGTGGGCGCGAATGCTTTCGATGAACTCATTTTGGGCCTACGTGAAGCTATGGATTTAACAGTTCTGCTGATTACCCATGATTTGGATACACTTTACACAACTTGTGATAAGGTGGCTGTTCTAGTTGATAAACACATTGCGATTGTAGATACTCTGCCTAAAGTAATAGCCTATGATCACCCTTGGGTGCAGGAATATTTTGGCGGGCCACGTTCTCGAGCGGCTCTCTCAGCAGGAAAGACTTAAGACGGGCGAAAGATGGAAAATAAAGCACATTATGCCCTGATAGGCGCTTTTGTCATTGCGGTTCTTTTCGCAATCATCGGCTTTATTGCTTGGCTGTCCAATGCGCAATTAGATCAGCGGGTTGACAAATATGAAGTCTCATATGTGGGGGGCGTGCAAGGTATGTCGCAAGGCACAGAAGTCAGGTTTAACGGTTTGAAAGTTGGCGAAGTCACGCGGCTCAGGATAGATCCCAATGACACAAATTCAGTCTTAGTTGATATTGAAGTGGAGCCAGGTACGCCTATTGATACGAAAAGTATCGGGCGTATGGAGCCTTTAGGGCTGACAGGCCTCAATTACATTCAGATCATACCGGGCGGGGAGGGGTTTCCCCTTATCAAAGACCTTCCCGGCAAGGGACCTTACCGCCTTGTCGGAGAAGCTAGCCGTATTGACGCGCTTTTGGGCGGCGGCGGTAACGTGATTGAAGCCGCTCAAAAGGCGCTTTCAAAAGTTAATAATGTGATGTCGGAAGAGGGGGTAGAGGATTTTCATGAGATTTTATCCAACGTAAATCAGATGACAGGTAATCTTAAAGACCTAGATATTGACGGTGCTTTGGTTGAGCGTACGCTCGCTGCTATTGAACAAGCGGCTAAAGATGTTTCGGTTGCTGCAAATGCAGTCGATGTTGCGGCTAATGATTTTGATACGCTTATCAATGAAGATGTGAAATCTGCATTAGCGCGTGCAGAAGTCTCCATGGCAGAGCTTGATAAGGCCTTAGGGTCAATCGGCACAGCAGCAGATGGAACAGATGCGCTTATCACAGATAGTCGTGATGCGATTAACCGCCTTTCAAATTCAGGCCTGACAGATTTGGAAGAAACAGTGGATGGGCTGCGCCGCCTGATTGTTACGTTAGGGCGTGTCGCGGATAGCCTTGAACGTAGTCCTGCACAATTTATCGCAGGTGAAGAACGCGAGACAGTAGAGTTGCCACAATGATTAAGTCGTCTTTTTTGAAATCGTCATTTGTTTTATCCGCTCTGGCCTCTCTAACGGCTTGCGTCTCTCTTTTGCCTGAACCAGCGCCAGCAGATAATATTTACCGCCTTAATGTTGCACGTGAGCGAGCCCCTCAAGCCGCAAGTGCAAAAGTTATAAGGGTTGACCGTCCCAGCGCGTCAATTGTCTTTGAAACGCAGGATATCATTGTTTCTCCAGATGGCCGCCGCCTTGCTGTTGCTGGCGGGGCGAAATGGGCTGAAGTTATTCCTGTTTTGGTACAAGAATCCTTGATAGATGTTATGGGGCAAAGGCCAAATTTGGTCGGCGTTATCCCATCATCTGGCGCGCGCACCAATACGCGCATTCACTTGACGATTAAAAGCTTCGAGGCGAGATTTGACCAGGGTGAGGCCAATTCCCCGCTTGCCGTCGTGCATTATTCAGTTACGCTTGCAAATGCCTCGGACAGAAACTTTATGGGCTCTTTTGACGTGGAGAAAACTGTCCGCGCGGATGCCGCCCGTGTAAGCGCCATTGTTGATGCAATGGATGAAGCGAATAAAGCTGCTATGAACGCTATCGCAGATTGGCTGCAATTACCCGAAAATCAGAGCCAGAGTTAGGCGTCGCCTATATCCGTTTTGCGTCTATATTTGCGGCGTAGGATTTGAATAGCGACAAATATAAAGGCGGCACTCACCCCGATAATGGGGAGTAGCCATTCAAATTGCTCACCCATGACTTCGCCCAAGAGATGACAGATCGCAAATATGATGAGGGTGTAGATCGTGGCTGTGAGCGCGATGATAAGACAAAACTTCGCGTAATTCACACGAAAGAATCCGCACGCCACATAGGCGGGAACACGCGCAAGCGGAATGAATCGAGCACCGAATAAGGTTACGAGTGTATAGCGCTGTACTTTATCCTTCAGGTCAATAACGTGTTTTTTCTCTGCAAAGGCCCGGGCACGGTCATTTTTTAAGGCGGCCCAGCCTATCCAATATTTCCAGATATCGGAAAGTATAAGACCTGCTAAAATGACGAAAAACATTGTCGGGAAATATGAGGGGTTATTGGCCGAAAGGCTCGCGGCTAACAGCACTGCAGCGTCTTCTTGCACAAATGGGCCAAAGAATACGCTAATATAAGGGAGCAGGGGAGAATCCGTCAGCCAGTTCATAAATATGTCTCAGCCTTTTTGTCTTAAGTCCCGATTCTTTACCTAATGTGCGTTTTGAGTGCTGATTGGCAAGTAAACACTGAATTTTTGCAAAAAACATCGTTTAACAGGCGTTGCGTTCATATAATGAAAGTGACATAAGGCGCGAAATTTCACTGACAGACATGGGTGCTGAGCGAGACGCGTTGGCACTCTTCCTGTTTAAGAGGATGGACGCAAGTCATGAATATTAAAGAACTCAAAGCCGAAGGCCTTAGCAAAACTTTTGCGATTACGGTCCCCAAAGAAGATTTGGATAGCAAGCTCGAAGCCAAAATCAAAGAGATGCAGCCTCAAGTCTCCCTTAAAGGTTTCCGTCCCGGCAAAGTTCCTGTGTCGCATATCCGTAAGATGTTCGGACAAAGCATCATGAAAGATGTCGTTGAAGAGACGGTGAACGAAACAACGCAACAGGCAATCAATGACAATAAGATTCGCCCGGCCGGTCAGCCCCAGGTTGACCTTCGCGCCAATGGCGAGGACGTCACGCAAGGTAAAGCCGACCTTGAGTATCAATTGACAGTCGAGTCTATCCCTGACTTTGAGCCTGTTGATCCTGAGACCTTAAAGTTCACGCGCCTCACGCACGAAGCCGATGAAAAAGAGCTTGAGGAAGAGGTTGCCAAGCTTGGTGAAGGTCAAAAGTCTTACAAGAAAAAAGCTAAGACCGCTAAAGCCAAGAAAGGCGATGCCGTTCTAATCGACTTTATCGGCACAGTTGACGGCGAAGCATTTGACGGCGGTACAATGGAAGGCCATCAGCTTGTTCTCGGTTCTGGTACGTTCATTCCTGGTTTCGAAGATCAGCTTATTGGCGCCAAAGCAGATGATGAGCTTGACGTAAAAGTCACATTCCCAGACCCATATCAAGCCGCGGACTTAGCAGGTAAAGACGCCGTTTTTGCAACGCGCGTTATTGAAGTCCAAGGCGAAAAAGACGCTGTTATAGACGACGAATTCGCTCAAAAATTTGGGCTTGCGGATTTGGAAGCTCTTAAAGCCGCCGTCTCTGATCAATATAAGTCACAGCTTGAAATGCAGTCTCGCATGAAGCTTAAGCGGGCGATTCTAGACGAGCTTGATAAAAAGCATAAATTTGAGTTGCCCCCACAAATGGTTGAAGCAGAATTTTCAAATATTTGGACACAGGTTCAGTCTGAAAAGGAAGCCGGCCAACTTGATGAAGACGATGCGAAGAAGTCCGACAAACAGCTTGAGAAAGACTATCGTAAGATTGCTGAACGCCGTGTGCGCCTCGGTCTTGTTCTCGCTGAAATGGGACAAAAGCAAGAGATCCAAATCTCAAATGAGGAATTACAGCAAGCTATGATCGCTGAAGCCCGTCAATATCCTGGGCAGGAACAGCAGGTTATTGAGTTCTATCAGAAGAATCCGCAGGCCATTGCTCAGCTTCGCGCACCGATTTATGAAGAAAAAGTCGTGGATTTAATCATTGAGAAAGCTAAAGTCACAGATAAAAAAGTGACGAAAGACGTTCTCTTTGAAGAAGACGAAATGATTTAGTTTCGTTAGCGATATATAAAAATAAAAAAGCCCAGTTGAAGAACTGGGCTTTTTTATTTGGCTTCACACTTTATTACGCTGCTTTGAGAAACTCTTGCAGCGAGCTTTGTATTTCGCGTGCTTTGTCAATGTCTATGCGCCCATCGATGAATTTGATAAAATCATGCATTGAATTTGCGCCGTCATTATTCATGTAATTGTGTAGAATTTGCTCTTCTCTATCCAATGCAGGGTGGCTGATATTTAATCCTGCCCGCGCAAAGTTATAAAGCTTTGGCATAATGATAAATTTTTGAATATTTGGCTGACCTGCGGCTCCGATTAAGGCCTCCCAGATAGCCACATCTTGTTTTGCTATTGTTTGTGCACGTTTCTTTCGTGCAATATCTTTATCTGTCATGAATTGCCCCCATAAAATATATATTACTCAAATAATCTGCCACATTGTAAATGCAAGCAGATTGTTGACACAGGTGAAAACTTAAAGGCTTTTTCACTTGTAAACCGTGATTTTTATCACAGAGTCCGTATCTTGTGCTTAGCTTCGTAAAATCTTGACACTCCCTCTTGTAAACGAGGTTTGTAGTAAGAATATATGAACTCATCAGTAATATGTATTAAGCCTTAATATTATCGCTACCCTATGTGTATAAATAATGCATATGATTCGAATCCAAGGAAGTTCCATGCAAGACCCACAAGACGTTTTAACCAATTATCTTATTCCGACTGTTGTCGAACAGTCTAGCCGCGGCGAACGCGCTTTTGACATTTATTCGCGCCTTTTACGCGACCGTATTATCTTTCTTTCAGGTGTAGTCGAAGATGGCATGGCCGCGTCTATTACCGCGCAGCTTTTGTTCTTGGAGTCTGAAAACCCTAAGAAAGAAATCTCTATGTATATCAACTCACCAGGCGGCGTTGTAACGGCCGGTATGGCGATTTATGATACGATGCAGTATATCAAATCACCAGTTTCAACCGTCTGTATGGGACAAGCCTGTTCTATGGGTTCACTCCTCTTGGCTGCTGGTGAAGCCGGACAGCGCATCGCGCTTCCGAATGCTCGCGTTATGGTACATCAGCCTTCAGGTGGATTCCGGGGGCAAGCCTCAGATATACAGCGCCACGCCAATGACATCTTAGCGATGAAGAAGCGCCTGAACGAAATTTATGTCCATCACACAGGTAAAAAATACGCTGTAATCGAAAAAACACTCGACCGAGACCATTTTATGACGGCTCAGGAAGCGAAAGATTTTGGTATTGTCGATCATGTTTACGAAAAACGCGGTGACGATAAGTAACTCAGATGGAAGGTGAGTTGAGACACTGTCAGAGTGTTTTTAACTTGCCAGCCACACTATAAAAGTGTTCCTTAATCAGGCATGGGAAGGCTTGATTAAGGAAAACGTCATATATGTGCCGCATAAGTATCATAAATGACGGTATGATCTTTGCAAAGATAGCGCTGATAATTGGCGCAAACGGAACGGACTTATGAGTAAGACAACAGGAAATGACAGCAAAAACACACTTTACTGCTCTTTTTGTGGTAAAAGCCAACATGAAGTGCGTAAGCTGATTGCAGGCCCAACTGTCTTTATTTGCGACGAGTGTGTCGAACTCTGTATGGATATTATTAAAGAAGAGGGCAAAGGCTCTGTTTCTAAAGCTCAAGAAGGCGTGCCGACGCCGCAAGAGATTTGCGAAACTCTAGATGATTACGTCATCGGACAATATCATGCGAAACGTGTCCTGTCCGTTGCCGTACACAACCATTATAAGCGTTTAAATCACGCAACTTCCAACCCGGATGTTGAACTTGCAAAGTCTAATATACTTCTCGTGGGCCCAACGGGTTGCGGTAAAACACTCTTGGCACAGACTTTGGCCCGTATCCTTGATGTACCCTTTACAATGGCAGATGCCACAACACTCACAGAAGCGGGTTATGTGGGTGAAGATGTTGAGAATATCATTCTTAAACTGCTTCAATCTGCTGAGTATAATGTTGAGCGTGCGCAACGCGGTATCGTTTATATCGACGAAGTTGATAAGATCAGCCGCAAGTCTGACAATCCATCTATTACGCGCGACGTCTCAGGCGAAGGCGTTCAGCAAGCACTTTTGAAGATCATGGAAGGTACAGTCGCCTCTGTTCCTCCGCAGGGTGGCCGTAAGCATCCTCAGCAAGAGTTTTTACAAGTTGATACAACAAACATCCTCTTTGTTGTGGGCGGCGCATTTGCGGGGCTTGATAAAGTGATATCAAATCGCGGCGAGGCGGCCTCTATCGGCTTTGGCGGGAAGGTCAAAGAGCTTGATGAGCGCCGTGTTGGCGACATCCTTCAAGGCGTCGAGCCTGAAGATTTGACTCGCTTTGGCCTTATTCCTGAATTTGTAGGACGTTTGCCTGTCATTGCAACGCTAACAGATCTGGATGCTGATGCTCTCGTGACGATTTTGACTGAACCGAAAAATGCATTGGTCAAACAGTATCAGACATTATTTGAAATGGAGGGCGTACGTCTTTCCTTCTCTGACGACGCCCTTAAAGCTATTGCTAAGCGAGCGCTTGACCGTAAGACGGGCGCCCGTGGACTGCGGTCCATAATGGAAGGCATTTTGCTCGATAGCATGTATGATCTCCCGACCTATGAAGGTGTTGAAGAGGTTGTCATTAATGGCGAAGTCGTTACGGGCGAAGCTAAGCCACTGCTGATTTATTCAGATAAAAAACAAACAAAAGAAAAGGCCTCTTAGAAGGCCTTTTTTATGCAGGTAATGGGCGGTTTTTCGGGTGTGAAGGCTTGAAACAACCCCCTTCGCATCCCACCTTTGTAAGACTTGATACGTATATAGAGTATCTACAAAATTGAGATGTAATATGTCTGACACAACCTTATTCCCCGTTTTGCCGCTTCGCGATATTGTGGTCTTCCCACATATGGTCGTGCCGTTATTTGTAGGCCGGGAAAAGTCCATAAAAGCGCTCGAAGATGTCATGAGCAATGATAAGCGTATTCTTCTGCTGACACAGAAGGATGCGGAGGCAGACGAGCCTGGACAGGATGATATATTCGACAGGGGTAGCGTTGCTAAAATTTTACAGCTTTTGAAGCTACCTGATGGAACGGTTCGTGTCCTCGTGGAAGGTGAAGATCGTGCTGTAGTGGAAGCATTTACAGACCGCGCCGAGTTCATGGAGGCATATGCCGAGCTTACGCCATCGACATATGAAGACTCCGCCAAAGCGAAAAAACTAGCACAAGAGGTCTCCGCGCAATTTGAAACTTATGGAAAACTCAATAAGAAAATTGCCGAAGAGGTTGTCAGTTCGGTCACGGAAACCAAAGATCCGTCAAAATTATCTGACATCATCGCGGTCCATTTGAATGCAAATATTGCTGAAAAGCAGTCTCTTTTGGCCGAAGCCGAAGTTGCCCTCCGCCTCAACAAAATCTTAGACCTGATTAGCGGTGAGGCGAGTGTCCTTAAAGTCGAGAAAAAAATAAGAGGCCGCGTAAAGCGTCAGATGGAAAAGACGCAGCGCGAATATTACCTTAATGAGCAAATGAAAGCGATTCAGACTGAACTTGGCGGTCCTGATGGCAATGATGAGTTTGCTGAAATCCAGACAAAGATTGACGAAACTAAGCTCACAAAAGAGGCCAAAGAAAAGGTCGAAAAGGAGATGAAAAAACTCCGCCAGATGAGCCCTATGTCAGCCGAAGCCAACGTGTCGCGTAATTATCTCGATTGGATGCTCTCTGTCCCGTGGGGCAAGAAGAAACGCGTACAGCGCGACCTAAAAAAAGCACAAGAGATACTCGATGCAGATCATTACGGCCTCGATAAAGTCAAAGAGCGTATCATTGAGCATTTAGCGGTTCAAACGCGCACCAAGAAAGTCAAAGGCCCGATCCTTTGCCTTGTAGGTCCTCCTGGCGTGGGTAAAACTTCGCTAGGTAAATCTGTTGCTCGCGCGACAGGGCGTGAATTTGTACGTGTCTCATTAGGCGGTGTGCGTGACGAGTCCGAGATAAGAGGGCATAGACGCACATATATTGGCTCTATGCCTGGGCGTATCATTCAGTCCATGAAAAAAGCTAAGTTTAACAACCCTTTATTTCTTTTCGACGAAATTGATAAAATGGGATCAGATCATCGCGGTGACCCGTCCTCGGCTTTGTTAGAAGTGCTCGACCCAGAGCAAAATGACACATTTAATGACCATTATCTCGATGTGGATTATGACCTTTCTGACGTCATGTTCATCACAACGGCAAACTCGCTAAACATGCAGCAGCCTTTGCTGGACCGTATGGAGATCATCCGTATTCCTGGTTACACCGAGGATGAGAAAGTTGAAATTGCTAAGCGTCACCTCGTTCCAGATCAAGTCAAAGAGCATGGTCTCACCAAGGGTGAATTTGCCGTCAAAGATGAAGCCCTACGCGATATTATTCGTTACTATACCCGCGAAGCCGGCGTGCGGAGCCTGAAGCGTGAAATCGCCTCTATGGCCCGTAAGGCGCTGACCAAGATTGTCTCGAAAGAGACTAAGAAAGTGACTGTTACGTCTAAGAATATCGAAGACTTCCTTGGCGTTAAAAAATTCCGTTTCGGCATGATCGACACAGAAGATCAAGTGGGTGTCGTCACAGGCCTAGCTTGGACATCTGTGGGCGGCGATACGCTGACAATCGAAGCGGCCTCTATGTCTGGTAAGGGCAAAATGACGGTGACAGGTAACCTCAAAGACGTCATGAAAGAATCTATTTCGGCGGCGAATTCTTATGTGCAGGCCAAAGCACCTGAGCTTGGCATTAGTCCGCGTCAATTCCGTAGTACAGACATTCATATTCATGTGCCAGAAGGCGCTACGCCAAAAGACGGCCCAAGCGCCGGTGTCGCCATGATAACGGCTATGACGTCCGTCCTAACGGGTATCCCAGTGAGTAAAGACGTGGCTATGACAGGCGAGATTACATTGCGCGGCCGCGTATTGCCCATCGGGGGCTTGAAGGAAAAACTTCTGGCCGCACTGCGTGCTGGCGTTACAACTGTACTCATTCCCCAAGACAATGAAAAAGACTTAGCTGACATCCCAGAAAACGTAAAAGGTGCGCTGAAGATTATTCCTGTTAGCACTGTGGATGAGGTGCTGAAACACGCCCTTACGCGCAAGCCTAAGAAAATCAAGTGGACGCCAAGCGATGAGGCGGCGCTGGCAGGTATCATGGTGGGTCAAGACACGCCTCTAGGCGGCGGCGCAGCGGCGCATTAAGCTGACAATATTCTCAAAATAATTATGCGCCAAGGTGTTGACCTTGGCGCTTTTTCTGCGCATTAAGCGCGCTCCTAATCAGGGCGGTTAGCTCAGCTGGTAGAGCATCTCGTTTACACCGAGAGGGTCAGCG
>JAHDDT010000136.1 GCA_020629195.1 Hellea sp.
CCACCAACAATCGTCATAATGGGTTCAGCTGTTAGGATATCAGGGCCCGATGCGGTCATTATATCTGTCTCAAAAACGGTGAAATCTGCCGCTTTGCCAAATTCAATGGTGCCTAGCATATCTTCTTGGAAGGCAGCATAGGCAGGCCAAGCCGTAAACATTTTAAGCGCTTCTTGCGGAGACACTTTCTGATTAGGATACCAAGCCTCATTTGAATAGCCGTCGAGCCCTTTACGCTGAGTTGCAGCATAAAACTCTATGCGCGGGTCACCCACTTCCACGGGAGCATCAGAGCCACCGGCAATGATGGCACCGCTATCTATAAGGCTTCGCCAAGCATAACCGCCAGCGAGCCTGTCTTTTCCGATCCGATCGACAGCAAAATAAAGATCTCCAATGGCGTGGGAGGGCTGCATGGAGGGTATAATGCCATATTCTGCAAACAGAGAAATATCATCGACATGGATAATCTGGCTATGTTCAATACGCCAGCGTGGATCAGGGTTTGCACGCTCGGCCACAGGAACAGCATCAAGAGCCTCTTTATACCAACGCAAGACTTCGCGGTTACCCCTATCACCAATCGCATGAATGTTGACTTGTGTTCCGTTACGTAGGGCCGACCTTAGAATAGAATTAGCCTGTTCTTCTTTGAGCGTCATAAGTCCTGAATTGCCCTTGTCATCAGAATAGGGCTGCAACAACGCTGCGCCGCGAGAGCCCAAAGCGCCATCTGCATATAATTTTATCGCGCGTGTGGTGATGATAGGGTTTTCGTCTTCTGTATCTGCCCGCATAGACGGCATATTTTTATGGTCGAGTAGATCAATAGAATTATAGACTCGTATTTTAATTTTACCATTATCAGCCAGACGGTTGAGTAACGGGATATCGGTAGGATTGACAGACATGGAATGAATGTTGGTCCAACCGCGTGATGCATAAAGTGCAGCGCCTTTAATATAGGCTTCCTCTTTTCGAGCCTCTGTCAATTCAGGCATCAGCCTCTCTACGAGCTTAGCGGCATTATCAATGAGCATACCTGAAGGCTCATTTTTCCCCCGGCGGGGTTCGGCCTTACCGTTTTTATTTATCGCCCCACCATAGGGGGCTTTGGTGTTTGCTGTGATATTTGCAAGTTCCAAAGCTTTAGAATTTACAACAACTGCGTGACCGTCAGCTCTTTCAAGAATGACAGGGTGATTAGGGGACACATCATCTAAATCGTAACGATTTGGGAAACGCTTCTCAGGCCAATGTGTCTCAATCCAACCCCGACCATATATGGTTTCACCTTCGGGAGTGTTTTCTACGACTTTGGTGAGGCGTGACTTTAGTTCTTTTACCGATTTCGTGCCTTCTAAATTTAGGGTCATTTCGCGAAGACCTATACCGATAAGATGGCCATGGCCGTCAGTAAGGCCAGGATACATTGCTGCGCCTTTAAGATCTACAATACGGCGACCTTCTGAGCTATTGTCTTCACACCATCCTTCTATAACAGCGCCGCTATAGCTTATTGTCCCGTTTTTAACGGCTACAGCTTCAACCTTGGGGGTTGCATCAATGGCTGTGTAAATGGGGCCTCCAGAGATACACCAATCCGTCTTGCTTATATCAGTCTTTACTGGCTTCTGCGCACAAGCTGAGAGCAATAAGGCCGTAGCCGAAAATAAAATAAGTTTATTGGTCATGTAAATCACCCGCTATTTCGGGTAATTTAGCGCCCTGAAAACGAAAAGCTAGGCAGATTTACGAAAATCTTGTGATTGGTCTTCAATGGACAAGACATTATCAAATGCCCCTAATAGCTCTACAAGCTTAACGGGCTTAGGCAGGGCGTCGTCCATCCCAATATTTTTGCAAAGGCGAATTTGCTGATATTGTGGATCCGCCGTTAAAGCTATTATAAGCACATCAGCCCATGGTTCTGTGCTGGCACGGATCGCCAACGTGGCCTCTATGCCGTCCATAATGGGCATGTGAATATCCATAAGAACGATATCAATGGGGGTGGTTTTAAGGATGTCGATGGCCTCTTGGCCATTATTAGCAATGTGTATTTCGCCGACAAGTGTTTCGAGCAAAGAGGACACAACCATATGATTTGTTGTATTGTCATCAACGACCAGAACCCGCAATTCTGAGTAATTTGTACGTTCAGGTTTAGCATCTTCTAATATCTGACTTACCAAAGATTGGCTGCTTTCTTTTTCGGGCTGCGCGTTCAGGGCTTTAATGGGTAAGGTTAACGCGAAAACTGTGCCTTGGCCGCTTTTGGAGCGCAAGCTTATGGAACCGCCCATAAATTCGATGATTTCTTTGGTAATTGTCATGCCTAAACCCGTTCCGCCAAAGCGCCGGGCAATGGATTTATCGGCTTGTGTATAAGCCTCAAAAATTTGTTCCTGTTGATCAGGCGTCATGCCAATACCATTATCTTTAACCGCAAGCACAAGACGAGGGGGCTGCCCGTCTTTTTCGACAGTTGTCAAAATAACGCTGACTTTACCATTTGGTGAAAACTTAATCGCATTTGAGAGTAAATTATTGAGGCATTGCTCATAGCGAAAATGGTCAAAGACGATTGTCTCAGGCACGGATTTATCGATGCTGTGAGTTAACGTGATGTTATTTTTAAGTGCTTTATGTTCCCATAATTTAACAACATTTTCGACTGATTTGGCTGGACTTGCAGGTGCAAGTTCCAATGTGAGTTTTTCAGCATCCAGTTTCGTATGATTTAAAGTATCATCTACAATTCGAAGGATTTTTTCAGCAGAGGACTGAATTAGCTCTAATTTTGGATTGATTTCGTCATTTGAATGATGATGGATGAGGGCATCTGCAATGCCTATGACGCCGTTCATAGGCGTTCTCACTTCGTGACTTAGGCGAGCCAGAAAATCATTTTTAATTTTCAATGATTTTTCAGCGGCTTCTTTTGCTTTCCGAAGAGCGTCATTTGTTTCCAATTCTTGCGTGATATCTTCAAAGAAACAGGTGAAGCCTAGGAGTTTTCCTGTTTCGGATTTGTGAGGTTCAGCTTTCCAGCGCAGCCACATTGAGCGTCCGTTACTCGTAAGGATACGGCATGTATGTTTCCATTCTTTTCCGTCATTTAGGCATTGCGCCCAAACACTTCTGGCTGCTTCATAATCGTCAGGATGGATAAGTGTCAGAACGCTTTTATTTTCGGCGAGTTCTATTTGCTTGCGCGACAGATGCTTTCGGAGATAATTACTCCGAAGAATAAAATGTTCAGTTTCACAATTATAATACCAATAGCCTGACCCTCCAGACATAAGGGCTGTATCTAGGACTTGGGACTTATGAGCTTCGCGCGTGAAATCTTTTGAGGTGAGTAAAAGCTTACCGTTTTTATCAATCATTTGCGAAACGATTAGGCGCCGCCCAGACGGCATTGTTAATTTTATTTTCGCAATTGCGCTTTCTGACTTAGACTGCTGTGAATTCAGAGTGGTTGTTATTTGGTCAATAAATGTCTGAGATTTTCCTGTTCCAAAATCACCTCGTTTGGCCATATATTCTAGAAAATTTTGGTAAAGAGATCCTGTGGTGAGATCTTTTATATCTAGTTCGAAATGCTTTGAGGCTAGCTTATTATAGAATTCCAGACCTAATTCTTCACTAAAAATAATGATGCCAAGACCAGAAATATCACCGACGCGGGACAACCAATATAGCGGATGATTGCTATCATCATTAAAATGGTTTTGTAACGTGAGATTTAGTGTATCAGACATTAATGTTTCCAGCCGTTTTTATTCCCACTTAATCTTAGGTAGTGCAAAATAACAAACAGCGGGTTAACGGCCT
>JAHDDT010000137.1 GCA_020629195.1 Hellea sp.
ACGCGCTGCTTACGCTGCGAGTGCAAAACCTTCATTAGAATTGTCATTTGCAATTACTAAAATTAGGCATTTAACGATACCAAATCGGATGAAAGCTAACTTCTTTAGACGTCTGTCGATCCTATTTCGGCCCCATCAAAAACACAGACCGTAATCTGTATTTATGGTGGAGCCGCCGGGTACCGCCCCCGGGTCCAGTCCGCTTATTACAAGCGCGTTTATCATCATAGCTGGCAAGCCAGCCCTCTATACATAGGGTATAACTGCAAAATTTCCAATAAAAACTCTGCTTTTTCTTGATACCGCCACAATGCGCTTCTATCGAGGAGGCTAGGGAGAAAGCTATCCAAACCACATTAGATAATATTCTCAGCGGCCTTGAAAAACTTGTCGCCTTTGACACGCGTAATGGCACGGGTGACGAACTCGCCTGCGTGGAATATTTGCGCGGCGCTTTGGCGGCGTTTAAGCCTGATGAAATCATAGTAGATACGGTAGAGCGCACCCGCGGTAAGAGCGATAGCGGCTATGTTATGGCGCGCTGGGGACAACCCAAAGTCTTGCTAAATGTGCATATTGATACGGTGCCAAGCGGTGAGGGATGGATATCTGACCCCCTCAAACTTCGGCGAGACAAAGACCGTGTGATTGGCCTTGGCACGAGCGATATTAAAGGCGCGGCGGCGTGTATTTTGGCCGCGATGACAACCCATGCACCTCAAGACGTGGCCATATTATTTTCGGGTGATGAGGAACATGGCAGCGAAGTCATGCCCGCGGTTATAAAACGCGCCCATTATGGCGGGGCGAAATCCGCCATTGTCTGCGAGCCCACCTGTTGTGAAGTCGGGCGTCAGCACCGTGGTATGCTGGCTATGAATGCGCTCTTCACGGGACGCGGCGGGCATAGTTCACTATCTGATGTAACGGAACGGCCCTTGCTCCAGGCGGCCAGATTGGCGGCGGCTTGGGGTGACTATGGTGACGTTCATCGTGAGTTTGGAAATGCCCCCTATAAGGGCCTATGCCTCAATATTGGCGATATCGAAAATGACGGGTCTTATAATGTCATTCCAACGCGGTCTAAACTTTGGGCGTCTATGAGACCGCCGCCCGGAGATAATGTGGCTCAGCGCCGCGAGGATATGCTGCGTATAGTCAAAGACGTCACGCCTGAAGCCGTCATGGATACGATCGTGGCGTTCGAGCCTTTTCAATCTCAAGACCCTCTGGCGTTTAAGCCCGTTTTTAAAGACACGCCAATTGTCGATCTGCCCTATTGGACAGAAGCGGCTATGCTTTCAGAGGCAGGTCTGAATGTTGTTGTCTATGGCCCAGGCGATGTCGAGCAGGCGCACAAGCCGAATGAATATGTTAGCGAGGCGCATCTTATGACGGCCGCCAATGCTTATGGGCGGGCGCTTTCGGGACACATGCCATGAGCAAAGCCAGTATAAGAGACACCGTTTTGCGCAGCCTGTCTGCCATTGGCGCGACGAAAGAAGCTAAGTTTTACGCAGAGCTTTTTGCCTCACAAGATGCAGAGCGTTTTGCGCTGATTGTGCTTGATCCACGCTGCCTTAAAAATCCGCTGCTCGAAGCCTTGATTTCGAACTTGAAAATTCTATCGGATTTGGGCCTTTCGCCTGTCTTGCTTGTCGGGGCGCTTGATGATGACCGCACATCTGTGAAATTTCAGAGCCAAAGGCTCGCAAAAGATCTTGAAATGGCGTCGGTTCAAATCGCAAAACTGAACACGGCGAGCTATCAGCTTATCCCGGAAGTGCGCCAAAAATCCCGCAAAGGCATGATCCCGATTTTGGAAATGACGGAGCGTCGCGGCAAGATGAATTTAACGACCTTGGTCACAGAATTAAAACCCAATAAGGTCATATTTCTACAGCCATCAGGCGGGTTGATACAGGGTGATAAACGGCTTTCATTTCTCAATATTGATCGATTGGAAGATAGCTTGGATATTGATGAGCTTACGGCGGGGCAGTCCAGATTTATCGCCTTAGCACAAGAGCTGGCGCAAGAAAAAACGAATGAAGCCGTCTATATTATCGCGTCGCCGCTCAACCTCTTGGCCGAATTGTTTACTACGAAAGGCTCTGGGACGATGCTTCGCCGCGCGGCACCCATTATTGTTTCGCCCAGTTTGGCACGCACGGATAAAACAGCGTTAAAAGCATCTATTGAAGAGGCTTTTGGCAAGTCAATAAAACCCGTCTATCTGCGCAGCAAAATTCACAAGGCCTTTCTTGAGGCAGATTACCGCGGCGGGGCCATCGTCACGCAGCTTGCAGGGTTACCTTATCTTTCGAAGTTTTGGGTCAGCCGTGAGGCGCGCGGTGAGGGTATCGCGCGCGATATTTGGGACCGCATGTGCGGCGAGGTTCCTGCATTTTTTTGGCGCTCGCGCATGACAAACCCTTTTAATGACTGGTACATGTATGCGTGTGATGGCATGCAGATTAGCGGCGATTGGCGCGTATTTTGGAAAGGCTTAGACGCCCCCGAAGTGCCAGGCGCAATTATAGCGGCGGCCTCAGCCCCCGATGATTTTGAGCCGCTTTCATAACTTCAGCCTACCCAGTCTATTTTAGAAAAATTCGAGGATTAACGCATATAAAAGGGCATCATATACCAACCGCATTGTGGGATTAAACCGTATATAATAAAACAACAAAAGATACACGACATGACCCAGCTCCATATCACAAGCGCTTTTGATGGCGGTAATATTATTGTCCGCGACGCAAAGAATATATCTGATATTCGCCTTGCGATACGTCCAGATAATAATTCTGATTTTTTTCAGTGGTTTTACTACCGTGTAACAGGGGGCAAGGGGCAGCCGCTTAAGATGGTTTTGGAAAATGCTAAGGATGCGGCCTTTACGGGCGGATGGGAAGATTACCGTGCCTGCGCTAGCTATGATCGGGAGACTTGGTTCCGTGTTGACGGCACAAGCTATGTTGAGGGGCAGCTCATCATTGAACACACGCCTGAACATGACAGTGTTTATTATGCCTATTTTGCCCCTTACCCCATGGAGCGTCACGCGGCTGTTGTCGCAGAAGCGGCAATGCAAGAGGGCGTATCGCTGCGGGTACTGGGACAAACTGTTCAGGGGCAAGATATGGATTGCCTCTCTGTTGGGACGGGCGAGAAAACCATTTGGGTTATTGCGCGCCAACATCCCGGCGAGACGATGGCCGAGTGGTGGATGGAAGGTTTCCTGTCGCGTTTGCTCGATGATGAAGACGCGGCGGCTCTTGCGCTTCGCAAAAAAGCTACGTTTCATATCGTTCCCAATATGTGCCCCGATGGCGGTAAGAACGGAAACCTGCGCACCAATGAAACGGGCGCTAATCTAAACCGTGAATGGGGCGTGGCGACAATTCAATCCGCCCCCGAAGTCTATCACACCATTAAGGCCATGGATGAGGCGAAGCCTGATTTGTGCTTAGACGTTCATGGCGACGAAGCTTTGCCTTATAATTTTATAGCCGGGGCCGAGGGCATTCCGGGATATACGCAAAAACAAGCGGATAATCTTGCGGCTTTCCTATCAGCCTATAAAACAGCGTCACCTGATTTTCAGACTGAGCACGGCTATCCTTTGACGGCTCCCGGAAAAGCCAACCTCACCATGTGTACCAATTATACGGCCCATGCTTATGACTGCCTTGCTATGACGCTTGAGATGCCGTTCAAGGATAACGCCAATGCCCCAGACGCCGAATTTGGCTGGAGCCCGGACCGCAGCGCCGATTTAGGGGCGGCAGTATTGGACGCCATGTTAGCGGTTGTGGATGAACTCTAAGC
>JAHDDT010000033.1 GCA_020629195.1 Hellea sp.
CCGGCTTTGCCTAGGGCGACCATGATTTGCTCTGGCACTGAATAGCGGACGTCGAAGTAGTTAGAGCCATCTGTAAATGGACGAACAACGAGTTCTGCTGAGCGCTCTGAAAGTGTTTCGACTTCTACGAAGGGCGCAGGGTCGGCCACAATATGCGGGTTATCCGCGAGGACTTTGTGGATAACGGCTTTCGCTTTTGCGATATCGTCATCATAGGCCACGTTGAACTTCATCTCGACACCACGGATGGGGTGATGGCTGTGATTGATGATTTTCTCGCCCCAGATTTTACCGTTCGGGATGATGATCTTTTGGTTATCAAATGTCTGCATGTCTGTTGTGAACAATGTGATGTCTTCGACATTACCAAAGTGACCGCCTGCATCGACGAAGTCGCCAATTTTATAAGGGCGGAAGATCATGAGCATAACGCCAGCGGCGAGGTTTGACATCGCGCCTTGAAGGGCAAGACCGACTGCAAGACCAGCTGCACCAAGCAGAGCGACGATAGACGTTGTTTCAACGCCGAATTGACCCAAAATCGCGATAAAGACAAAGGCCATAATGACCCAGCGCGCGATGGAGCCGAGGAAGTTAAAAAGTGTTTCGTCAAGCTGTGGGCTTCTTGCTGCGAGTTTGACAATGCCGTTTTTGACTTTCTTGGCAATCCAAGACCCAATAATAAATATGACAAGCGCGATAAGAACTTTTGTCCCCATGGCTATGCCTGTGCTCATATAGCTATCCAGCCGTTCTGGATTTAAAAATTTAGATACGTCTTCCATTGGGAACTCCCCCGTGATTTAAAATAATGTGGCGTAATTAAGGCGCGTTACATGAACGACTCTTGAATAAGCTTAATGGGGGGTAAACGCCGCTTTCATCTGAGGTTCATTTTATATGAGGCGGCATGAAAAAGCCGCCCTGTGACAGCTCCCATATGGGGGCTTTCAAGGGCGGCGAGGAAGATAATTCAATGCGTGTAAAATTACCTTGGCCGTGCCCTAGGGCACACAAGATGAACAGAGTTTGAACGATTGTTAGGGGTTTATTAACCCTATTTTTTAAGACTTATTAACCATGTTTCTATGGGTCTTTAGCATAAAAAAAGCCGCTCCTGAGAGCGGCTTTTATTGTTTCGACTTATGGGTCGGGTGGCCGCTTCGGCGAAGATAAACCTTCGCCTGTGCGGTAGTCACTCAAAATCGATTCACTGGATCGATTTTGTGGGTGACTACATCATGCCGCCCATTCCGCCCATTCCGCCCATGCCGCCCATATCAGGCATAGCAGGTGCGTCTTTCTTTGGCGCTTCGACGATAGCAGCTTCTGTTGTCAAGATAAGTGACGCGACAGAGGCAGCATCCATGAGCGCTGTACGGACAACCTTCACAGGGTCGATGATGCCAGCTTTGACCATATCAACATATTTGTCATTTTGCGCATCATAGCCGTAATTGGCTTTGTTTTCAGCCAGCACGTTACCGACAACAACAGCGCCTTCGACGCCGGCATTATCTGCGATTTGACGCAGCGGATATTGAAGCGCCGCTTTGACGATTTCGATACCGGATTGCTCGTCATCATTGGCGCCTTTGACGTTGATGAAGCGAGACGCGCGAAGAAGCGCTGTACCGCCGCCAGGGACGATGCCTTCTTCAACAGCTGCGCGTGTGGCGTTTAGCGCGTCATCAACGCGGTCTTTACGCTCTTTCACTTCGATCTCAGTGCTGCCGCCGACTTTGATAACCGCGACGCCGCCTGCGAGTTTCGCAAGACGCTCTTGTAGCTTTTCTTTGTCATAGTCAGAAGATGTCGCTTCAGCCTGTGCGCGAATTTGCTCAACGCGGGCTTTGATATCTTTCTTCTTACCAGCACCGTCAACAACAACCGTGTCGTCTTTTGTGATGTGGACATGCTTGGCACGGCCCAAATCTTTCAGTGAGACATTTTCGAGCTTGATGCCGAGGTCTTCTGAAATCACTGTACCGTTTGTCAGGATAGCAATGTCTTGGAGCATCGCTTTACGGCGATCGCCAAATCCAGGCGCTTTAACGGCGGCAATTTTCAAACCACCGCGAAGCTTGTTGACGACGAGAGTCGCAAGCGCTTCGCCTTCAATGTCTTCTGCGATAATCAAAAGCGGCTTGCCTGTTTGCACAACAGCTTCGAGAATTGGAAGCATCGCTTGCAGAGAAGAGAGCTTGCCTTCGTTAAGAAGGATATAGGGGTCGTCTAGCTCACAGCGCATTTTCTCTGCATCTGTGATGAAGTAAGGTGACAGGTAACCACGGTCAAACTGCATACCTTCAACAACGTCGAGCTCAGTTTCGGCTGTTTTGCCTTCTTCAACTGTGATGACGCCTTCATTGCCGACTTTGCCCATAGCGTCCGCAATCATTTTACCGATAGAGGCTTCGCCATTGGCTGAGATTGTGCCGACCTGCGCGATTTCAGATGACTTCGTGATCTTTGTCGCTTTCTTGAGAAGGTCGCCAGCGATTTCTGATGACGCCTTATCGATGCCGCGCTTAAGATCCATTGGGTTCATGCCAGCGGCAACGCGCTTGAGGCCTTCGCGGACGATGGCTTGGGCGAGAACTGTTGCTGTTGTTGTCCCGTCACCCGCTTTGTCATTTGTTTTAGACGCAACTTCGCGAAGCATCATCGCGCCGAGATTCTGATAGCGATCTTCTAGTTCGATCTCTTTGGCGACAGATACGCCATCTTTTGTCGAGCGAGGCGCGCCGAAGCTGCGCTCGATAACGACGTTGCGGCCCTTAGGACCGAGTGTAGTTTTAACTGCATTGGCGAGGATATCGACACCCTCAAGCATTTTGGCTCGTGCATCTGAGCCGAATTTGACGTCTTTAGCCGCCATAGTAAAATCTCCTATAGAGAATTAAGTGTTTAGTATTTTTGCCGGTGCTCAGGCCGCGTTTTAGTTTCACCAAGAACGCTTTTCCTTCCGCCCGGTCGTCTGAAATTCTGTAAATTCTTGGCTTACCCAATAATTCCCATAATATCAGACTCTTTCATGATGAGAAGGTCCTTGCCATCAATCTTCACCTCAGTACCGCCCCATTTGCCAAATAAGACACGGTCGCCTTTTTTGACGTCAAGTGCTGTGAATTTGCCGTCATCACCGCGTGTGCCGGGACCTACGGCAACGACTTTGCCTTCGGAGGGTTTTTCAGTGGCTGTATCAGGAATGATGATCCCGCCAGCCGTTTTAGTATCTTCTGCGACGCGCTGAACAACAACGCGGTCATGTAGAGGACGAAATTTCATAAATCTCTCTTACGTTTAAGGTTTATACACTTTAGCACTCACCAAAGGCGAGTGCTAACACGGCCCATGTAGGGGGCGCAGAGAGGACTCGCAAGGGGAGTCTTGAAGAAAGTTGTGGCATGAACACAGCCTATCCAAATTGTTAGGCTATGGCCCCATTCGTGCCGTATTTGACCGAAATTCTTTGGAACGTCGTCTTAGCGCTATGCGTTTAGGCGGTGTTAGAATTTTGAAAGGACATGTTATGTCGAAACGAAACTACACTATGGGCCTCTCTGTAATGGCTCTTATTTCAACTCTTGCTATGGCAGCACCTGCAAGCGCGCAATTAGGCGGATTATCGGGCTCTGTCGGAGGAACCCTTGACAGTTCCGTGCGCAGTTCTACCGATATTTCCACGCGCACACGGTCCACAGTAAGAACACCTAAGACCACAGCGCCCAAATCGCGCACCAATGTCAAAGTGCGTGCGGGAAGTCCTGCTACAGTAAGATATGGTTCGACAAGATCAGGTGGTTATCATTCCCATGGACATTATGGCTACCATACCCACACACATGGATATGACCATTTTTATGATGATCACAGCCATGGACATAGCCACAGCACCCATGTTCATATTCACGGACATGCCAAGAGTGAGGATAAGGAAGAGACACATGCCAAAGCCGCGGTGGTTTACAGTAAGGCCGACTTGCTCGTTTACGGAACGCCCGTGCGTACACAGAGCGGCGCGTCTATGGGCACGATTACAACGCTCCAGCGTGCTGAAGGCGGCGAGATTATCGGCGTAACAGCGGGCAGTACGTTGAACCTTATACCGGTCAATGAATTAACGGTTGACGGTAATGTCCTCATCCACACCTTACCGCTTAAAGAGGCCTCAACTAAAACCAAAGGCGAAATCGCATTTGAAGCAGAAGTTGAGATGGTGAAGTAGCTTCTTTGCGCGAGGCAAAAGACATATAAATTTGAAAATACGCTCACTCTCAGAGCGTATTTTTTTGTCTGCGCGTCGTATGACGGCAACTCTTACTTATCAGTTGCCCGTACGGATCATAGGATAGCTCGCTTCCTCTCTGTAGAGGTTACCACCTCTGGCTTTGCGGTGGCTGGAGAAGAGGATCATTTCATCCACCAAAAAGGGGGCGCAGTTAAATCGGGAGAGTCTTTTTTCAAAAGCGATGACGCGCTCTAATGGTGTCGTAGACTTGAGATAGGCGAGCGTTAAATGCGGATGATATTTGCGCTTGTCCATTTTTACCCCCGCGCGGCGGGCTGCGTGCTTGCAATGCTCATGTAGCTGAAGCAGAGCAGGGCTGTCTTTGACGCCAAGCCATAAGGCATGTGGTTCCATATGACCAAAATGTCCTGCGCCTTCGAGTTGTAGTTCAAAACTAGGCAGAGGGTGGCGCGCCAATTCAAAATCAAGGGCCTCTGCATGATCATCATCCACCTCGCCAAAATAGGCCGTCGTAATGTGTAGCTTTTCAGGCGGCGACCAACGCGCGCCGGATACGCCGCGCTGGACATCAGTGATTTGCTGAGTGAGTCTAGGTGGGAGCTGCAAAGCCGTAAAAAGGATCATGTGTAAAAGGAGTTATATTGGTTTGGCGTATAAGGCGCTACTCTCCTGCAATCCTCTTTAACGCATATAGTGATTTATGCAATGATCACCTGCCAACAGGACAGCGATATGTCTTGTGTAGGCGGTGAGCTTCTTTTTCCATTTCATCTGTCCAAGTGATTTCATGAGCGTCAATATTCTCTTTGAGCTGTGCCATTGAGGTTGCGCCAATAATATTAGACGTTAGAAATTCACGGCTCTCAACAAATTTCAGAGCAAATTGTGTTGGCGTGAGGCCGAGTGCCTTTGCGGTTTCATTGCAATCTCGCCAGGCCTCTTCTGCTGTCCAATAGCCGCCCATAAAATCACTGAAAAGATTCCCGCGCGAACCTTGGGGTTTTTCGCCGTCGTCATATTTACCTGTCAACACGCCCATGCCAAGCGGCGAATAGGCGAGGAGGCCAATCTGCTCGCGCATGGCCACTTCCGCGAGACCGTAGTCAAAACGTCGGGCAATCAAATTGTAAACGCATTGGTTTGAGACCATGCGAGGCCAGTTATTTTTCTCGGCGAGTTGAATGAACTTCATGGCGCCCCAAGGCGTCTCATTAGAAATGCCAAGATGGCGGATATTGCCTTTCTCGACATGACGGTTAAGCGCACCGAGAATATCCTCAAGCGGTGTCATATCGCTTTCGTCATAATCTTTATAACTGTGAAACCCAAAGCCTGGCATATCGCGGTCGGGCCAATGGAGCTGGTAGAGATCGATATAATCGGTTTGCAAGCGGCGCAGGGATTTCTCAACGGCCTCATCAATTTGCGCCGAAGTATGGCGTGTCTTATCCTCATTATCACGCGCCCAATAAATGTCGGCACGGCCAGTCACTTTGCTGGCAAGGATATATTTATCGCGGTTTTTGCGCGCGGCAATCCAAGAGCCGATATAGCTTTCGGTGCGGCCCTGTGTTTTCGGATTGCCGGGGACAGGGTACATTTCAGCCGTGTCAATAAAGTTGATGCCGCGCTCCAGCGCATAGTCAAGCTGCTCATGTGCCTCTTTTTCCGTGTTTTGTTCCCCCCATGTCATGGTGCCAAGACAAACAGATGTGACTTTTATGTCTGTGCGTCCGAGTGGTCTGAGTTCCATAGCTTAATCCTATTAATACCATATGATAGTTTTACTGAACTTATGGCGAGTATGTCTTGGTATTTGCGTAAAAATGCACTATATAGTGAGTAACGACCTCGCAAGAGGGCATTTAGTAATGGAGCGTTTTAATGAACGAACAGTATAATCAGTCTGTAGGCGCAAGCGCTGAAACAGATCTTGGCCTTAAGAGCTTTATGCTCGGCACTTACCGCTATATGGCTATGGCGATGGGTGTGACAGCGACAGTCGCTTTCCTAGTGGGACAAGCAATTTTGGCCAACCCTGCCTTAATCGGGTTTATTTATAACCCGATTGTTGCGATTGCCTCTATCGTTATCATCATGTTTGGGTTTGGAGCTGTTGGTAAGAAATTACCATCTATGAGCCTTGGCGGCGTCTTGACATTCCTTTTTGGGTTTGCGGCCTTTATGGGCGTTCTCATGTCGGCCTATGCTTCGCTTTATAACCCGATGATTGTTGCGAAGATATTCTTCATGACAGTGGCCATGTTCGCCGGACTTTCCCTCTTTGGTTACACAACAGGCTTTAACCTAAGCTCTATCATCAAATATGCAGCGGCAGCCTTTATGGGTTACATCCTTATCGCCGTTGTCGGTATGTTTGTTCCAGCACTTAGCGTGACCGCAGGCGGTACATTTGGTATTGTCATTAATGTTATCGCTTTGGCAGCCATTGCAGTGATTACGGCATGGGAAACACAGATGCTTAAGCGTATCTATTACGGCTCTGTCGGAAATCCGGCTATGATGAAGAAGCTCTCAGCTTTTGGTGCAGCTTCACTTCTACTTGCTTTCATCAATATGTTCCAAATTTTGATGAGCTTGTTTGGCCGCGAATAGCCTAAACATAATTCAATACAGAATTTAATAAAGAACCCCGCTTATGAGAATAAGCGGGGTTTTTCTTTGGGGATTTATTTGACCTTAAAGCGCTGCTTATCAAATACACGCAGTACTGTTTTCAAATCATGACCGCGTTTGAGGATCAAGCCTCCTGGCGCAATAACGCTAAACTCACCTTGCTTGCCGCGCAGCGCGGGCGTTTTTTCAATACGGTAAAGGGGATGTTCCGAGGCTTTCCTGTAAACCGCAAAGACAGCGCGATCTTTTAAAAAAGACATGCCATAATCTTTCCAATCGCCATTAGACACCATCTGGCCATAGACATTCAAAATAAGAGATAATTCTTTTCTTTGAAACGCGACTTGAGAGGGTACGCGTTGCGGCGATGAAGATGATGAATGCGGCCAATCAACGATATTAGATGTCATTTCAACAGTTTAGCTGTATTACATATTTGCGCAAGTCAGGAGATATCTTAATATGCGTTAAGACATCTCTACGCTTTGTAATACGGTGCCTTAATTTTGCCTTATTTGCGTCTTGTTTCGGACACGGCTCTCACTCATTGAGAAGATGTTGATTGACGGGACGCAGGACACGGTTTTCTTACAGCCCCCCCAGCCCCCGAGTTTTGAACAGCGTCAGTCAACGTAATACATATCCCACGTTCCCTTGTGGTTGTTCACGAATGACCATAAGAAGGCTTTGTTGCTATCAGCCCAGCAACAAAGCCTTTTTGGTTATAGGATACCGTAACAGACAGACTTAAAAACGGCTTCTGTTGTCGTTCTGGATTTAAGCTTTTTCCGCGCGGAGCCGAGACGCATTTCAATTGTGCGCGGCGTCACGCCCAATTCCTGCGCAACGTCCTGCGCTGTCCTGCCATCAGCCATACGCTGCAAGGCCAGCTGTTCTTTTTCATTGACGCCGAGATGCCGCATGATGTGCCCATTATGCATAACCAGAAGGTGAAAATAAAAAGCGATTTGGGCATAACGTTCAGGGGGATAAGCAAGGCTGGCTCTGGGGCTTTCTTCCAAAACCGTGAAGCCGCCATAACCGCGGGACTTATCCGGCAGGAATTTATAAACCGTCATTGTTTTAACGCCTAACTCTCCCATAGCTTTAAAAAATTTCGTTTTATATTTGGCCTGTGGTCCTTTCCTGATCTTTTCCAGCTCGACAGTGCGCCTGTCTTTAACCTTGGATATGATTTCAATGACGGGGTCTGCGTTCTGACCGCCGCTCGGAACATAAAGGGATGTCACAGAATGAGGCAGTGTCGTGACGGTTATGACATCGCCTCTCATGAAACCATTTTCGCGCACAAAGTACTCATAGGTGATATGATTGCCCATAAATTCTGGCACATGATTTTTAAGCACAAACAAAGCGCCTCGCATTGAACGGGCGCTCTTAATCGCATTTTCTATATTAGGAAAATTATCAGGTTTCATATCGTAATTGATACTTCGGAATACCGAAATTGACAAGAAGGAGTTATCGTTCAATTGTGTCCTCGAGGATAGGTCACATAGCGATACTTTTGTTGACCTGTTGCACCTAGCCCCCGCCCACGTCTTTCTATTGTGGGGCAGAGAGATGTGGGCACCTTTGCAGGCTATATGTGATGCGTGCCACTAAGTTTAATCATATAAGATGACTCCAAAGAGGCTTGCTCTGTTTTGCACAGCGCCATAGGACAAGGCATGTCTGACCTCTTTCAATCCGCAGGGCTCTCATCCTCAGCGCCGCGCCCTTTGGCCGATCGTTTGCGTCCTCAAGTTATATCCGACGTAGAGGGACAAGATCACCTCATAGGCCAAGATGGGCCTATTGGACGTATGCTCGAAAGTGGCCGTATCGCCTCCATGATATTATGGGGACCGCCGGGCGTTGGTAAGACAACCATTGCGCGGCTCATTGCAGATCATGCGGAGCTAGAATTTGTTCAAATTTCTGCTGTGTTCTCTGGCGTTGCCGATTTACGTAAAGCCTTTGAAGCCGCCAAAGCGCGGCGCGAGACGGGACGGGGGACGCTTTTATTTGTCGATGAAATTCACCGCTTTAATCGCGCGCAGCAAGACGGCTTTCTGCCTTATGTCGAAGAAGGCATTGTCACGCTCATTGGCGCAACAACTGAAAACCCAAGTTTTGAATTGAATGGCGCGCTTCTCTCAAGGGCGCAGGTCTATGTCTTAAAACGCTTGGACGAAGCCGCGCTATCGGGACTACTCAGCCGCGCGGAAGCGGAAATGGGCCGCGCCTTGCCTTTAACAGTGGAGGGCCGCGAAGCTTTGATGGGGTTTTCAGATGGTGATGGCCGTTACTGTTTAACCCTCGCCGAAGACGTCTTTGCGGTAAATCCTAAAACGCCGTTAGACGGGAAGGGGGTGGCGAAACTTTTGCAAAAACGCGCGCCTGCTTACGATAAATCTCGTGATGAGCATTATAATATTATTTCGGCGCTGCATAAATCTATGCGCGGCTCTGATCCCGATGCCGCGCTTTACTGGCTTGCACGTATGCTAACGGGCGGTGAAGACCCGCTTTATATTGCGCGGCGCGTTGTGCGCTTTGCCTCTGAGGATATAGGCCTCGCGGACCCAACGGCCTTGATGATCGCCAATGAAGCTGAAAAAACCTACCGCTTTCTGGGCTCGCCCGAAGGCGAGTTGGCTATTGCTCATGCGGTTGTCCATATGGCGACTGCGCCAAAATCAAATGCAGTCTATGTGGGCTTCAAAGCTGCGATGAAAGCCGCCAAAGAGACAGGATCTTATTCTCCGCCAAAACATATTTTAAACGCGCCGACCAAGCTGATGAAGGATATCGGTTACGGCGCGGGTTATGCTTACGATCATAATACGGAGACGGGGTTTTCAGGTCAGGACTATTTTCCTGAAGAGATGGACCGCCAAAAGTTTTATGACCCAAAGGGGATAGGACGGGAAGCCTCTATCAAAGAACGTCTTGAGCGTTGGGAGGCTCTGCGAAAGGCGGCCAGTAGCTAACGTTCAGGACCTAACACTCGCCTTGTGCGTGAAGCGGTTTACATTTTATCCATCTTTAGACTAAGACGTGCCTCATTGGGGCAGCCATTATAGGGAGGTTATTATGGCCGATAAGAATTTAGACGAATATGAACCATTAGCGTTTTACAAAAAGCACAGCAAAGCGCGTAAGAACGGCTTTGCAAAATTTACAGAGGACGGATCTTATTACTTCGCCCTATTTAAGGACGAAGATATCGTCATGTTAAGCCAAGCCTATGTCAATCAGGCTGGACGTGATAATGGGATTGAATCCGTTAGAAAAAATTCAAAGCTCGTAAAGCGCTATGTTTTTGACAAACGTTCAGGCGGCAAATTTGGTTTTGCTTTAAAAGCAGGTAATGGCCAAGAGATAGCTATCAGCCCAGATTATGCTTCGCAGAGTCAAGCCGAAAAGATCGCAAGTCGATTGAGTGGTTCCTCCGTGGGAGCCTCACAGAAAGCGGCTCCGGCTAAAGCGAAAGCGGCACCAAAGAAAAAGGTGGCACCAAAAAAGACAGCGCCTAAAAAAGCCGCTGCGGCTAAGACAGATAGCCGGATAGAAAATTATCATCCTCTGGCATTTTACCAAAAACACGGTTCAGGCGCTAAAGATGGGTTTGATAGTTTCTCCGAAGGGGACGCGCATTATTTTACTTATAACCAAAATGGCGACATTGTTCTCATTTCTGAAAGCTACACGTCCAAAGCGGGCCGGGATAATGGTATCGCTTCTGTTAAGAAAAATATGAGTGACGAGAAACGGTATCAGTCACATGTCCATAAAAACGGAAAGCACTATTTCGACTTAAACGCTGCCAATGGTCAAGAAATTGCGACGTCTATCTGGTATGGCTCAGCTGCGGCGGCTTTAGCTGGCGCCGCGGCGCTACGCGGCGAAAAGGGCCCTAGAAAAGCTAATGATGAAGATGATTACCGCCCCCTAGCGTTTTACAATAAGCACACAAAGGGCCGTAAATCTGGTATTGAAAGCTTCAAGGGCGAAGATGGCCTTTATTATTTTGCCTATTTTGAAAATGGTAAAATCCGTCTTCTCTCCGAAGGTTACCCGACGATGGCCGCGCGGGATACAGGTGTGGCCTCGGTAGAGAAAAATATAAAGCTAGAGAAGCGTTATGAGTTTAGAGGGCCCTTTAAAAATGGAAAATATGATTACCGCCTAAAAGCGGGTAACGGTAAAGAAATCGCGCGTTCCGTTTGGTATGGTTCCGCAGCCGCTGCAGCCACTGGCGCGGCATACCTTATGGGCACGCGTAAGCGCGCCGCCCCTAAAGCAGCTCCCGCGAAATCCGCTCCAGTCAAAACAGCATCTGCACCGAAACCCAAGCCAGCCTCAAAGCCGAAGGTTACGCCTAAAGCGGCAGGGGTCGCAGCAGTCGCCGCAACAGCGGCTACAGCCTCAGCCGTTCCCGCTATGGCCAAAGCCGCCAAGCCCGTGGCACCTTATGATAAGGATGATGATTATCTCAAATGTGAAGCCTATCACGGGCATAAGGTGACGGATGAGCGCAACAATGTCGCGTTCTTTAGTCATTCTGATAATAAAGAATATTTCGTTATATATGATGATAATGGTGATGTTCTCATTCGCTCGGAAGGTTTTAATTCAATTTCCAAACGCAGCTCCGAACTCGCGGCTGTCCTGCGTCTTAAGAATAATCCCGATAATTTCACCCGTATTGAAAAAGATGGTCATTTCATGGACATTCTTAAAGATGAGACGGGACGCGAAGTTGGGCGCTCTTGCTTGCGGAAAATTGTTCCGCTTGCTGCGATTGCTCCAGCCGCTGTTGCCGCGCCTCTCGCAGCGGGTGCACCTGCAGCCGCTGTGGTTGCAGCCCAGAGCGCAGCAGCGACAGGCGGTGGCTTTTCGTGGGGCTGGCTGAAATGGTTATTGCCCTTATTATTGCTGCTCCTATTAGCTTTCTTCGGGCTTAAGGCGTGTAATGGTAACAAGGCCGACATAGCCGCTAAAGCTGCGGCGGCCCAAAAACTTGCGGCTGAAAAGGCTGAGGCTGCTAAGGTAGCTGCTGCGAAAGAAGCCGCTGCGGCAAAGAAATTAGCGGCTGAAAAGGCCGCAGCCGCAAAGACATTGGCCGATGAGAAAGCTGCTGCCGCTGCTGCAGCTTTGGCTGCTACCGCAGAAAAAGTCGCCGCTGAGACGGCAGCCGAAGAGGCGTCTATGGCGACCACGCCAGAGCCCGTAGCTGTTACAACGAATATGAGCCGCCTCTGCGGCGCGTCTGAGACAGCGATTTTCAATGTGCCGACATTTTCGACACCTGTCAGCGTCGGGCGTCTTGGCACCTATCCAGAATTCGGAGACAGTCACGGTCTTACGCCAAGTGAGTTTTATAACAAACTGGCAAATCGTCATGCGTCCAATACTTATGACAGGCAATATCTGGATTATTTAGCCAGATCGCTCGGATATAAAAACGGCTTTAATGATATGTCAGCGGCTGATTTTTCCAATGACCAAGTCGCGCAAGGTGCAAAAGGATTATTGGGATATGGTGAGTTCCACGGTACGGCTTATTCACAGCTTAATGTAAGCTCAAGCCGTGATCTCGAAGCGTTCCGCGTTCGCGCACCAAATGGTACAGATGTTCACTTTATGAAGAGCTGCGGTAACTACATGTATGTGTGTCAGTAGGCTGCAAAACTAAAGACAAAGAAAAAGCCCCTCATGGGGCTTTTTTTATAACGATTTTATTTTGGGCCCTTGCGATGAGCGGGACTCCCGCCTCCACCCCTATTGGGCGGCTTACCATATCTTTGAGGTGATTTTGCTCCATCTGAATTAGGTTTGCCCTCACGCCGTGGCTTGCGGCTATGTTCTTTGGCGTGAGCTTCTTGATTTTTAGTTTTGCGTTCGGCGCGTGACTCGCCACCGGGCTTGCTGCCCTGTTTTTTAGAATTATCGCGAGACGGTGCTTTGCGGCGGCGCTCGCTTTCATTGCCGCTACTGCCCCAGCTCTTTTTCTTTGCAGGACGGTCACTGCGAGGCTTGTCAGAACGTTGTCTGTCCTCACGAGGTTTACTATCGCGAGATTCTTGTGTGGGATTTCTGGGACGTTCCGAAGCTTTACCACCTGTCCTAGAATTATTATCTGGGCGATTATTTGAGCGGTCATTGCGGTCGCGGTTTTCAGAGCGATTATCTCTGTCGCGTCCACTGCTGCTTTTCTTCTCTCTATCTTTGCTGAAACGCGCTTTCTTTTTAGATTTACCGCGGCCTTTTCTAGGTTCTTGCTTGGGCTGCGCAGGTTTGACAATGGGCGCGCGTGTTTTAAGGGCGCGCGCTTTTTGAACAAAATCTTCGGGGAGTTCCACAACAGGTATCGTTGTTTTTAAAAGTTTTTGAATATCTTTCAGATAGGCACGTTCCTCTTTATCTACAAAGGCATGGGCAATGCCAGAGCGGTTAGCGCGTGCTGTTCGGCCAATTCGGTGAACATATTGCTCAGGTACATTTGGAATCTCAAAGTTAAAAACATGTGTGATGCCGGGAATATCAATACCCCGCGCAGCTACATCCGTGGCAACGAGAACTTTGATTTTGTCCTCGCGAAAGGCGAGCAGGGCCCGCTGTCTTTGGGCTTGAGATTTATTGCCATGTATCGCCATAGAGTCGATACCAATTTGGGCGAGACGTTTGACGACGCGGTCTGCCCCGTGTTTGGTGCGGGTAAAGACAAGTGCGCGGCCCACATCGGGATCCAAGAGCGAGAGGCCGAGCAGGTTTTGCTTTTCGGCCTTATCGACAAAGGTAATGCGCTGCTCGACTTTTTCAGCTGTGGAATTGGGAGGAGTCACGGAAACCGTAACAGGGTCATTGGTAAATTGACGGGCGAGTTTTTTAATCGCAGGAACCATGGTCGCTGAAAAAAAGAGGGTTTGACGTTCTTTTGGCAAAAGCGGCACGATTTTTTTCAGCGCATGGATAAAACCCATATCCATCATCTGATCCGCTTCATCAAGAATGAGAAACTCAATATCTTTTAGTGTGACAGAGCGGCGGTCGAGCAAATCGATCAAGCGACCGGGCGTGGCAACAATAATATCATTCCCGCCAGAAAGCCTTTTAATCTGCCGCTGAATGGGCACGCCGCCAAAGACAACTGTGACAGAGAGAAACTCCATATTCTTTCCGTATTCGCGAATGGACTCTGCGATTTGCGAGGCAAGCTCTCGCGTAGGCGCGAGAATAAGGGCTCGGGCGCCTTTCTTGGGCGGTTCATAGTCATTGACAAGAATATGATTAAGGAGCGGGAGTGAGAAAGCGGCCGTTTTTCCTGTGCCGGTCTGGGCAATTCCCATTAAGTCCCGCCCTTTTAGAACGTCAGGAATGGCTTGTTCTTGAATGGGTGTGGGCGTGGTGTAGCCAAGCTCTTCAAGCGCCGCGTTAATAGGCGCGGCAAGCTTAAGCGATTTAAAATCAGGCATATATTAGGACTCTTTCGGAAGGGTCATTTATAAGGGACCCATGCGAGCTATGGGGCTCCAAGAGTCGTGACCCATCATTGAGTCATGTGCGGCAACGGCATAAACCTACCTTGCACAGGCCGCGCCTAGGGGTGTTAACGGCTAATGTCAAACGTTGTCACCAGTCTTGGGTTTATTTTCCAGTCTTGGGTTTATTTTAGAGGTCAGCTTCACGAATAAAGACGCGCATGACGGAACGCCATAGCCGTGAAGCCAGACTTTGCGGTTTTGCTCTTAAGGTCACGACACCGCGTTGCGCCTTGTTTAAATAAAGACCTGGATCCGTTTCGCCGCGAACTTCGAAAACAGCCACATGCGGAATAAGCTGTCCTTTCGCATTAAGGTTCACAGCCACGGGGCCGCCCGCTGGTGAGGTGAGAATCCTATGCGTGATGACGCTTTGACTTGTGGGGGCCATGGCTGTGAGGCGGCCTATGATTTTTGGAACGGTTGCATCTGAGCTTATGAAAATAAACTGGCTATCCGCGATGATGCGATCAACATGCTCTTCCTTGGGCAGGGCGATAAGCTCTTCAGCCTTGGCAGAGGATAGGCGCAGTAATCTTTCTTCCTTCATGATATAACGCTTGGGATGAATATCTCCATTTAGGCCCGTGACCCGTCCATCATGCGGTGCGTAAATTGTCAGATGCTCTATATCTCTGCCTATCGCGTCCAAGCGCAAAAACTCAGCAGCATAATCCGCCCGCAAAGTAACGTCTTTGCGACGGGCTTTCAGCGTGGCGGCTTGTCGTTTTAACTGTGCGCCTAATAATGACAAGCGCTCTTGTGATTGCGCGCGTTTAAAGATGAGCGCCTCAGAGCCTAAGGTAAAAAGCTTATCGCCTTTGGTAACGATATCTCCATTTTTGACATGAATTTGCTCAATATGCGCGGCTGTAAGAGGATAGATATCTGTTTGCAGGGCAGGTTGAATGAGCGCCGGAGCCGTAACCGTGTTTTGCCAAGGTAAGAAAAACCATAAGAGAGATATCACGCCTAAGAAAAGAGTCAGTCTGGCGCGGCGAGTGGTAAATAGGGATAGGCCATAGCTGCGCAATTGATTTAACTCCCGCATGATGGGACCGAAGAGGAAAGTTGATATAATGAACCCCAAGAATACAATGCCAAAAGGTTTGGGTAAAAAATTATAGGCTAGTGTGCCAATGGCGATAAAAAGGCAGACTCTGTAAATCCAAGTCGCATAGGCATAGATAAGCAGAATGCGTGTCTTTCGCTGCGGCATGTTGAGGGGCTTGGGCGAGTCTATACCCCACAACATCTCCCGCATTTTCCATCTCCCCAAGGCAAAGCCGTTTTCTTGCATATTCTGAAAACCGCATAGATCGGCGAGCAGATAATAGCCATCGAAGCGCATACAGGGATTTAAGTTAACAATAAGGCTAAGTCCCCAACTGGTCGTGGCCGTGAAGAAGGCGGCGGATCGCGCCGGGCCATCGGGTAAAAAATTCCATAAAAATATCGCGGTACAGGCTATAGCAAATTCCGCAAAAAGACCTCCAGCATCTATCAAAGCCCGTTGCTTGCGCGACGTCAGCCGCCAGGCATCCGTCGTATCGGTGTAAAGGACTGGAAAGAGTAAGATTAAGGCGACCCCCATTATGGGAACGCGTGCGCCAAAGTGATGGGCTGTGTAAGCATGACCTAATTCATGCAAAACTTTAATAAAAATAAGAGTCAGAGCATAAAAGAGAAAACCTTCTGGCGTGAAGAAATATATGAAAGTCGCCAAGAATTCATCCCATTGCCGAGCCGTGAACAGAGCGCCGATAAGCCCGAATAGCGCAATAATGGCCCAGCTTTGTTTTCTAAAGAATATCTCCACATATGGAGCTGTGGAGCTTAAGAATTTATGCGGAGAAAAAAGAGGGATACGAAAAAACAGAGAAGATTGCATAAGCCTGTCAAGTATGGGCTTGCGCGATTTTTGATCTTGCTCAGCAAAGACCCTCGCCTGATTCAATGGCGGCATAAGGGTCAAGTTCTGTTGATAGAGAAAAACGGTGATATCCCTTAAATCCCTTTGGGTAATGTTCCAATTAGGATGCATTTGCTTCAAGCGCCGCAAGAGCGTTTCGGGAGGCTCTGCGCGCCATTGGCGTAATATCTCGACGGCTTGACGCGTCAGGACATGGAAAGCATTTTTAACAGGATCAAATAAGAACCATCGCGGCCGACCATCTTCCCCTTTGGGGGCAGGGAGTAAGGAAAGCTCTTTTCGCAATGCGGGTAGGCTGATTGAAGAGGGCATTCTAAATCCCGAAAGTCTGGCGCAGCATGGTAATAGGCCGCCTTAAAACCCAATAGCCAAGAGGAACTGAGCGCCCATAAACTTTCGCGACGCCGCGTGTACCGATACGGGGCTGGTTCTTCCGTGTTTTCTGGTCAGAATTTAATAGGGCAAAAGCTTCATAGGCCATTTGTCCATTGGGCAAGGCTTTGGCGTAATAATCCGCAGAGTGCAGCTTAGCTTCCAAAGGGGTAAGGGGGGCGCTATCTAAAAATAGCTTTATGCGGGCACCCTTTTTCAGGCTTTCGCCCATGTTAAGCGGGGCTTCGATGCGTATTCTTATCTTTGTAGGGTCCGCCAATTCAATTATGGCTTCGCCCGTCATAACGTGACGACCTGTCCATTCGGATGGGCTTGAATAAATGGCGAGGCCCTCTTGCGGGGCTTTTAGAACCGTTTTGCTAAGCTGGCTCTGGGCATAGTCTTTACGCGATTTAGCGAGTGCTTTTTCAGCTCGTAACGTCGCGATGTCTGGTTTTATAGGATCAGAGATGAAGGATTTCAAAGAAGCTTCACGCAGCGCAGCTTCGGCCCGTAATTCATCTTGTTCGGCCAGAATAAAGTCATTTCGATAAGCTGTATTAACAAATTTGACGAGCGGCGTTCCTGTCGTGACATAGGCATTGGGCGGCACCAGAAGCGCATCTATCACGCCGTCAAAAGGCGCGGTTACATGGAAGGGGTTATCTGAGATGATTTCTGCTGGTGCCAGGCTGGTCATTGGGACGGGGATGAATGATGCGGCGATCAGCATCGCCAATGCGAAATATACCCAAGCGCGCTTCGTTATATTTAAGTGCGGGCGCGCTTTATATTTTAGAGCCATAGCGCAGCTTCCAAATATTTGCGCGAGCCGGGATAACAGCGGAAGTTCTGAGTCTGAAAAGTCCTGATCTCGCGTAAATAACAGGCCGCCAAGACGGGGTTCTGGTGAAAAGGGCGCATAAAGCGCATAGCGAAAAGGGTATGTAAATGACGTCACTTCAGACAGTTGCTCAAAGTCCCATCGCATAATTTCTTTCGGTGTCTTTTTGCCCATATGCCGTCGCAATTCTTGGATCATCCATTGTGCAAAAGGCGTGGTTTTATCTAAATTGACCTGTGATGACATCGCGCCAAGTGTGAGGCTTCCGCCGCGGCGGGACACCCATATAATATGGCCTATTTTCAATAGTTTTCGGGGGTGGTTGACCGCTATATGTTTTAACTGTGTTAGATCTTCTGCTTGCAAAGCTTCACTTTCTAGCGCGATGAGATTTTGCAAGGCCTCTAAATGGGTTTTTGGCAATCTAGGGTCGGCTGATGTCATGGTTCAGTTTTAAAATGGGCAACGCCGCTCATACCCGCCAAGGCGATTGGCTTTTTTTGAGGCCTCGCTGTGATTTCAAATGTTTGGCTTACAGGATCCACATTCACGCTTTTGCGCAGAACTTTGGCGATAATTTTTTCGCCTGTTTCATCGACTGTAAAATCAAATAATTGTCCCGCCTTTACACGGCTTGTCCAAGAGGACGGTAAAATAATAGAAAGCTCAGGCGTAGCGGCGCGCTGCACGGAATATAGAATTTGCCCGGCTTGCGGCATTTCGAAAGCATTGGCGTGACGCGCCGTGACAAAGCCATTAAACGGCGCAGAGACGGTGCAGTCTTGTATTTTCGCTTTGAGGATATCCGCCTCAGCCTCTGTATAATCCCTCTCTGATTTTGCGCGCGCGACCTCAAGCTTACCAGCCGCGCCGTGCTGCTGAAGCTCCGAGAGTGTTTCATATTTAACATTTTGCGTTTCAAGCTTTTGTCTCAGCGCCAAGAGCTCTGCATTTAAATGACGACAGTCAAATGTGGCTAAGGCATCACCTTTACTGAAAAACTGTCCCATAGCATAAGGCGCGCTGAGAAGTTTGCCAAAAATCGGGGCGGCGATATCAGCGTTTTGCCGGGCGCGTAAAACACCTCTGGCTGTTATACTTTTCGCAGTTTCTGTTTCGGGAAGGCTTAGGCTCGCAGCCCAAATAGGAGAGCACAATAAGAGGGTTGCGAGGATAAGACTCAAACGAAAGCAATTGGACATAGGTTTATATATATAATAAAACACTTATAAGTAGCAATATTTATTTTCACATAACTGCGCTTGCCTTATCGGAAGAATTGACATTACAGAGCTGGACACGTCATAAACCGCTTTCAAAATGCACAGTGGAGGCAGAATCATGAAATGGCTATTACGGGGGATATTTGCCATCTTCTTGATGTTTGGCGCGATGATTATTGTAGGGTATTTTATACCAGAAACCCAACGCGTCGAGCGCTCTATCGAAGTTGACGCCTATCCTGAAGATGTCTTTCCCTTCATAAATAATCTGCAAGCTTATAGTCAGTGGTCTCCCCTATATGCACAAATTGCGGATGCCCAAATTATTTATGGCGGAGCAGAAGAGGGCATAGGGCAAACAATGGCATGGCAAGGCAGCGAAGGAAATTACCCCTTTGGCTCACAAGAAATTATCCAAAGCCAAGCTGGAGAATTTGTCCAAGTCAAAGTCAATTTGTCGGGCCGCGACGCCACGGCAACACATGCCATATTACCTCTCGCCAATGGAGACGGCGTAACCGTCCTGACAAAATCTGAAATCGCTTTAGGCGGATTTCCTTATCTTGACCGGGTCAGAAGTAAATTACGCCAAGGCTGGTTTGACGACCAATTCGATCAATCGCTCATGCGCCTGAAAACAGTGTCTGAAAATTACGCAGGGTGAGTGATTATTCCTCTGGTGCTTTGGGAAGTTCCTTGGGGGCCTCATAAGGGTCTGTTGGTTCGCTGAGGAGGTCACGTAATCTGCCGCCATCATTCTGGCCATAGTCAAAATCTTTACCCGGGAATGTGCGGTCAAAATTATTTGCAGGATCGTCGAGTATCGATGTTGACGGGCCGCCGCCATTGACTGAGTTATCGCCGATACGCGCCCCGTCAGAGGAGCCGCCGCCAATGGCTGCGCCGCTGCCTTGATACATAGAACGTGTTGTTGGCCCGCGGTCGGTGCCGCGCCCGGCCATACCTTCAAAATTTTCAAACCCCTGTGCGTTACGGCCTCTGAACTTGGCAAGATATTCGGGACACTCTAGATGCGTCTTTTGGGCTTCACGGCAACGAATGTCCAAAACAAGCCCGTCATAGCCCTCGCCAGGCGATTGAGAATTAGACCCCGGAGCAAGCGTCCATCCTTTTGTTCCAGGACCGCCGCGCCGTGTTCCAGCTGAAGGCGGCGGCGTGCCTGTTCCGCCTGTTGGCGGCCCTGCAATGGTGGAGCGTTGCGGCAAGGATGACACAGGCGCCCCTGCACCGGGGTCTGTTTCTTCACGGCGGCGCTGTTCGGCACGTTCCGCGTCTCTTGCGCGGCGTTCGGCGTCACGTGCAGCATCCCGGGCGCGTTTTTCGGCCTCTCTTTGAGCATCACGAGCGCGGCGCTCATCTTCTCTGGCCCTACGGCGAGCGTCTCTTTCGCGGCGTTTTGCGGCGCGCTCTTCTGCTTTCGCGGCTTCTTCGGCGTCTTTGGCCGCGTCGCGATTTGCACGGCGTTGTGCGCGTTCCGCCGCGCGGCGGGCATCTTCTGCAGCCTCTCTTGCGTCTTCTTCTTTTTCGCGGGCATCCTCCTCGGCGCGGCGGATCTCGCGGGCACGTTCTTTGGCCTCTCTGGCAGCTTGTTTCGCCGCGTCGCGCGCTCTCCGCGCTTGCTCTTTTGAAGCTTTATCTTGAGCTTGAGCTTCACGCTTGGCGAGGCGGCGAGCTTCACGCTCGGCTTTACGTTCTTGGCGTTCAAATTCTTCGCGTTGCTTCCGCAGCTCACGTTCTTCACGGCTACGGAGTTTCTCTTCCTGGCGCGCCTGTTCCCGCGCCTCACGTTCTAATCGTTTGCGGCGCTTAATTTCTAATTTTTCAAGCTGCTTATCGACTTGCTCTTCGGGCACAGCTTCGTCAATTTCCTCTTGAGTCAAAGCTTCTTCTTCTGACGCTAGAATTTTTGGTGTTGGAAGCTCGAACCCTGAGTCTGAGATTTCGGGCATGGCCTCTTGCGGAGGATCAGGTTGTTGTGCGGGTTCTGGAATGACCTCCTCCTGTGGTAAGGGGGGTAAGTCTTCGAGTGACGGTAAATCTGGGAGTGATTGCTCTATAATAACAGGTTCAGGCTGAGCTGGCGGAGAAACGGGCTCAAAAATCTCTATAATCGGTTGAGGCGCAGGGGGCTCAGGCTCGGCCTGCGCTTGAGGTCTGGGGTCATAAATGCGCACGATTGGTTCTGGCAAAGGCTGCGGCTCAGCTTGTGGCTCAGTTTGCGGCTCAGGCGCGGGCGCGATTTGCTCTATTTCGCTTTGTGCGGGCGGTTCGGAAATAGGCTCTGGCACGGGCTCAGCAGCGGGCGGGGCCGCTGGCGGCGGAGGCGGCGCATCATTTGAAGGCGTAGGTTCTGGTGTCGGCGTGGGCGCAGGTTCTGGAATGGGCTGCGGCGGCGTCGGTTTCGGCTTTGGTTTGACTGAAGGTGCTTTTATAACGGGCGTCGCAATGATGGGGTCGTTCTCAGGCTCAGGCTCTTCTAATGTCACGAGTTCAACAGATATGGCCTCGGGCGGATCATTCTTTAAATCCGGCATAACAAAGCGCGGTGACATCATAAAAAACAAGGCGAGATGGACTCCGACGACTGTCGCGATAATGCTGGTAACACGCTGCGCCGTGTCGTCATAAAAATCCGATATCGGGTCGGGGTCGTGATAGGGCGAAAAATTCGCAAAAAATGTGACGGGCAGGTTCACGTGTGGCGTGCTCTATCGGCTTATGAATCGCCAGATAGCCCGGCTCTAAAGCTTTAGACTAAGGGGAAAGCGGCCTATCGCCAAGACCTCGGACACATCTATTTTCGCCCGTAAGGTGAATAATCAGATTAAATTTCGGTCACGCCGTGGATTAAAGACTTGCGGCTAAGGCCGTTAAGGCCGTGAGAAAGAGTGTAAGAACGAGAACATGTTTCTCAAATTTATAATATCGCATTTTAAGCTCACAAGTGTTTGAGAGCTTAAATTGACAAGATCTTAGGGCTTCAAAAGGGCTCAAAAAAGGTAAAGTTATGGCAGTGTTGCCTTAGCTGTCTCAGTCTCTGTCACCTCCGCTATACGGTTTTTACGAGCTAGGATCAGAGCGATGCCGCCAAGCGTTATGAAACCGCCTAATAACAGATTTGGCGTTAGCTCTTCGCCAAGTAAAGCGATGCTCGCAATTACGGCAATAACGGTCGTCATTAGTCCTGTGCTGGACACGATATAAATAGGCAAGCGTTGTAACAGCCAATAATAAGAGCCATGCGCAACAATGGAAACAAGTAAGGCGGAATAGGCGAGTGCCAAGCCAAATATGCGGCGGTTCTCTGGGGCAAAAGCTTCCCACTGATTGTCTTCGAGGATTAAGCTCAACGGCCACAAAACGAGAGAGCCAATAATCGCAAACCAGGCAAGCAATTGCAGCGGCCCTACGCTTTTGACGAATTTGACCAAAACCGCGCCGACGGCTTCGCACATGGCGGCCCCAACCATCAATAAAATACCCAAAAGGAAATAAGGCCCAACCGCCTCATCCGGTTTGGCAGAGGCGATAATCATGACGCCGATAAAGGCTAAAATAATGCCAGATAGTTTATAAAGCCCAATCTTATCTTTAAACACAATGACGGATAAAATTATCGAGAAGGGGACATAAAGCTCAATCGTGATCGCAGCCGCAGAGGCCGTGGTCATGCCGAGCGCTGGAAACATAAAGGCATAATTCAGCGCGCCATATGCTAGTCCTGCGCCCAAAATATGTTTCATGAGGCCCTTATGCCATTTCAGCCACGGCAGCATGATAACGGCCACAATGCTCATGCGAATGGCTGCATAAAATAACGGGTCAGCCGCACGACCAACTGTCAATTTCATAACAATAAAATGCAGCCCCCAAATGAGGCAGACGAGAAATAAAACTGCAAATTCACGGAACGACATAGAGACCTTTTGGTCGTGCATATGGCACCGCTTAAACCGGCAAACAATATGAATAATCGATGGTACGGGTGGTCGGACTTGAACCGACACTCCAAAGGAACCGGATTTTGAATCCGGCGCGTCTACCAATTCCGCCACACCCGCATCGAAGATTTGGGTCGTATAAATCACGTTTTTTGAAAAGGCTA
>JAHDDT010000034.1:0-14715 GCA_020629195.1 Hellea sp.
TGCTCGCAGATTATGCCTGTTTCGGGGCTCCGCTTATTGCGCCTGTCGCGGGGGAGGTGGTTGTCGCGATTGATAGCCACGAAGACCAAGCTATAGGTGGGTCCGACCCTAAAAACGCTGCTGGTAATCATGTCGTTATTAAAATGGATAACACTCATTTTGCTATGTTGGCTCATATTAAAAAAGGTAGCACTATTGTATCTGTAGGTGAGCGTGTGAAGGTTGGAGATAAATTGGCGGAGTGCGGTAATTCTGGAAATACATCTGGGCCGCATTTGCATTTTCAGATACAGAGCTTGGCCAACCCCTATACCGAAGGGATTTATACCTATCCCGTCAAGTTCAATAATACCGCCCGTATTCGTCGCGGTAAGACAGTGGAAAAAGACGGGCTGTTTTACATCCGCAATGACCGCATGGTGCCTCAATAAAATTTATCTGTATTTCTCCCTCGCGCGCTTATAGATTGACGCAAAAGGGGAGAGACATATGGCAGCAACATCTGAGAGTAAAAAGGCCTATTGGCGAGCGGCTTTGCGATTGACACTTGGGCTGCTTCTTATCTGGTTTCTTGTTTCCTATGGCGCGGGTATTCTCTTTCGGGAGTTTCTTGATCAATTCTCCATAGGCGGTGCACCACTTGGGTTTTGGTTTGCGCAGCAAGGCGCAATTTATGCTTTTCTCGTCCTGATCGTTATTTATTGCATCGGGATGAGCGCCCTCGAAAAGAAATATGGGATTGAGGGCTAGGCCGTGGATCAGCAGCTTTGGACATATCTCTTTGTAGGCCTGACATTCGGGCTTTATATTGCAATTGCGCTCTGGGCGCGTGCAGGTTCGACCAAGGATTTTTATGTCGCGGGGCATGATATTCACCCGGCCCTAAACGGCATGGCGACGGCGGCAGATTGGATGTCGGCTGCGAGTTTCTTGTCCATGGCAGGGTTGATTGCCTTTTTGGGATATGGCGGCTCGGTTTATCTTATGGGCTGGACAGGCGGCTATGTGTTGCTTGCGCTTTTACTTGCGCCGTTCTTGCGAGAGTTTGGCAAGTTCACAGTACCTGATTTTGTTGGCGATCGTTATTATTCTAAAGCTGCGCGCGTCATTGCCGTAATATGTGCGCTGATGGTGTCCTTCACCTATATTGCGGGACAAATGAAAGGCGTCGGCGTGGCATTCTCATCCTTCCTTGGCGTGCCGTTTAATTGGGGCATTTTCATCGGCGGCTTCATTGTCTTTTTCTATGCTGTGCTAGGCGGGATGAAGGGCATTACCTACACGCAAGTCGCGCAATATGTCGTGCTGATTTTTGCCTATACTGTGCCTGCAATATTTATCTCGCTCATCGTGACGAGTAACCCCATTCCGCAGCTTGGTTTCATCGGCAATATGGCAGGGAGTGAGGTGTCTATGCTCGATAAACTCAACACAGTCGTGACGGATTTAGGCTTCACCGAATATACGTCCACAACCAAATCCAAAATTGATGTATTCTGCATTACAGCAGCATTGATGTTTGGCACAGCAGGATTGCCCCATGTCATAATTCGGTTTTTCACTGTGAAATCTGCTAAAGCCGCCCGCAAGTCTGCGGGTTGGGCGCTTATGTTTATTGCGCTGCTTTATACGGTCGCCCCTGCCGTAGGTGCCTTTGCGCGGATGAACTTTATAGATACAGTTAACGAGGCGACTTACATTACGGATGGCGAGAATTACGAAGAGCGTGCAGCAGCCATTTTAGCCGATGGCGGCAAGCCTGTCCCTGAATGGTATAAGGATTGGGAGAAAACCAATCTCCTTTCTTATGAAGATTTGAATGGCGATGGTAAAATGCAATATCGCGGGCCAAATGCACCCGATGGTCTTAAAAACGAAGTTGTACCAAACCGCGATATATTTGTGCTCGCTAATCCACAAATAGCAAATCTTCCCGCATGGGTCATTGGCTTGGTGGTAGCAGGGGGTTTGGCGGCTGCGCTGTCCACAGCAGCAGGATTGTTGATGGTTATTAGCTCCGCGATTAGCCATGATTTACTAAAGCGCACCTTCTATCCGAATATGTCAGAAAAAGGTGAATTACGCGCCGCGAGATTATCAGCTTTTGGAGCGGTTATAGCGGCGGCATTTATTGGAGCTTTTGCGTCATCCTTGCCTTTTGTGGCGCAGGTTGTGGCTTTCGCTTTCGGGATTGCCGCGGCTTCACTCTTCCCGATTATTGTCCTTGGGATTTTCTGGAAACGCATGAATAAAGAAGGTGCAATTGCCTCAATGGGTGTTGGTCTTATCACAACGGTCAGTTATATTAGTTATTTCAAATTTATGGGCGGTACAGAAGCAGGCTGGTGGTTTGGTGTCTCGCCCGAAGGCATTGGTTTCGTCTTTATGTGGGTTGCCTTAGCTGTAGGAATACTTACCGCCCTAGTGACACCCGCGCCGCCATCTGCGATACAACAACTCGTCGAAGATATCCGGATTCCCGGCCAGAGAGGTGCCATTCATGAGTGAAGAGAGTAAAGTCTATTCTGTTCCCGCTGATTTTGCGGCGAAAGCTAATTTGACGCCTGAAAAATACAAAGAGATGTATGCAGCCTCTATTGCAGATCCTGAAAAATTCTGGGGTGAGCAAGGCAAGCGTTTGGATTGGATGACCGATTACACGATCGTCAAAGATGTAAGCTGGGATAAGTCTGATCTTCATGTGAAATGGTATGCGGACGGGGTCTTAAATGTGACGGCAAATTGCCTTGACCGCCATCTTGAAACGCGCGGCGATAAGCCCGCGATTATTTGGGAAGGCGACAGTCCGTCCGATTCCATAACCCTTACCTACCGTGAGCTTCATCGCAAGGTTTGCCGCTTTGCGAATGTCATGAAACATCTCGGCGTTAAAAAGGGCGATCGCGTCACTATCTATATGCCGATGATTTTAGAGGCGGCCTTTGCGATGCTCGCCTGTGCGCGCATTGGCGCGGTCCACAGTATCGTCTTTGGCGGTTTTAGTCCTGATGCTTTGGCGGGGCGTATTACGGATTGCGACAGTACATTTATTATCACGGCGGATGAAGGTTTGCGCGGCACGAAGAAAGTGCCGCTTAAAGCGAATTGCGACGCGGCCTGTGATATTGCGGGGATCGTCAAAACAGTTTTGACAGTACAGCGCACAGGCGGTGATGTGAATATGACAAAGGGGCGGGATGTTTGGCTCCATGACGCCTTATCGGAGGTTTCAGATGAGTGCCCTCCAGAGCCTATGAAAGCTGAAGACCCACTCTTTATTCTCTACACATCGGGTTCGACGGGAAAGCCTAAAGGCGTTTTACATACAACGGGCGGTTATCTGGTTTGGGCCTCTATGACACATGAATATGTGTTCGATCTTAAAGAAGATGATGTTTATTGGTGTAGCGCTGATGTCGGCTGGGTGACAGGTCATACTTATATAGTCTACGGCCCGCTCGCGAATGGCGCCACGACGGTCATGTTTGAGGGTATTCCAACCTATCCTGACGCCTCTCGTTTTTGGCAGGTCTGCGATAAGCACAAAGTCAGTCTATTTTATACCGCGCCGACAGCTATCCGCGCACTCATGCGTGAGGGTGATGGGCCTGTAAATGCCACGTCGCGAAAATCCTTGCGCATTCTTGGCACTGTAGGAGAGCCTATTAACCCCGAAGCTTGGGAATGGTATTTCCACACCGTTGGTGAAGGCCGTTGCCCCATTGTCGATACATGGTGGCAGACAGAAACAGGCGGGGCCATGATTGTTCCGCTTCCAGGCGCGACGGATATGAAACCGGGCGCGGGGAGTCATCCTTTCTTTGGGATTATGCCTGCCTTGGTTGATGCAGAGGGTAATGAGCTGGACGGCGCGACAGAAGGGAACCTGATTATCAAAGACAGTTGGCCCGGACAGATGCGCACCGTCTATGGTGATCATCAGCGCTTCAAGGACACTTACTTTTCCGCCTATCCCGGCAATTATTTTACAGGCGATGGATGCCGCCGCGATGAAGACGGCTTTTACTGGATTACAGGCCGCGTGGATGACGTGATAAATGTGTCAGGTCACCGCATGGGGACTGCCGAGGTTGAAAGCGCGCTTGTCAGTCATGACGCCGTCGCCGAAGCCGCGGTTGTGGGATATCCGCATGATATTAAGGGGCAGGGTATTTACGCTTACGTAACTTGTACGGCAGGCACAGAGATTACAGATGATTTAAAGGCTAGCCTGATTAAACATGTGCGCGCTGAAATTGGACCTATTGCAACGCCCGATAAAATACAATTCGCGCCGGGTTTGCCTAAAACACGTTCGGGTAAAATTATGCGCCGTATCTTGCGCAAAATCGCTGAGGATAGCTTTGACAATCTCGGCGATATCTCAACGCTCGCAGAGCCAGAGGTTGTTGACGATTTGATTGAGAACCGCCAGAATCGAGCTTAATGAAACACTGTGTTATTATAGGTGCGTCCCATGCGGGTGCTCAGCTTTGCGTCAGTCTTCGTCAAGGGGGATGGGAGGGCCGCATTACCGTGATTGGGGATGAGGCCGATTTACCTTATCACCGCCCGCCGCTCTCCAAAGATTTTCTATCGGGCGATAAAGCTATAGATGAGATTTTACTGCGTCCTGCCAGCGTTTATGAAAATGCAAATGTTCAGATGAAACTCGGCACCCGCGTAGGCGCTATTGACCGCAAGGCTAAGACCGTTTTGACAGATGACGGCGAAACTTTAGCCTATGATAAACTTGTCCTCGCGACAGGGGCGCGGGTAAGACATTTGCCCGTTCCAGGCGCGGAGTTGGGCGGCGTGTTTTATTTGCGAGACACGAATGACGTGCGCGCGATTAAAAGTGGCGTTGCTGCGGGAAAGCAGGCCGTCATTATCGGCGGTGGATATATCGGACTGGAAACTGCGGCAAGTCTTCGTAAGCAGGGCATGGAGGTCACTGTTTTGGAGGCTATGCCGCGCATATTACAACGCGTGACAGCACCTGAACTTTCAACCTTTTATAAGCGTGTCCATTTAGAGGAAGGCGTGAATATTCTGGAAAGCGTCATGGCGTCTGAAATTAAGTCATCAGGTGAAAAGCTCTCTGTTGTGACATCTTGTGAGCAAAGCTTTGATGCGGATATGGTCATTATTGGTATCGGCGTTATCCCCAATATTGAACTGGCGCAAATGGCAGGTCTGGACATAGGCAACGGGATTGAGGTCAATAGTTTTTGCCAAACATCTGATCCAGATATCTATGCGGCAGGGGATGTGACTTGGCATTTCAACCCTATCTATGAACGGCATATACGCCTTGAATCTGTTCCTAATGCCACAGAGCAAGCTAAGGCAGTAGCGCTGCATATTAATGAAAAGCCTAAGCCCTATAATAGTCTGCCATGGTTTTGGTCAGATCAATTTGACCTCAAGCTTCAAATTGCAGGCTTGTCCGAGGGTTATGATGACATCGTTATTCGCGGCGATATTGAGGGCAGCCGAAGTTTTGCGGCCTTTTATTTCAAGGGCGATAAAATATTGGCGGTGGATGCCGTGAATGCGCCGCGCGAATTTATGTTCACAAAGATGGCGCTTACCAAAGGGCAGTCGCTAGATAAGGCTATTTTAGCTGATGTTGATGCTGACTTAAAATCTGCTGTCCTATGACCCATAATAAAGACGCTGTTCTTCCCGTTCGGCTAGGTTCAATACAGGCTTTGCGGGGCATAGCCGCACTCTTAGTGCTATTCTTTCACTTGGCCGCATTTCAACGCCAAATGGCTGAGGGCAATTCGGCCGATATAGCCCTGACGACGGGACTCTGGGATAATGGCTGGGCCGGTGTCGATCTGTTCTTTGTCATTTCTGGTTTCATCATGGTTTATGTCACGCGGCAATCAGGCCGCAGCTTTGGAGATGTGCGCCGATTTATAACGTCCCGCATCACTCGCATTTATCCGCTCTGGTGGGTTTGCGCGGGTATTATGGCGCTCTATTTTTTTATGACTTACGGCATGCTTGCAGCTCCTGACCGCGTGTCCGGACCTGACGAAGCCTTTCGATTTGCCCTGAAATCATTTTTATTAATCCCTCAAGACGTCCCGCCAATGCTGGGTTTGGGCTGGACGCTTATCCACGAAATGTTCTTTTACATCATTTTTGCAGGGTTATTATTTTTGCCAAGGCGGGTATTGCCCATTGGTCTTTTCGTGTGGGCGATTATCACCGTGACAGGCGCGGTATTTGTTACCCCTGCCGCCTATGCTCGAAACATATTGGAGTTATTGGCCTCACCGCTATCGCTTGAATTTATTACGGGCGGCTTAGCAGCTTATCTTGTCACCACAGGGCGGTTCTATGCGCCAAAGATATTGGCTGTCATTGGCGCTATCCTAGCTGTGATAGGTTTAGCGGCGTTTTCTAGTTTCAATATCGGCAGCTACACAACAAACCGCGTCGCTGTTTTCTTAGTGCCATTTGTGCTGCTAACATATGGGTGGGCAAGCCATGAAATAAATACATCGGCCAAAGCTCCGCTATGGCTTGTAAAGCTAGGGGATTGGTCTTACTCGCTCTACCTCACCCACTACATTGTCTTGGTGGCCTTACGGCGCCTTTACAGATCGGCTGTGCCGGAGGGTTTGAATGTGGGCGCTCCAGGTGTTTGGGATAACCTCATTTTTGCTATTATAGCTTTAGCCCTGAGTATTCTAACATCCGCTATTTTCTATAATTGTGTTGAGCGTCCATCCTTACGATTTTTCAAATCGCTAAGGCATACGACTTAACCTTTTTCTTTTGCTTCAATACTGAAGGCTAGGCTTGCGTGTCCCGTCGATTCTGCTCATAAGGAGGTATCCGAGGGGCACCATAGCGCTCTGGCGGAGCCAGAATTTTTGATTGATACTCAAAAATATCGATGGTGCCGGAGCGCAAGCGAACGGTTCGTCACAAGGCCCACCAAGCGATAATGGTTGAGACGTACTCTTTGAACTTGATCCGGTTCATACCGGCGCAAAGGACGGAAAATGAAAATAAAGGTTGCTATTACTGCTATTCTTTTTGCGCTCCATTCTGGCGCAGTATTGGCGCATGAGGCCTCTTCATCCGCTCATTACATTGCCAATGAAGCGGTTCTCATCACCCATGGCGAGACCAAGATCATGTTCGACCCGCTGCCGCTCTCGGGCTTTGGTGTCTATCCCGAAACGCCTGAGGCTGACATTGCACAGATGATGAAAGGTGAGGGCGCTTATGAAGGTGTGGATGCTGTCTTTATCAGCCATGCGCATCGCGACCATTTCTCAGCCGTGGCCATGATAACATACATGAGCGCAAACCCTGATGTGCGTCTTGTTGCGCCTAAGCAAGCGCTGGAGATGATGCAAGCCGATGCCAATTGGGACGAAGCTTTATTGGCGCGCATGACCATCCTTGATATGGAAGCCGGCGATGCACCCGAAGCGTTTAGCATTGGCGATATCACAGCCACAGCGGTGCGTATCCCTCATGCAGGCTGGCCGGCCCCCGTGCGCGCTTCGGTTCAGAATATGGTTTACCGCGTGACGCTGGGCGATGGTGCCACGATCATGCATATGGGCGATGCCGATCCGCGCCGACAGCACTTCATCCCGCATAAAGACCATTGGGCCGAACAGCGCACCGACACAGCCTTTCCGCCCTACTGGTTCCTGACATCGATGCAGGGGCGTAACATACTCTCCGACGATATGAACGTCGTAAAATCCATAGGTATCCATGTGCCGCTTAAAGTCCCTGCTGATTTGAAAGAAAGCGGACAGGATTATTTTTCCATCAGTGGCGAGATGCGGGAGATTGGGGAATGATAAACGAAGAGGTTCGACAGGCCCTTGAGGTCGAACTACTCCCTGATGAGACGCTAATTTGGGCGGACAGGCCAGCAAAGCGACCGTACCCCTGGCGAGGCGTTTGGCGAGCAGGCTTTTGGTGTTTTTGGATGCTTTTTGTTTGTTACTGGTTGTTGGGTGTAATTAATGAGGCAGATTTCGTTTCTGTTCAATTGAAAATACTTTTCCTAATTGTGGGCTTCGTATGTTTGTTTTTTGGCTTTGCGATAAGGAAAACTTATCTCAAGGGCTTGTTCGGCCCCAAACACGAAATCTATGGCCTAACAAATAAGCGCGCCATAGTTCTAAGCCCGCTTTGGAAGGAAAAAAAGTTCATCAATATGCGCGGGCAAGATCATTCTAGAAATCATGTAGAGGCTAATGAACTCGACACTATCAATGTTGAGCTTTTTGATAACGATACTATCGGGACAATTATTTTCTCAGGATGGTGGGATCGAGTTAGGTATTCATGGTATGTGTTTCCTAACCCAGAGAGCCCCAAAATATTGAGTAACTTAAATGGTTTTAGGAACATCAATAACCCAGTATCTGTAGCGAACATGTTCCGAGACACTTTTGGAACAAACATTATGTCGTCCTCTGCCCATATTCAGAGCCAAACTCGTATTCCTGAACAGATTAAGGAGCGACGTGAAGAGCCTCTGAAGCAGAAAATTACGGAGGCCAAAAGGCGGCGTGTCGTCCTTTTTTCAATCTTTCCTTCTATTTGGATATTATTTACATTGTTAGTCGGGCCATCTGGATGGCTATTTCTCTCATTTATTACATTCCCTTTTTTTATTGCATCTGCGTTTCACGCAGTCCGAGAATTTATTCGACCTGAACACAGCTATAGGATTTCATCATGAACAAGCCCGTCGACCAATCAGAATTCCGTACGCCCGAAGTCACCTCTGGCGCGTTGCCGTCCTCCTCTAAAGTTTACACAGCGCCTGACGCTGACCCGACTTTGCGTGTGCCGCACCGCCTCGTGCATTTGCATCCATCCGCCAATGAGCCGGATGTGCCTGTCTATGACACCTCTGGTCCTTACACGGACCCTGACATCACCATTGATGTTGAGAAGGGGCTGGCTCGTCCTCGTACAGCTTGGGTTTTGGAGCGCGGCGGCGTTGAGGAATATGAAGGCCGCGATGTAAAGCCCGAAGATAATGGCGGCGCGTCGGGCCGTTTCCTCGCCCGTGAGTTTCCTGTCAAGAACACACCTCTGCGCGGGCTCGAAGGCCACCCCGTCACCCAATATGAATTCGCCAAAGCGGGCATCATCACCAAGGAAATGATCTATATCGCTGAGCGCGAAAACCTTGGCCGTAAGGCTATGGTCGAAGGCGCAGAAGCGCGCGTTGCCGCCGGCGAAAGTTTTGGCGCAAATATCCCCGCTTTCGTGACGCCCGAATTTGTGCGCGATGAAATCGCGGCGGGCCGCGCGGTGGTGCCTGCCAATATCAATCACCCGGAGCTGGAACCGCAAATTATTGGCCGGAACTTCCTCGTTAAAATCAATGCCAATATCGGTAACTCCGCTGTAGCGTCCTCGGTCGAGGAAGAAGTCGATAAGATGGTCTGGGCGACGCGTTGGGGCGCGGATAATGTGATGGACCTCTCCACGGGCCGCAACATCCACAACACCCGCGAATGGATTATCCGCAATTCGCCCGTGCCCATCGGGACTGTGCCGATTTACCAAGCCCTCGAGAAAGTCAACGGCGTCGCCGAAGACCTGACATGGGAGGTTTACCGCGACACCCTCATCGAGCAATGCGAGCAGGGCGTGGATTATTTTACCATTCATGCGGGCGTGCGCCTCGCCTATATCCATCTGACCGCCAACCGCGTTACGGGCATTGTCTCGCGCGGCGGTTCTATCATGGCGAAATGGTGCCTCTCCCATCATAAGGAAAGCTTCCTCTACACGCACTTTGAGGACATTTGCGACATCATGCGCGCCTATGACGTGACCTTCAGCCTCGGCGATGGCTTGCGTCCCGGTTCTGTGGCCGACGCGAATGACCGCGCGCAATTTGCCGAGCTTGAGACGCTGGGCGAGCTGACAAAAATCGCGTGGGCCAAAGGCTGCCAAGTCATGATCGAAGGCCCCGGCCATGTCCCAATGCACAAGATCAAAATCAATATGGAGAAGCAGCTAAAGGAATGCCACGAAGCGCCGTTTTATACGCTTGGCCCGCTCACAACGGATATCGCGCCCGGCTATGACCATATCACAAGCGGCATTGGCGCGGCGATGATTGGCTGGTTTGGCACCTCCATGCTGTGCTACGTCACGCCCAAAGAGCATTTGGGCCTGCCGGATCGTGACGATGTCAAAGTCGGCGTGATAACCTATAAGCTCGCGGCCCATGCGGCGGACCTTGCCAAGGGCCACCCCGCCGCGCAGATCCGCGATGATGCGCTCTCCCGCGCGCGCTTTGAATTCCGCTGGGAAGATCAGTTTAACCTTGCCCTCGACCCTGAAACGGCGAAAGATTTCCACGACCAAACGCTCCCGAAAGACGCGCATAAAGTGGCGCATTTCTGCTCTATGTGCGGGCCGAAATTCTGCTCCATGAAAATCACGCAGGATGTCCGCGATTATGCGGACGGCCTCACGGATAATGAGAAGCAAGCCCTCTATCCCGTCGAAGCGCAAGAAGGCATGGATCAAATGTCCGAGAAATTTAAAGATCTCGGCGGCCAGATTTACCTCAACGCCAAAGGCGAGGTGAGAGAGCCGATTGATTGATTTAACTGTCATAAGGGCAGGCGTTCTGTGCGGCTGCCCATCGGGTGACAGCTTTTGCGTTACGTGCCCCTTAAAAGGACAGTCCGCAGGATCAGCATCCTGACGGACACCGAGAAATATAAAAAGTTTTACAGAAGACTAACCCTGCGGCGGTGATTTTATCCGTGGAGGTCCGGTAATCGCGGAGTTACGGACTGTACGATAGCTGTCGCTACCTGACCGCACCGCTCGGACATCTTATTTTCGTCTCCACAGAGATCCGGCACAGTCACAGGACGTAACCCTGTGATGCTCAATCTCACCCTCTCTTGGAACAGCAAGTGACGTCTTACCTGTCCAATTCCCAAGAGACCTATTAAAGTTCAATAGCTCCTAACGTTACGCTCAGAGCCAATCCCTGAACTTCAATGAGTATGACTATAGGGGCATTTGAGAGACCAAGAATTTATCTCTAAAGTTTTTTGGTAAGCGGTTGAAAAAGTTAGGAAAACTAATTTCAAAAATTAGGATTGATCGAGCACGCTTATAATGACTCTCCCTCATCACAAAGCTTGCCGGGCTGGCGCACCAACCTTGTGATCCATCACTTGTTCACTGCGCTATTAACTGTGCGGATTAGGCTTGATAGCGGGGGATGGATTGCAAGAATAAATCTTGCAATGACGGAGGAGGTTATGATGCTCCGTCCGCGCGTGACCGTTCAGCATGAGCTAAAGACATTCAGGGAATACGAGTTTGGAGGAACGACAATTTAAGGTCTATGGATTGTGCTTTTATAAAGTTTGATAAAGTTATTTTAAAGTTAGGGTTGTTTTCTTTAGGCGCATGCCTTTAAGTGATGTGTGGATTATTGCAAGCTGCTGAAGGGATGAAGATGTCTAGAATGGTAACTTATACTGCTTCAATTATTAACATCAGGATTGTCGATGAAGAAAAGCGAGATTATCCAGCATTGATGAGGGCAATTACTGATTTAAAGATAGGCGTTACCGTTAGATCAGATACAGGCATCGCTATGACTTACTTTAATGAGTCTGAAATGCGGGGAACGTTATGCAAGTACACTCAGATTGATCTTGATGGGCCGTGGTTTAATGAACAAACTTTTGATGAGGCTAAAGCTGAAGACCGAGATGAAATAAGCCTTCCTGAACACTTGAAGCCAAACTTGTCACGTTTTCCTTATAGTCTGAATGCAGATGAGCATTTGATTTCATTTTTAACCGTAGCACCGAACGGTAGACGCCTAAGCCCTAGGTATGTCTACAAGTTTTTCGAAAATATAGTTCTCCGTGATTTCATACAATCCAAGTTTGGTGAAATTGATATAACTCTCGTTCAAGACAAGGCTAGCGTTGACCGTTTTTTCACTGGAGGGGCGTTGAGATCACTGGAAGTTATTGTGAGACGTCCTAACGACGGTCTTAGTAAGTCAATGAGAAAAAAGTTAGGAAACAGGCTCAAGAAAAATAATGCGAGAGAACTACGAGAGATTTTGATTGCAGGAAGAGGAGAAGGCTTGACTCCCACCGATCGCACGAAAGCTTTAGCTACGGTTGCAACCACTTTAGGAGAAGTTCGTGCAAAAAAGGAAATCAATGGCGTTTCGCAAGAAGTTTCATCTAAAGAATTTATCGAGTCTGAAAGCGGTAAATTCGACTCAGAAGCAGGAGACCTTCGGGCTCTCAATCAACTGACTGAAGGTTTGGAGAAAAAAGTCGAAAATGCTAGAGAAACTGCAGAGAAGATGCTTGCGAAAGAGGAAAATAATCCTATTTTAGACGAGTGACTACTCTTTTTGACATATACAAATCATACGGCGGGTTTAAAGCGTTTGTTCTTTCGCCATACCTTTGGTTGAGTCTCTTTTTTACTGGGATTTTTTTTGCTGGTATAAACCAGAATGAAGATTGGTTCTCTCTTCCAATAAAAACAATTCCCCCGTTAACAGGGTTTACTTTTGCCTCATTTAGTTTGCTATTTGCCATTATAGATGAGGACAACCGATTAATTCTCAGTCAGCCAGATACTGATTTTGGTGGAAGGAAGCCAATTTTAATAGTCGTATCTAAAATCGTGCATTCGGTTATGATGCAGTTATGTGCGCTCGTAGCTGCTTTACTACTACATACTAAGCCAATCGTTTTGAATGTCAGTCAAGAAACAATTGACATGATAAATAGTGTAGCCACTGGCTTTGCACTTTTCCTTTTTATCTATGGTCTTTTACTTGTAGTGTCTGTTGCATTAACTTTGTTCCAATTGGTTGATATTGTTGCGGATGCAGCGGATGTTACCGAGCTCGGAAAAACTGAGAAAGACCCCTAGGCGACCATTCCCAATTTCCCAACCCGCTCCCGAATCCCCATCGTTAGCTCCATACTCTTCACCCGCGCGGCCTGCTCATAAAAGGGCATGGAGATGATATATTCATCGGGGTTGAGCTGCTCTTGAAAACTGGAGAGGCGCGTGGCGACTTGGTCTGGTGTGCCGACGCAGCTGGCGGCGAGCATAGACTCGACATGTGCGGCGATTTCTGGCGCGACTTTCAAATTTTCTACAGGGGCGGGGACGAGGCCGCGCTGATTTGTGACCATGCCGACAAAGGATTGGACGAGGCTCGAGAAATGGAAGCGCGCTTCGGCTTCGGTCTCGGCGGCGAAGACGCTGCAAGCCATCATGAAATGAGGCCGCTCCAGATATTGCGAGGGCTTGAAATCACGGCGATATATTTCGGCGGCCTCAAAGAGGTGCTGCGGCGCGAAGTGTGAGGCAAAGGCGTAGGGCAATCCTAGGTGCGCGGCGAGCTGCGCCCCAAACAGGGACGAGCCCAAAATCCAGACGGGGACCTCTGTGCCTTCGCCGGGTATCGCGCGGACGGGCAGCGGGGCAGCTTCATCCTGCGGGGCGAGAAGCTGCATGAGTTCCACCACATCTTGCGGGAATTGATTAGCCGAGAGATGCGCGTCTTTGCGAAGGGCGCGAATGACATTACGGTCACCGCCCGGCGCGCGGCCTAGCCCTAAGTCAATGCGGTTCGGGTGGAGAGTGGCCAGTGTGCCGAATTGCTCTGCGATGGTCAGAGGCGAATGGTTGGGCAGCATAATTCCGCCCGCGCCGAGGCGGATGGTTTTGGTCTGGGCCGCGATATGGGCGATGAGCACGGATGTTGCGGAACTGGCCACTGAGATCATATTGTGATGCTCTGCATACCAGACGCGCTTATAGCCGAGCCGCTCGGCGGTTTGGGCTGTGCTGACGCAGTCTTTAAAACTTTGCGCGATGTCACCGCCCTCAACAACGCGGGCCAGGTCGAGGATAGAGAAGGGAACTGATGTCGAATTGGGCATGGATCTAAGATGGGCGCGAGACGAGAAAAATGCAATGCTCATATATGAATGGAAACTAATAGGATATTTCAGGCCGCGTTCAGCCTGCACCGGCTAATAGGTTGATCAAATTGGAGATAGTCAGATGCGTTTACGATCTATAGGGGCCGCTATTTTGGGTAGTCTTATGCTAGCGGATAGTGCTTTCGCGCTGAGCTGTATGCGCCCCGATCTGGTGAAAACCTTGGAAGAGGCCAAAGCGAGTGAAAAGCTTTATTATATTTTGGTTGGGAAATTTGTGCCGCTCAAGCCTCCGGCTAAGACGGATTTTAATGGCGGATATGCGCCGCCAGATGGTCAGTTTAAACCCAAGCCCCCTGTAATCACGCAAAGCTATTTTCAAGGCTATTCCTTGGCACAGGATCCGCGCCGGGATAGCCATTTAACGCGCTTTCCTGTGGATATTGAAACAAGCTGCGTCGGGCCGTGGTGTTCGGGCGTGCCGTCGGGGGAGCGGGAGATTATTGCTTTTGTTGAGGCGCGTGATGGACAGCCCTCACTGCTAAAAATATCGCCATGCCCTTACTGGACCTTTGGCGCAGAGCCTGAGCAGGTTCAAAAGCTGCGCCAGTGCCTCGACAAAACATGCGAGTCCGAACAACCAGATTGGTAGGCGCTTGCTTAATCCTTCGTTTTTGCTCATTGTGCTAAGCGCGCTTATGCTGGTTATTATGGCGCTTAGTACGGCAGCGCGTCT
>JAHDDT010000034.1:14815-20090 GCA_020629195.1 Hellea sp.
TGGAGTCTCTATGTCTGTTTTCGTTCTCGCCCATTTTCAAATCCATGACCGCGCGGGTTATGGAAAATATGTAGACCTCGCTACGCCGATATTTATGCGTGAAGGCGTTAAAATTTTAGCGAATGATGAAGCGCCTGTGCCGATTACGCCTGGCCTTAAGGTGGATAAGGTTGTGCTGCTCGAATTTCGAGACAAGGCGCATTACAAAAATTTCTTCACGCAGCCCGATTATATAGAAGCGGCGAAGCACCGTGATAGGGCTTCTAAGATAACGGCCATTCAGTTTGATCGCTTCGACCCCCCGCACTAAATCATTTGCAGGTTTGAGCCTTGCACGTTATGCAAAGCTCAAATTTGAAGGAATACCCCATGCGTAATTGCCCCGTAGATGACTTTACATTGGTTCAAGAAACCTATGAAGGTGTTACGATTGATCGCTGCCCACATTGTCACGGCGTATGGCTCGATAAGGGTGAGCTTGAAGCGATTCAGAAGAACCAGGCTGATGATTTTCGCGGTGTACCAGACGATGCCATGGATTTTGTTACGGGCGCCATGGCTATGGCAAAGGCGGAGTCTGAGAAGACTCTCTCCTGTGTTAAATGCGATGACGATCTAGTGAAGCGCGAATATAGTTTTACCTCCCAAGTTATGATTGATAATTGTCCCAATGGCCATGGGATGTGGCTCGATAAGTCGGAACTTTCCCGCCTTGAGAAATTCTACGAAGAAGAACAAGATTTTGCCAATTTTGATGAGGCTGATATTTTGAAAGCGATGAAGGGCGGCGGGATTAAAGGGTTCTTTGAGAAGCTTCTCAGCCGTTCAGCCGGGTTTTAACGTTTCGTAAAGGCTAAATTTAAACCTCACTACAATATAAGGCTATTATGTTTGTATCAACGTAAATGACGGGGCTGCTGCACAGATAAACTTAATGCCATTATCGCAATTGATATATACCTCTACCTGTACGGCTGAGCTGACGCCTAAGATATCTCATGAAGCATCTTATAAAAGTGTGCAAATTTGTGAGCAATTGGGATTAACGGGCCGCGTCTTTGCAAATGACATTACGGCCTTTGCGATGACCGAAGGCCCAACTGAGATCGTGAAGAGATATTATCACGCCGTATCCGTAGATCCACTCGTGGAAACGATTTTACTGCATGTTGACCGCCCCATCAAAAAACGTGAATTTGACGATTACTATATTCTTCTAAATTCCAAGGAGCGATATGATTACGGTCCGACGATCGGCATTTTAACGCCAGAAACATTGGAGCGAGCCCTGCCGCCTCATCCTTCGGCAAGACTTCGCATCATGATTGAAGCTTTTAAAGAAGATGTCCTCACAGCTACAGCTTAGGGCGCGGGCTAAAAGCTTTACGCCTTTCTTTTTCCCCTCATCATCACTTGGGATTTTAATTCTAGCTATGTGACGTAATACGTGGAGTTATCCACATAGTGTTCCTTATTTGTTCTTGATTTAAAGGAATAAAGTCCTAGGAATATATTCCATGGCAAAACCACATTTCATACCTTTTAAGCCTATTAAACCTCGGCTTGAGAAGGGGCGCGGAGCTCGAAGTAATGAGAGCGGACGTTATGAACGGGATCGCCGCGAGAGGTTTGAGGACGGTTGGAATAGCCTGGCTGACTCTGATAAAAAAGGACGCCGTACCACAGTCACGGTTGAAAACCCCAAATCTATAATCAATCGGGTTAATTCTCCTTATGTGGGATTTGATCGGTCAATCAATCCTTACCGTGGATGTGAGCATGGTTGCATTTATTGTTTTGCACGGCCAACACATGCTTATCATGGTTTGTCGCCAGGACTTGATTTTGAGACGCGACTTTTCGCCAAACGCGGCGCGCCGCAAATGTTGGTCAAGGAATTGTCCAATCCCCGATATAAGGTAAAGTCTATTGCTATCGGGACGAATATGGATGCTTATCAACCCATAGAAAAAGAGTTGCGAATTACGCGTGGGGTCTTGCGGGTATTATCGGATTTTAATCACCCGGTTTCATTACTGACAAAATCTAATCTTATCATTCGGGATATTGATATTCTGGCGTCTATGGCAGAACGAAATTTATGCCGGGCTATGATATCCATTACCACTCAGGACAGGGCGCTTGCGCGGGCGATGGAACCGCGCTGCCCAACGCCTGAACGCCGTTTTGAAGCCATAGAAAAACTGGCCCAGGCAGGCATCCGTACCGGAATTATGTTAGGCCCAATGATACCAGGTCTCAATGACAGCGAGATGGAAAGCATTATGAAGCGCGCCGCAGATTTGGGGGCTAGCTATTCTGCTTATACGGTTTTGCGTCTGCCCCAAGAGGTCTCTCCGCTTCTCCAAGAATGGCTTGAGGCTTTCGCGCCCAATCGGGCCAAGCGCATTATGAAGCATATTCGGTCTATGAATGGAGGACGTGATTATGATCCAGCATGGTCAAGAGGAGGCGAGGTGCACACGCCTTTTGCGCAGCTTATCGCAAAACGTTATCGGTTTGCTCAGACACGTTATGGTCTGGTTCAAGGCGAGAGCAGTGCACATTCAAGGCATAGTCTGGATTGTAGCCAATTTAGAATCCCGACCCATATTAGCGGGCAAGGGGAGTTGTTTGCATAAACCCAAACATAGGCGCGCGTAAAATCATTCCTTGCAATGGCGCTTTATCACGCCCATATGTCGCTTACTCGATTATGGCCAGACAATCCGGCTGACTAACCAAGCAGACGATCGCTCGGCAAATGTTTTTTCTTCCAAGTCGACTACCCGCAGTCTCCATATTGAGGCTTGCATATTATATGACGTGAAAGGAATACCCATGTCAGACGAAATGAAATCAGGAACCGTTAAGTTCTTCAATACAACAAAAGGCTTCGGCTTTATTCAGCCAGACGATGGCGGCACAGACGTATTTGTCCACATCTCAGCTGTTCAGCGCTCAGGTCTTGACGGACTTAACGAAGGCGACAAAGTGTCATTCGACACAGCTGTTGACCAACGTTCAGGCAAAACAGCCGTAGACAATGTAAAAATGGCCTAAGGTTTAAACCTTATCTATTAAGACCCTCGCCCCGAAACGGGCGGGGGTTTTTTTATGCCGCGCAAGGCTGTGATTTCACAATTCCGTCATTTGCAAGTAGCGGTTTAGTTGATATCAACAGTTAAGAATTCGAATAGAGAAAAGGCGAAGTCATGGATGATTTAACGGGTGTAGATGCGACCAATGCCGATGTGCGTGATGATGTGCAAGAACGTTATGGTGCGGGAGCGAACGCGGTTGAGGCGGCGCTCTGCTGCCCGATTGATTATGATCCGCAATATCTGAAAATTATCCCGCAAGACGTTCTTGACCGCGATTATGGTTGCGGTGACCCGTCCCGCTATGTGCGCGAGGGCGAGACCGTTCTTGATCTGGGTTCAGGTGGCGGCAAGATATGCTTTATCGCGTCACAAATCGTAGGTCCCGAGGGCAAAGTCATTGGCGTAGATATGACGGATGATATGCTTGATCTTGCGCGCTCTAACGCGCCGATTATTGCTGAGCGTGTTGGGTATTCAAATGTCGAGTTTAAACGCGGGCACATTGAAGATTTGAAGCTTGATTTAGACGCGCTGAATGAGTGGCTCGCTAAAAATCCCGTTAAAAATGCAGGCGATATGGAGCGCATGGAAGCTGAAATCCTAAGGATGAAATCTGAGATGACTATGATCCCAGATAATTCGGTTGATGTGATCGTCTCGAATTGCGTGCTGAACCTCGTGTCGGATTCCAAAAAGAAGCAGCTCTTTGCTGAGATGTTCCGTGTGCTGAAAGTGGGCGGCCGTGTTGCGGTGTCTGACATTATTTCTGATGAGGACAGCCCGGAAGAGCTTAAGAAAGACGCTCGTCTATGGTCGGGCTGTATTTCCGGAGCTTTGACTGAAAACGGCTTCATCGCAGCGCTCGAAGATGCGGGCTTCCACGGTATTCTGGTGGATAAGTTTGAGGATGACCCATGGCAAATCGTTGAAGGCATTGAGTATCGCAGCGCAACTTATCTGGCCTATAAAGGCAAGCAAGGTGAGTGCCTGGAGAAGAACCAAGCCGTGATTTATAAAGGCCCGTTCAGCCATGTAAAAGATGATGATGGTCATGTTTTCATGCGCGGCGAACGCTCAGCCGTTTGCGAAAAGACTTTCAAATTGATGCAACAAGAACCTTATACGGATATGTTCTATCTCGTAGAGCCGTCTGTTCCTGTAACGGAGCGTATTATGTGGCCTGCGGAAGATTGCGGCGTGCGCCGTCGGGACCCGCAGGAAACGAAAAAGGGCGCGCCGAAGCTTACCACGGATCCAAGCCAAAGTAGTAGTTGCTGTTAGAGACATCATGCTCCCAAGCAACCCAAAGCTGGTTTCATGCGTAAGTCTATTATGAAAACATCTTTGAAAATTGCGGCGCTGGCCGCAATTACAACTCTCGCATTTGCGGCCTGTGCCCCCGTTACGCTGCTCAACGGCATCACGCCGTCGAGTAGTTTCTCCAAAGCTGAAGATATTAGCTATGGCCCATTAGCGCGACAAAGCCTTGATATTTATAAAGCGGATAAGCCCAAAGCCGGGGCCCCCGCTATTGTCTTCATCCATGGCGGCAGCTGGACCGAGGGCTCCAAAGATATTTATAAGTTCTTAGCCGAGGGTTTCACCAAAGATGGCTATGACGTTTTAGTCCCAAATTACCGCCTCTATCCCGAGACCAAATATCCCGGCATGATCGAAGACAGCGCCAAGGCCGTGGCCTTTGCTGCGCAGCAATATGCTGACAGGCCGCTCGTTGTCATGGGGCACTCGGCGGGTGCTTATAATACGCTTATGGTCATGCTTGATCCGAAATATGCAAAAGCTGCGGGCTTAAATCTATGCTCCCGCGTAGCAGGGGCGATAAGCCTTTCGGGGCCCACAGGCATTATCCCGCTCGACTCAGAGCCTTATATCACCATCTTTCCGGACCGCTTTACAGCCTCTGATGCGCCGCTCAATAATGTAACCTCGCCATCGCCGCCTATTTTATTTGGGCATGGCTTGGATGACACAACCGTTTATCCGCAAAATTCACAAGCCATGGCCGATAAGATTAAGGCGCGCGGCGGCAAGGCTGTTGTCAAAACATATGAGGGCATGAACCACATAGAAGCCGTGCAATTTCTCTCCCGTCGTTTTGACGGAAAAGCGACGTTAAAAGCTGATATTGTCAACTTTGTTGATGGCCTGCC
>JAHDDT010000034.1:20190-22374 GCA_020629195.1 Hellea sp.
ATTCAGCCGGATATGTCTAAAATCATCCCGCTCTCTAATCATGGCGTTGGTATAACGGCGCAAGGCAGCGGAGATTTTGATTGCGTTTCGCGTTTCTTTGTTCCCGCCGAAGGCATTGATGAAGACCCTGTCACAGGGTCAGCCCATGCCGCCATTGGCCCCTATTGGGCCGCGCGATTAGGCAAGACAAAGCTAACCGCCTATCAAGCCTCCGCAAGGGGCGGCGTGTTATGGCTCGATATAGGGGAAGAGCGCCTGACCCTTTCGGGTCATGCCGTGACCTATATGAAGGGCGAAATTACGGGACTTTAGAAGAGGTTAGGTCCCGTGCCGAGTGGGAGCAGCTCAATCACATCTTCTGCTTCCCATGGCCCGCTCTCTTTGGGGAGTCGTATCAGGACATTCGCCTTGGTGAGCGGCGTGAGAAGAGAGCTGTCTTGGCGCGGAAAGGGCGTGACTTCTAACTGGCCCGTCTCTGTGAGCTTGGCCAAAGCCCGCATATAGGTTTCGCGGGGGCCATTGGCAGGTAAAGCTTGGGTCAATTTGGCTTTGGCAAAGGTGAGGCTATCATTCGCACCCATGAGGGTTTTAAGAAAGACATGCGCGCAGACGGTGGCGGAAGCCGGATTGCCGGGGAGACCTAAGACACTTTGATGACCCATTGTGCCAAACCATGTGGGCTTGCCGGGGCGGACGGCGACTTTTTCGAACGCCATGTCTAAGCCGCATTGTTTAAAGGCCTCACGCATATAATCATGATCACCGACGGAAGCCCCGCCAACAGGGACGATGATGTCGGCCTCTTTGGCTTTATGAATGAGGGCGGTAATGGCCTCGACGCTATCCGAAGCGATACCCATATCCATGACCTCTCCGCCCCATTGGCGGATAAGCGCGCCGAGCCCTGCGGGGTTGGAGCTTATGACGTCCGTGGCGGACACCTCGCTTCCGGGCGCTTTCAGCTCATCCCCATTAGCTATGAGGGCAACTATGGGGCGCTTATAGACAGGTAATTCCGCATGATTGGCGGCGGCGGCAATCGCGATATGCATGGGGCCGAGGCGTGTGCCTTTGGTGATGAGCGTATCGCCGGCCTTAAAATCTATCCCCGCTTGGCGAATATGACGTGGCGCAGGATTGTCAAAAAGCGTTGTGAGCGTGTCGCCATCACGCGCGGCATTTTCCTGTATCACGATATGGTCTGCGCCTTTGGGCACGGCACCGCCTGTGAAGATGCGCACGGCTTGGCCTGTCTTGATAGTGCCTTGAAAGGGGTGCCCCGCAGGGGATTCGCCAATGACTGTCAGCCTTGCGCCTGCTTTGGGGACGTCGGATAGCCGCACCGCATATCCATCCATGGCCGAGGCGGCGAGGGGCGGGAGGGTAATATTGGCGGCTATATCTTTAGCTAGGATTGCGCCTACCGCCTTGTCTAAAGGCAGAGATATTATGGGGCGTTCTCTGCGGTGCTTTATGAGCAATTCGGTGGCATCAGAAACAGAAATCATAACCTATGGATATATGAGCGCTTCTGCTTTACCAAGTCCCAATGACGACCCATTTTCATCACCCGTCAGACGTGCTGCGTTTCGCGTATGAGGCCGAAGGGTCTTGCGCTCTGGTCTGCGTAACCGATATTCACGGCGGGGCGATGCGGGCCAAAGGCGCCTTAATGGCAGTGCGCCAGAGCGGTGAAGTCGCGGGTTATATTTCCAATGGCTGTGTCGATGCCGATATTATCTTTCAAGCTAAAGCCGCGATAGAAGATGGGCAGATACGCCGCCTAAAATATGGCGAAGGCTCTACGTTTAAAGATATTCAATTGCCCTGCGGCGGTTCGATTGATCTCTTGGTGGTGCCGCATCCCGACAAAGAGATGATAGGGGCGGCAGTGGTGAAATTTGCAACCCGTCAATCGGCTAAGCTTACGCTTGATGATTTTGAATGGACCTACGCGCCGAAGCTTCGCCTGCGTATTGCAGGGCGCGGAGAAGCTGTTAGGGCCTTGGCCTCTCAAGCCATTCAGTCAGGCTTTGAAGTCCATCTGCAATCGCCCGAAGCGGATTTACACAATGATTTGGCGGTGACGAAATTTGACCATCTCACCAACCCGGCCGCGCCGCCCGCGCAACAGGATGATCCGTGGAGCGCGGTCATTTTGATGTTCCATGACCATGACTGGGA
>JAHDDT010000035.1:0-17881 GCA_020629195.1 Hellea sp.
CAAAGCCTTGGCGCGAAAGTCTCTGGCAGTGTGTCTGCCAAGACGGATATCCTCATTGCAGGGCCGGGGGCAGGGTCGAAACTCAAAAAGGCAACAGAGCTCGGCGTGCGGACAATGACCGAAGATGAATGGTTGGCATTCATTCACTAGGCCTTGTCAGAACCATCATTTATCGTCACATTCCCTTAAAACTAAGGGGAACTCTCATGTCACATTTTCTTGCGCCGGTTTTGGCACTTATTCTTTGGTCACTTATCATTTGGTGCGTGATGTATGCGCGCCGCATTCCGGCGATGCAAAAGGCCAAGATTAATCCAGACACCGCGAAATCGCCTGACGGAGATTGGAAAGGGCAACTCCCTGAGAAGGTTCAAGCCGCGGCGCATAATTATAACCACCTGATGGAGCAGCCGACGATTTTCTATGCGCTTATGTTTTATATCGCGCTGACGGGCGGTGAGAGCGGCTTGATGGGATATTTGGCATGGGGTTATGTTGTCCTGCGCGTGCTCCACAGCTTGGTGCAAATCACCTCTAACAAAGTGATGGTGCGCTTTTCTATCTTCACACTCTCAACGGTTATTCTGATTGTCATGGCCTGCGCGCAGGCGGCTAAGCTGTTTTAGCTCATTGCCGTCTCTTTCATAACAGCATCCCAGATGGCGGCTAGAGATATAAAATCACAGCTCTCATCGGGGTCGCGATCATTGTTTAAATCGGCGGGGCTATTGCGCGTTATGATAACGCCAATAGGCTCGCTTGTCTGCGCGTCAATGACGGGGCCTCCGCTCATACCTGTGACAACGGGTTCATCGGGAATTTCGATATGCGCAATCCATGTGCCGGGGTGGCGTTCAAAATAAACCTTACCGCGCCGCTCTTCTAGGCTTCGTGCGCCAGCGGGAAAGCCTTTACAGATCACCTGCTGACCAATCACAGGGTCTGCGGGTCGTTTTACGGGGAGACGGCACCCCAATATGGCAGCATCTAAGCCTTCGGGCCATGTTGTGAAGTCTCCTGAGGCAAAGGGCGGGAGCAAATCATTGGTTTCCGTCATGCAGTGACCTGCCGTAATCCAGCCGCCCCAATAGGCAAAGAAACTCGCATAACATTGAAAGCCGCGTTCATTATAGAAGTGCCGCCGAATATCTAGGCCTTGCACGGGCTCGGATGGGGCAGGGCTCCAAATTGAGGGAGTCTCTTCTTTTGCCACAGGCGTTTGGGCCGCTTTTGGCGGCGGGGGGCTCTTACGGCGAAAGAAAGAAAAAAGGCGCATGTGGCGTGATACAAAGTTCATGCGCGGGGCGCAAAGATATGTTACAGAATTTCTATGAAATATTTTGTTATGATCCTAACGGCTCTTTTGGTCGCCTGCACGACACAAGCGAATGAGGCTTCCGATGCGCCGCCAATATCGACAGAGGCCGCCACAGAGGCAACCAAAACCACCTCTAAGATAAAAATGCATGAAAAAGGTCATAGTTCTGAAGCACATCACGATGACAACCATGATGAGCCTCGTCCTTATGACGCTGCCGCAGATGCAGAAATTGATGTGAACCACGCATTGGTTGCCGCAAAAGAAAACGGCAAATTGGGCTTGCTCGTTTTTGGCGCAAATTGGTGTCATGATAGCCGCGCTTTGGCGGCACATTTCGAGACGCCCCGTTTTCAGACATTGCTTCGCGAACATTATGAAATGGCCTATGTCGATGTCGGTCAAAAGAACCGAAATATAGGCCTCGCTCAGAGTTTTGGGGTGAAAGATATCGTTGGAACGCCAACTGTTTTTGTAACCAACTCTGATGGCACTGTCCTTAACCTTGAAACAGCCCCGACATGGCGCAATGCTGCCAGCCGCGCAGAAGACGATATATTTGATTATTTTGAAAGCTTCACAGTTCTAAATAGAGAGGCCGAATAAATGTTTATTGGGCATTATGGACCTGCCGTTTGGGATACCCAGCGCGGGCATGGCCTGCCGCTTTTAACCTTATGGCAGGGTTTTGTGGCCGTTCAGGCTATGGACTTTACGGCTGGCGCTTTGACGGTCTTTGGCCTTGAGGGAACCCATATCGTAAATGATGCACCTTTTCTTCACATTCCATGGTCGCATTCTCTGCTCGGGGCTTTAATTATTGCTGTTTTAACAGGCCTAATTTTTAAAGCTTTGAAGCCGTCAATCGGTAAAAAAGGTTTTTGGGTGGTCGCGCTATTGGCTTTTAGTCACTGGCCTCTTGATTTGCTGGTTCATCGTCCTGACCTTCCTCTCTATCCGGGCGGGGATTATATGATGGGGCTTTCACTATGGGATTTTGCTTGGCCCAGCTATCTGGCGGAAGCTATTCTTCTTGGCGGAGCCTTAGTCTGGTGGCTTAAAGTTACAGAGGGGCCTAAATGGACAGCTATAGCAACAGCAGGGCTTTTTCTTTTTATGTGCGCCTTGCATTTCATGGCGATCACGATGGTTACGTTGCAAGTTCAGGCGGGAAGCTTTGATCCCGCTAGTCAGCCTCAGGGCTCAGCAGCCGGAGTTGTGATGATCTCGGTCTTGCTGATATTAACGCTCTTAATAGCGCTGATAGAACGAAAGAGAGTTTCCAAGTTCAGTCCACAGAATCGGGCTTGATTTTATTCGGTAGGGAAACTGCTTCATTGCGACGTCCTTTATTTTTAAAGCCGCGACCTGTCATAACAGCGTCTTTTCCAAATTTCTCCCGCGCTTTATCTGTGGCGCGTTCCGCCAAGCCGCGTTTGACAGCATTGGGGTCCAGAAGATCACCACTATCCCCAACGGGTGCTGTCAGTCCTGAAATGCCGGCCCCGATTAAGCGGTAGCTTTGTGAGCCATCGGATTTAGCGATTTCTTTTTCTAGCATAGGCACGCAGGTGCGAAAAATAACGTCGGCGAGTTGTATGGGTTGCGGCAGTGTGCGGCGGCGCGTTATCGACTCAAATTTTTTCGTTTTGAGCTTAAGTGTTACAACAGTACCAGCAACATTTTTAGCTTTGCTGCGGTCTGATGTTTTTTGACAAACTTGCCAGAGTTTGTCTTTTAGGGCCTCAATATCTGAAATATCGTCATTAAAGGTTGTCTCGGCTGAGACAGATTTTCTCAGGCGTGTGCGCTTTACAGGACGATTATCTTCGGCGCGGGCGAGGCGGGCGAGATGCAGACCCATATCGCCAAAGCGCTGCGCCATTTTCTTATCAGGCCACCGCCTGACATCTGCTATGGTGTTTAAGCCTTCTTTATTGAGACTCTTCGCAAATGACGGCCCTACGCCATAAATGAACCCCACGGGTTTATCTGCTAAAAAATCAAGCGCGTCCGCACGGCCCAAGACGGCAAAACCATTGGGTTTGTCTAAGTCAGAGGCGGTTTTTGCGAGGAACTTATTATATGATAGCCCGACCGAGACTGTGACGCCGACCTCTTTTAGAATATCATTTTGAAGCTTTATAAGGCTTTGGCTAGGCTTGCGGCCATGAATACGTTCAGTTCCCGATAGGTCTAAGAAAGCCTCATCAATCGACAAGGGTTCGACAGCGGGGGTGAGGTCTCGCATCATCTCACGGATAATGCCGCCATCGCGAGCATATTTTTCCATGTTTCCACGAACCACAACAGCTTCAGGGCAGAGCTTTAGCGCTTTGAACATGGGCATTGCGGAGTGCACGCCATAAATTCGGGCGTGGTAACAGGCAGCAGAAACAACGCCGCGCCGCCCACCGCCGACAATAACAGGCTTGTCCCGAATATCTGGATTATCCCGCTTTTCAACCGAGCAAAAAAAAGCGTCACAATCGACATGAGCAATGCTTAGGCTCCCTAGCTCAGGATGTGAAACAAGGCGTGTCGACCCGCATGAGGCGCAGCTTGCCTCTTGTACAATATTCGCGCAGTCTCGACATAGTTTAGCCATGTTAAAGGGCTTAGACACTTTCACCATTCCTTAATTTTGTTCTATATATGTTCTATTTCTTGAAGCTTGTGAAGTGTCCATTATGGTTAACTCAACCCTAAAGCCGAGCAAACCTAAAGTTAAGGATATAGTGCCATAAAGGCACTGTAAAAATATAAGACTCACGGGCAACGTCCTGTAAAATGGTGAATTGGGAATATGTTACAGATTATGCCGAAAAAAGTTCTCATCGTTGAAGATAATGAGCTGAACATGAAATTGTTCGCGGACCTTCTCGAAGCGCATGGATATGAAACACGCCAGACCCGAGAAGGCCTTAAGGCGATTGGTATAGCGCGTAGCTTTAATCCCGACCTCATCTTAATGGATATTCAATTACCTGAAGTCTCTGGTTTGGAAGTTACAAAATGGATTAAGGATGACAAAGCCTTAGCTGATATTCCTGTTGTGGCTGTGACGGCTTTTGCCATGAAAGGCGATGAAAAACGTATTCGCGACGGCGGGTGCGAAGCTTATATTGCAAAGCCAATTACCGTGACGTCCTTTTTAGAAACAGTTCGTAAGTTCGTCGAAGCTGCATAGGACAAGCTTGTGTCCGCCCGTATTCTCATTGTTGATGATCTCGCGCCAAACCTTCATTTATTGGAGGTCAAGCTTCAAGCGGAATATTATGACGTCGTAACGGCAAAAAGCGGGCAAGAGGCGCTTGATATTGCAAGTCAACAAAAACTCGACCTCATATTGATGGACGCCATGATGCCTGGAATGAACGGGTTTGAGGCGTGTCAAAAACTTAAGCAGAACCCTAAGACATGGCATATTCCTGTTATTATGGTAACCGCTCTCGAAGAAACAAAAGACCGTATTGCTGGACTCGAAGCTGGAGCGGATGACTTTATAACTAAGCCGATTGATGACTTTAATCTGATGGCCCGCGTTAAGTCTCTCTTGCGCTTGAAAATGGTAACAGATCAACTCATCAGCCATACGGGGCATACAAGCTCTAACTCGAAACCCTTGCTCGATAGTATTGATGCTAAAAAAGGTAATATTCTACTCGTAGAAGATCATAAGTTACGATCAGAGAAAATTTCAGCGCCGCTTAAGAAGCACCACAATGTCCTCAATGAAGGCGATCCTGTCGAAGCTCTTAAAAAAGCGAAGTCTGGTGTTGACCTTATTATCGTTAGCCTCGTTTCAGATAGTTTTGACGGGCTGCGTGTTTGCGCAAGCCTCCGTTTTAATGAAGCCAGTCGAGATATCCCGATTTTAATTATTGGTGACCCTGAAGATGAGCAAAGATTACTCCGCGCTTATGACATTGGAATCAATGATACTTTGATGCGGCCCATTGAAATTCAAGAGATGAAAGCTCGGGTCAATACTTTGCTTCGCCGCAAATTTTACGCAGACAGTTTGCGCGAAAACTTCAATGAAAACCTTGAAATGGTTGTCTCAGACCCCCTGACAGGCCTTGGTAATCGCCGTTACTTTGAACGCGCAATTGACCCATTTTTTGCGGGTCTGAAAGATAAAAAAGAAGTCTTCTCAATTATCGTATTTGATATTGATCACTTTAAGCGCGTAAACGACATATTGGGCCACGATATGGGAGATCAGATACTCAAGGAAGTTGCTGCACGTTTAGTTACAAATATGCGGGCCATTGACGTCGTGAGCCGATATGGCGGCGAAGAATTCATGATTGCTATGCCCAAAACCTCAGAAGAGGAAGCGCTGTTAGCAGCTGACCGCGTGCGAGAACTTATAGCCGGTACGCCAGTCTATGTTGATGGACAAGCGCTTCATGTTACGACCTCGGCAGGTGTGGCTGAAGTTCAGCAGGGAGAGCAACTTCGCGACGTCTTTAGGCGAGCAGATGATGCTCTTTATAAGGCTAAGCAAGGGGGACGAAATCAAGTCGTGTCTGCTACGGCGTCACATCCACAGGCGGCTTAGGCCTTAGAACCTTTTCGTAATATTCTCTTATAATAGCTGCGTTGCGATTATTCGCTTTCCAACCCCAATCAAAAATATCACCAATAAGGGGAATGAGGCCAATGAGCCAATCAATGCCAACATTGAAGCTCATCTTTACAAGCTTACGTTTTGGCAGGCCCAATCGTGCGGCTTGGCTGATGATATAGCCTGATACGCCTAATCCAATTGTGTCGCCAATGCCGGGTATAAACCCGATAAGCGTATCGAGCCCTAATGGCGCGGGGATACCCGGGATATTAAACCGACTGTCCATGAGCTGCGCAAGCGATTCGACATGTTCGACGAGATTTTCTTGGCTTTGGGGGTGCGAGATCATGATATTTCTACGGTTGGTAAATAAAAGCGTTCCCTTACCCCATAAAAAAAGCCGCTCAAACGAACGGCTTCCTTCGGGATAGTCAATAAGATTATTTAATCTTACCTTCTTTAAAATCTACATGCTTACGCACAACAGGGTCATACTTTTTCTTGACCATTTTTTCAGTCATTGTACGTGAATTTTTCTTGGTGACGTAGAAGTAACCTGTACCAGCTGTGCTATTCAAGCGGATTTTAATTGTTGTTGGCTTCGCCATGGCTCTGGGCCCTCTTGTTGAATTCTAAGCGCGCCGATTAAGGCAGATATCAAGCTGTGTCAACACGCCAATTCATTGAGATGGAAATGTATCCATTAGAAATTTCCCATATTTGGCATGCGAGAAAAATATGTGCGAAGGAGGACGGTCATAGGCCATATATTGCTGCAAAACCTTCAGCATCATTTGAGTAGCGCGTTGTAACTCCAACTCCCAAATTTCGTCAAAAGTGAACCAGCCTACATTAAGAAGTTCAGCGCTATCGGCGATGTCAGGCAATGTTTCTGTTTCCAAATGCTTGAGAAAAAACCAAGCATCGAATCGCTTATGACGATGGGGCGGTGTGATGGCACGGCCAAAGACTTCTATACCGTTTAAGTTTGGCTTTAAACCTGCTTGACGAAAGGCATCCCACGATGGGTCTTTGTGATTCCGTAAAACTGTGCCTGGCGTGCCTAACAAAAGAGACGTTTCTTCGTAAGTCTCTCTGACTGATGCGAGTGCGACAGCACGGGCTTTTCGAGGAGGGAATGCGGCCTCCATGATAGTTTGTGTGCGGGGGGATAAATCACCCTGATAATCGACATAGCTATCACCGCGATCAACACGTCCACCTGGAAAAACATATACGCTCGGCATGAAATCATGCTTCTTAGACCTTTGTCCCATAAGAATGCGAGGATTTTCTTTTACGCCGTGGGTCAATACAATAGTCGAGGCGATTTTTGGGCGAGGAGCCCGCGCTAAAGCTTTACGGTTTTTGCGCTCTTTATCCGTCATGCGGATTTCGCCTAATGAGTTAGGTGATAAGTCCTTCATCTGCGGCGTCGCCCGCGATTTTGCTTGGGCCGCGCAGAGCCTCCGCGATGATGCCCCCGCTTAGGTTTCTTGCCGGGTTCTGGCTTTGTCAAAATTTCAAATATAAGCCCGCCTGTGATCGGAGTTGCTTCAACCAGTTTGACTTTTATCTGGCGTCCAAAGCGATATGTACCGCCACTATCTGCGCCAATCAGCGCTTTGCGTTTTTCGTCAAATACAAAATATTCGCGCCCTAAACTTCGAGAGGGTATGAGGCCATCGGCGCCTGTTTCGTCAAGTGTGATGAAAAGACCGAATTTCGTGACTCCTGTTATTCGAGCGTCGAAGGTTGCCCCGACCCGTTTTTCAAGGAACGCGGCTATATAGCGGTCTTTTGAGTCTCGTTCAGCGGCCATGGCGCGGCGCTCTGTTGTGGAAATATGCTCACTTATCTCTTTTAAGCGTGACGCTTCGGAAGGGCTCGTGCCATCCTCACCCAGATTAAAAGCCTCGATCAAAGCGCGGTGGACAACGAGGTCCGCATAGCGGCGGATGGGCGATGTGAAATGCGCATAATGCGTCAGGTTTAGCCCGAAATGTCCTTTGGGATCAGGGTCGTAAATAGCTTGGCTTTGACTGCGTAGAACGGACATACCTACTGTTTCAGATAGGCCTTTCTCATCTGCTTGTTTCAACAGCATATTCAGACGCTTTGTACTGGCCCGTTCCCCAAGTGACCATTTCAGGCCTAGAGCGGGGAGGAAGTCTGACAGACCTTGCAGTTTTTCGCGCGAGGGCGGCTCATGGACACGGACAATTGTTGTGACCCCTTTTGCTGATAGCGCTTCGGCAGCGGCTACATTGGCTTGTACCATAAACTCTTCGACCAGCTTATGAGCATCGAAACGATCCCGTATCGTAATTTCTGTAACTTCGCCTTTGTCGTTCACATGGACGCGGCGCTCGGGTAATTCAATGGCGAGGGGTTGTCGTTCTCGGCGAGCTTTGCGCAAGGCTTTATAGGCGCTGAAAATGTCCTTCAGAATATCCGTGACTGGCGCAGCGGCGTCTCCGGGATTGCCCGTAAAAGCTTCTTGGGCCTGAGCATATGTAAGGCGGGCTTGGGAGCGCATGATGCCGCGATGGAATTTATGCGAGCGCTTTATCCCGTTTTTATCAAAGATCATATTGACCGCCATACAGGCGCGGTCTTCATTTGGACGCAATGAGCAAAGGTCTGAAGAGAGCTCATGGGGTAACATCGGTTCGACGCGGTCGGGCAGATAAACGGAGTTGCCTTTATCGCGGGCCGTGCGGTCAAGCGGACTGTCGGGCGTAACGAAAGCTGCGACATCCGCAATAGCCACCCAGACATCCCAACCGCCATTTTTGGTCGGGCTTGCGGTAATCGCATCATCAAAATCTTTGGCATCAACGGGGTCGATGGTCACTAAAGGAAGATTACGTAAGTCTTCACGATACTTAGATAATTTTGGAAGTTTAAGGGCTTTGGCTTCCGCAATGACATCATCCGGAAAGCCGACAGGAATTTCATGTTGATAGAGCGAAATCAGTGAGGCCGCTTTGCCGCCATCAGCCGAACCTACCGTTTCAACAATCTCGGCGAGACGTAAATCGCCTTGATTACGGCGCGTGGATTGGAACCACACAAGGTCATTATTTTTAGCTCCCTCGGGCACTTTGACAGGTTTGTAATCGTGACGTGCCTTTTTATCGACGGGCTGTATGCGCCAGCCTCTACCGCCCTGATAAAGGATGCCAAGATTCTTTGACGGGCCAGCGCCAAGGCGTTTCATGACCTGGGCGATAATCATACCATTTTGTTTTTTGATGCGGCAGAGAGCACGCCCGCCAACCCCAACAGTTGCCGCGCGGTGGCCTTTTGCTTTCTTTGAAATAGGGCCTTCGCGGACGATAACTTTCGGGGCAGGGCCGTCTTGTTTCCAGACCTCTGGCTCTCCGACCATATCGCCATGCTCATCAAGTCCTGTGACCCGAATAACCATCACCCCGGGCAAGTCATCAGCCTCGCGAAAAGTTTTGGTCTTTGATTTTTTCAGGGCGCCGTCTTCGACCATCTCGCGAAGGAGCTGTCTCAAGACGCGGCGATCCTCGCCCTTCACGCCAAGGTGACGCGCCAAAGCTTTATTATCAAACCTATCAGGCTGGCCGCTGACGGCTTTTAAGATGCTGTCGCGACTCAATTCCATAATTTGATTATAAACCTATTTTTTAGCAGTCGTCTTCTTTGCAGTAGTTTTCTTTTTTGCCGCTGGTTTCTTTTTCGCGGCGGGCTTTTTCTTCGCAGGAGCTTTGCGTTTTTTCTTTGCTGGGCCTTTGGCTTCTTTTTCAGCGATATATTCTAGGGCCATATCGATGTTTACGTCCTGCGGGTCTTGGCCTTTGGGGATAGTTGCATTGATTTTTTCATATTTGACATAAGCCCCATAACGACCTTCCATGATAGCGATTGGCTTATCGGTGGACGGATGTTTGCCAAGGTCTTTGACGACTTTGCCGCCGCGAGCGCGTCCAGGGTTAGCGACCTTATCTGCGATGCGAGAGACAGCTTCGTTCATTCCAATAGTAAACATCTCGTCAGGGTCTTTTAGGCTGACATAAGTTTTATTATGGCGAATGAAGGGGCCAAAACGCCCCAAAGCCGCACTGATATTGTTTCCATCTTCGGGATGGTCACCAATTTTACGCGGTAGATTGATAAGTTTAAGGCCCTTCTCAAGGTCCATCAAATCATAGGGCCACGTTTTGGGCAAAGATGTACGCTTTGGTTTCTTGTCAGTTTCCATTTCGACATAGGGGCCGAAACGTCCTGTTTTTAAAACAATGTCTTTTCCAGTTTCAGGGTGTTCGCCGAGGATTTTATCTTCTGCGGGCTCATTACCGTCATCACCACCAAAAGGCCGTGTGAATTTACAATCCGAATAGTTAGAACAGCCAACGAAAGCGCCAAATTTACCGAGTTTAAGGCTTAACTTTCCATCATCACATAATGTGCACTTGCGTGGATCGCTGCCATCTTCTTTGTCAGGGAAGACGAGGGGGCGTAGTGCATCATTAAGGGCGTCCAATACATTTGTGATACGAAGCTCTTTGGTCTCATCAATGGACGCAGAAAATTCATTCCAGAAATCATTCAGAAGTTTTTTCCAAGCGAGTTCCCCCGCAGAAACTTTATCAAGACGATCTTCGAGGTCGGCCGTGTAGTTATATTGTACATATTTGCCAAAGAAGTTTTCAAGGAAGGCAATCAGCATGCGTCCCTTATCAACGGGTGTAAATCGGCGTTTGTCGAGCGTGACGTAGCCGCGATCTTGAAGTACTTTCAAAATAGAGGCGTAAGTCGAGGGGCGGCCAATCCCAAGCTCTTCCATGCGTTTGACAAGGCTGGCTTCAGAATAGCGCGGGGGTGGCTGTGTGAAATGCTGTTCCGTATTGACTTGGGTGGCGTCAACATTATCCCCTTTGACAACAGGGGCCAGAGTTGCATTTTTATCTTCGCCATCCTCATCTGTTTTGGCTCTCGTTTCTTCATAGAGTTTTAGAAAGCCGTCGAAGCGAATGACTTGTCCCGTCGCGCGCAGGCCGACTGTATTGTCATTATCAGCCATTTCAATTGTGGTACGCTCAAGTTTAGCAGAGGCCATTTGAGAAGCCATGGCGCGTTTCCAGATAAGCTCATAAAGCTTTTTCATATCGCCTGAGAGTTTAAGGCTATCAGGCGTACGACCAAAACTTGTTGGACGGATAGCCTCGTGGGCTTCTTGTGCGTTCTTGGCTTTAGATTTGTAAACGCGGTGCTGTCCCGGCAAATAGTCATCACCAAATTCTGATCCGATAGTCGCGCGGCATTCACTAATGGCCTCGCCAATCATAGAAATACCGTCTGTACGCATATAGGTAATAAGACCCGTTGTTTCGCCGCCAATATCCACACCCTCATAAAGCATTTGCGCGGTGCGCATTGTTTGTGTGGCGGAAAATCCGAGCTTACGAGACGCTTCTTGCTGAAGCGTTGAGGTCATAAAGGGCGCTTGCGGATTACGTGTGAGCGGCTTGGCTTCTACGGATACCACGGAGAGTTTGGCCGCATCTACGGCGGCTTTGGCTTTGGCAGCATCTTCTGCGTTGCCGAGTGAGAACTTAGTTAGCTTCTCACCGTTTAGTGAAACAAGGCGGGCAGGGAAATCACCGCCTTTGCTATTTTTCATCATGGCATCCAAAGACCAATATTCCTGGTTTTCGAACTTTTCGATTTCTGTTTCGCGTTCACATATCAGGCGAAGCGCAACAGACTGTACGCGGCCCGCTGAACGCGCGCCAGGCAGCTTGCGCCATAATACAGGTGAGAGCGTAAAGCCCACAAGATAATCAAGCGCACGGCGGGCGAGATAAGCCTCAACCAATTCCATATCGATCTGGCGCGGATTTGCGATGGCGTCGGTGACTGATTTTTTAGTAATAGCGTTGAAGACAACGCGCTCAATTTCTTTTTCCCCCAATTTGTTTTTCTTCTTCTTGGAAAGAACATCAAGTAAATGCCAAGAAATCGCTTCGCCTTCTCTATCCGGGTCGGTTGCGAGGATGAGCTTGTCAGATTTTTGAAGTGCGTCTTCGATGTCTTTGACACGCTTCTTTGATTGTGTATCGACGGCCCATGTCATTTCAAAATCGTTTTCGGGATCAACGGAGCCGTTCTTGCTAGGCAAATCACGAATATGGCCAAAACTCGCAAGGACTTTATAATCTTTACCGAGGTATTTTTCGATAGTTTTGGCTTTGGCCGGAGATTCGACGATGACAAGATTCATGCGCGTGGTGTCCAAATTAGCGACGCCGGAGGGCTTATAGGCCATCCGGCGTGTCTTAAAATCAGCGCTCATTTGGGCGATGGGTCATAGATTGTCAACACCGAGCCTACAGTCTTAAAAAATTTAGATATCCCTTTTAATGCGATTATAAATATATTATACACCAAATAAGTGTATAAAGGAATAATGCTATGAAACAGGTAAAAATCACGCAGGACGATATTTCGGTGCCATCAGAGAGTGCTCAATCATATATCGTTGAAATGCTAGAAGAGTTGTCAGAAATGGCACAAAACTCTGGACTTAAAGAGCTTTCTTCTTTGCTAAAAGCTACAGCGGCGGCCTCGCAGGTCGACATTCATTCAGAAGCTGACGCCTAAGGCAACGCGGCCATCTGCTTCAACGACAGCTTCACCGTTAAGTTCCATCTCAAGCAAAGCAGCTGTGACTAAAGCTGTCGAGAAACCGCTCAGCCTTATGATTTCATCGCGCGGCGTTGGCGTAGGAGATAATAGTGAAATTACTGAAGTCCTAGCTTTCTCTATATCTTTTTCTGCAGCCTTCCAATCGAACTCAGCTTGTGCGTAATCCCCGTTAGGTTCCATCATTTGCGGAGGCCTAATGTTATCAAAGCAATCTATGATATCTTGAGCGTTTTGAATCAGCGCCGCGCCTTGTTGTATAAGACGGTTACAGCCCTTTGTTCTTGGATCCAGCGGAGAGCCTGGCACGGCCATGACTTCTCGGTTTTGCTCTGCTGCATATCGCGCCGTAATTAAAGTACCTGACCTTTCGGCGGCTTCAATGACGATCACGCCCATAGAAAGGCCTGAGATGATGCGGTTGCGGCGCGGGAAGTCACGGGCCGTTGCGCGGTAGCCCAAAGGACTTTCAGATATCAAGGCCCCTTGCGTCGTCATAGCCTCATAAAGTTCTGCATTTTGTCTGGGATAGACGTGATCTACGCCGCCGCCAAGCACAGCCGCGGTACCTGTATCAAGTGCGCCGCCATGGGCATTGGCATCTATACCTCTTGCCAGCCCGGAAATAATTGTGAATCCCGTATTCCCAAGTTCGTCCGCGATCTGCCTTGCAAAGCGTTGTCCAATAGCTGAGGCATTGCGCGAACCAACAATTGCGGCGCAAGGTTTATGTAAAATATCGGTGCGTCCCAAGACGGAAATAAGAGGCGGCGGCGGATCAATAGCTTTGAGGTAAAGCGGATAATCCGCCTCACAAGCGGCTATGATTTTGATACCTCTATGATCTGCTTCTTCCATCTCAGCTTCTATGATGTCGCAATCAGGCACAACGCTTTCTTTTCGGCGCATGATTGAAGGCAGGGCATTTATGGCGGCCTCGGCCGTTTTATAGCGTCCAAGTAAATCTCTAAAGGCGACGGGCCCAACGCGCGGCGTGCGGGATAGCCTTAGCCAGTCACGCTTTTCGCTAAAGCTAAGCTCGCGCGTTTGCATTAGCCTTTTTTGCCAATGCGGGACTCTGTCCCTTTTAAAATACGGCCAATATTCTCGGCGTGGCGAATATATATAATGACGGCCATGACAGTCGCCATAATCGCGACATTCGGAAAGCCCATCATGAAAGCAATGAGAGGAGCAGACCCTGCGGCGGCGAGCGCGGAAAGAGATGAAATGCGCGTGATGAAGGCGCAGACTAACCAGATAGCCCCTGCGATAAGGCCAATCGGCCAAGCTGTTGCTAAAAGGCCTCCAAAGAATGTCGCAACACCTTTGCCGCCTTTAAATTTTAGCCAAAGGGGAAAGCAATGGCCGATGAGAGCTGCAGCGCCAGCGAAAAGGCCTATTGGGAATCCAAAAAAATGATTAAATATAAGGGCTGCCACGCCCGCTTTACCCGCATCCAAAAGGAGTGTGATAAGCGCGATATCTTTGCGTCCTGTACGAAGGACATTTGTTGCGCCAATATTACCTGAACCAATATCACGTATGTCGCCTTGCCCCGTCGCACGGGTAATAAGAAGCCCAAAAGGAATAGACCCTAAAAGATAACCGCCAATAAGGGCGTAAAAAATAGACATTGAGAACATAATAAGAACATATCTGTGTTAGTGTGAGGAGTCAAATACAAGGCGGCCTTGGCATATTGTCTTGAGATTTCGGCCCGTCATGCGGCGTCCATCCAGCGGTGTATTTTTGGAACGCGAGAGAAGAGAATCGCTATCGCAGACCCAAGGGGCATTGGGATTAAAGATAATCAAATCGGCAGGAGCCCCTTCAGCAATGCGTCCGCTTTCAAGTCCCAATAAAGCTGCAGGGTTTGATGTCACAGCGGCCATAAAGGCCATAAGATCAAGCCGCCCATCTGCGACTTGCGATAATCCTGCGGCGAGCAAAATTTCAAGGCCAACCGCACCCGTTGTCGCTTCGGCATAAGGCAAGCGTTTTTCACCTGCAGGGCGGGGGTCATGATTAGACACAATCACATCAATCGTGCCGTCATTTATACCCGCGAGTAAGGCCAATCGGTCGCTCTCCTCGCGGAGCGGCGGGTCGAGTTTAGCGAATGTTCTATAGTCGCCTATATCGACTTCATTTAGAGCGAGATGATTGATGCTGACGGAGCAGGCGATTTCAAGATCGCGAGACTTAGCGCGGCGCACGACATCCAAAGCTTCGGATGATGAAATCATGTCAATCAATAAGCGTCCGCCTGTAAGCTCTGCCAAAGCCACATCGCGTTCAGCCATAATGCGTTCCGCCGCAGAAGGCGCCCCTGTTAGGCCAAGGCGGGAGGAGAGGTCGCTCTCATGGGCCACAGCCCCTTTGGAGAGTGAGGGCTCTATCGCGCGGTTTGCGATCAAGGCATTAAAGCTAGCAGAATAGGACAACAGGCGGCGCATGGTTTGGGCTTCGGCAATTGGTGATTTACCGTTGGAGAACATAATCGCGCCCGCTTGTGACATCAGTCCAATTTCCGTTAGGGTCTGACCGTCGAGCCCTTTGGTGAGCGCGCCAGCGGCATAAACATTGACGGGCGCTGTTTCTGCGCGGCGCGTGATGAAATCAACAAGCGACATGTCATCAATGACGGGGTCTGTTTCGGGCATAATCACGAATGAGGTTATACCGCCAGCGGCGGCGGCTTGTGCGGCTGTGGCGATGGTCTCGCGGTTTTCTCGTCCCGGTTCGCCTGTCGACACCCGCATGTCGATGAGGCCTGGCGCGCAGATATGACCTTCCGCGTCGATGATGTCGCCTTCGGCGTCAATATGAGGGCCAAAAGCTGAGATGCGGTCATCTTCAATTAGAACCGTGCCGAAATCATCATAGCCGCTTGCGGGGTCTATGATGCGGGCATTTTTAATCGATAAAGTACTCATCGGCTTGCCCCTTTCGCGCGGTCCTGTGCTTCGGAGAGCGCATGGAGGATACCCATGCGCATGGCCACGCCGGTTTCGACTTGTTGTGTTATCAAGCTTATGTCGGGGTCATCTGCAATGTCCGAGCTGATCTCAACGCCTCGGTTCATAGGGCCAGGATGCATAACAAGTGCGCCGTCTTTTGCATAACCAAGTTTGCTACGGTCTAGGCCGTGGAAATGAAAATATTCGCGCTTGGACGGCACGAAAGCCCCGCTCATGCGCTCAAGCTGTAGCCGTAACATCATGACAACATCACACCCTTTCAGGCCTGTTTTCATGTCATGAAAAATATCAACGCCCCAGCGGTCTGCATCGGTCGGCAGAAGCGTAGGAGGCCCCACGAGCCGCACTTCGGCGCCGAGCATATTAAGGAGTTTCACGTTAGACCGTGCCACACGTGAATGTAGGATGTCGCCGCAAATCGCAATACGCAGGCCGTCAATCTGTCCGTCAAAAGCCTGGCGTAAGGTGAGGGCGTCTAGCAAAGCTTGTGTCGGATGCTCATGCATGCCGTCACCTGCATTCACGACGGAACAAGAGACTTTTTGTGAGAGCAGGGCAGGTGCGCCAGATGAGCCATGTCGCACAACCAATAAATCAGGGTTCATGGCGTTAAGTGTGGCCGCTGTATCCAAAAGCGTCTCACCCTTCTTGACGGAGCTACTGGCGATTTGCATGGAAATGACGTCTGCGCCCAGCCGCTTACCTGCGAGTTCAAAACTTTTTTCTGTCCGCGTAGAGTTCTCGAAAAATACATTGATGAGGGTCTTGCCTTTGAGCACTGAACGGTCAGGGTTTTTTTGCACATTTAGGTCCAGATAATGCTCACCAAGTGAGAGCAACGTTTCAATGTCAGGGCGGTGAAAATCATCGATAGAGAGGCAATGCAATTTTTCAAAAGGATAGCCAAAGGATGATGCTTGGGGAGGCTTGACGGGAAAGAAGTCATCTGGGGTGAGGTGGTGGTCAAATTCTTTGGCCGTCTCAATCACATCATTCCAGTGTTTTTGGGGTATTGTTCCCGCATCATACCATCCTTGAATGGTCGTCGCGGCTTTCTCTAAAGCGCGGGCCGCTGGACGGATGCCGCCGAAAATATCATCGATAATAGATTTGGAATAAGACATAAGGCTCTGTACGAAAAAATCGTACAGAGTCAATAGAGTTTAAACGCGCAAACGATCAAGAACGCCTTGTAAGATATAACTTGCCGCGAGTTTATCCACGTTCTCTTTGCGCTTTTTACGGCTCATATCCGCTTCGAGCATGCCTCGCGTTACCGCCATGGTGGATAGGCGTTCATCCCATAAGAATATAGGTAGGTCCTCAAGCTTCACTAAATTAGTACAGAAATCTCTGACAGATTGCGTCCGTGGTCCATGTGTACCGTTCATATTGACGGGGAGGCCTACGATAAGAGCGGTGGCCTCGTTACTTTTATAAAGGTCGAGGAGCTTATGAGCGTCAAGCGTAAATTTTTTACGGGTAATGGTCTCAAGCGGCGTTGCAATGAGGCGCGTACGGTCACTGATTGCTAGACCCAAAGTTTTCGTGCCTGGATCAACACCTAGCAACGCGCCAGACGTTTCGCGTAAATCATCTAAAGTTATGATAGCCATGCGCGGGGCTTAGCGGCCTTAACGATAAACAGCAAGCCGCATAAAAAACCGCGCCTACAAGGGGTAGGCGCGGCAACGGTTTGAAAGCTCTGAATGAGCAATAATAGGGTTATGCTTTAAAAGCCCTCATACCGAATTTGCAATTTACCAGTTGCGTCCTCACCTGCAGTCGCAACGCTGGCACCGAAGGCCCAATTGTCGTTGCCGCGGAAGGCAAGGGTGGCACCTACGCCGACATCATCACCGTAGAAACCTACGCCGCCAGCAGCTGACCATTTCGCATTTGGTGAAAGGTACATATCTGGCAGGGAAGCTACCGCTGCTAAGCCTGAACTTAAATCTGCAATGTCTTCATTAATGCGTACAATTTGATCAGCATTGGCTCGGATAGACGTTTCAGCTAGGCCAATACGTGCCGCGTTGGCCGTGATATTGCTTGCGTTAGACGCAATTGCCGTTCGGTTTTCGGATACGCCTGTTGTATTCACTGCAATCGCATCAGAGTTGGTCTCTATCGCCATGCCATTTGTAGAAATGTTATCTGCATTTGTGGAGATATTGTCTGAATTCATACTAATATTGCTAGAGTTGGTAGCTATAGCCATTGAGTTCGAGTCAATATCTGCACGGTTTTCAGCGATATCCATCGTGTTTTGCTCAGTTGTCATGCTGAGAGGCTCATCAACAACAGGTGCTTGCACAACTGGCG
>JAHDDT010000035.1:17981-22345 GCA_020629195.1 Hellea sp.
GCATTGGCTTGATTTCCGATAGCCGTTGCTGCGACACCTGACCCAACTGCGAGAGGCCCTATAACTGTGCTGTTTGAACCAGACGCATCAGAACCTGAGCCAATTGCGACTGCATTAAAGCCACTAGCCTCTGCGCCTTCGCGCTCTAGAGCACCGCTTGTATCGTAAGTTGCACCTCCGATGGCTACTGATGCCTCTCCGCTAGATTCTGCACCATCACCAGAGGATCGTCCGCCGCCCATAGCAATAGCGCCTTCTTCTGTATTTGCATTTGCATGCGTACCTTGCGCAATAGCATTTCGCGTTAAAGCTTGAGCTTGATAGCCAGCTGCGAAAGAGCCGAGATCATTCGTCACCGCACTATTACCTAATGCAATCGAGAAATTCCCTGTCGCGTCTGAGCGTTGCCCGATTGAAAGTGAACTTATGCCACTTGCATCCGCTTGCCAGCCAATAGCCGTAGATAGGTTTGCAGTCGCGTTGGCTTGGTTGCCAATCGCAGTTGCGGCTACGGCTGATGCATTTGATAATGGACCTACAGCTGTTGCATTTGAACCTGCTGCATCGGAGCCTGAACCAATAGCGACGCTGTTAAATCCGCTGGCTTGTGCCCCTTCGCGTTCCAAAACGCCACTTGTGTCATAGGTCGCTCCGCCGAGCGCGACCGAAGCTTCACCGCTGGACTCTGCGCCTTCACCAGCAAGTCGTCCGCCGCCTATAGCTATGGCAGACTCTTCGGTATTGGCTACGGCGTGTGTACCTGCAGCTATGGCATTTCTAGCAGAGGCTTCTGCTCTGTAACCTGCCGCAACAGTTCCCATTCCATTCGCAACTGAATTCATCCCCATAGCTGTCGAAAAATCACCAAAGGCGGTTGATGAGCTCCCAAATGCGCTAGAGCCCAAGTCAGTAGCACGACTACCAGTGCCTAGGGCGGTACTGTTAAGTCCATTTGCTTCAGATAAGCTACCTATGGCAATTGCGGCTTCGGCTCTGGATTTAGCACCGTTATTGCCACCAAATTCTCCGCCAATGGCAATGCCGCCATCCATTTCAGCTTGTGCTGCGCGGGCTTGAGATACGCCGCTTCCCAAGGCAATGGTGCCCTCGGCCATAGCTTGTGAGTTTGCGCCAAGAGCATTGCCGTTTCTACCTGTAGCTTCGGCATTCGTACCAAATGCGTTAGCATTAAGATTGCTAGCCAAACTTGTTGTGCCTATTGCATTCGTACCGCTTGCGCTGGCTTCAGAGGCAAAGCCTATAGCTGTGCTTTTTAAGAATGATGCTTCTGAGCTGTACCCAATAGCTGTCGCAAAATTTTGAGTGGCTTCTGAATATTGTCCAACTGCTGTTGAGGCGACGCCAGAAGCTGTTGAAATGGGGCCAACAGCCGTTGAAAAGTCAGCTGTTGCCTGTGATCTAACTCCAATTGCAACGGCATTAGTTCTTGTAGCAGACGATGAAGATCCAATGGCAGTTGCTCGAGACCCAGAAGCTTTTGCGCCATCTTGCGAGCCGAAACCGCTACCTATGGCAACAGATGAAGGGCCCGAAGATGTGGCGGCATTAGGTTCGTCATCGCCACCGCCAATCGCTACAGATCTGTTCCCATCCGCAGTTGCATAATGACCGACTGCAGTATCATATTCCAAGACTGAATTTGAAAATGCGCCAAGTGATGTTGTGCCAACTCTTTGAGCTAAAGATGATCTGCCAAGAGCTGTTGCATTGTCTTCCCAAGCATTTGAGCTTGCTCCAATTGCGGTTGTTCCTTCAGGAACGACGCCCAACAGCAAATTGCCTGAATAGGCGTTTGCGCCAACTGCAACAGATCGAGGGCCTTCTGCAAAAGCGCTGTCACCGATAGCCGTTGAAAAATCACCTTGTGCATCTGCGCTATCGCCACATTGCAGAGAATTTGTGGTGCCTGTATCACCATCCCGGCAGGTATCATCGGGGTTTGGTGTTGCAAATGCTGACACTGAAAAGGCGCAAGACAGGGCTAAGCCCGCTGCGCTGTTGAGTAAAATTTTTGTATTTAAATAAGCCATAAGGCCCTCCGGTTTAGAGAGAACGCTGGCAGCCCCTTGCCCCCAAAAACACATTCTCCAAACAGAGCGCCTTAGGTTTCAATAAAAAAGCGCCCTGTGATAAGGACGCTCTAGACGGGGGTTCATTGTGAGGGATGTGATGGTAATCACACCTTTAATAATTTATTTACCTAACGGCATAAGTCACGATATTTTCAAGAAATTCCTGTCTGCCAGAGATAGGCGTAGGGGATGTGTTTTCTTCCAGGCAGTAATTCGCCATATCCTCCAGTGTCGCATTTCCGTCCATCATTTGTTTGCCCATACCTTTATCCCATTCGGAATAACGTGCGTCCTTAAAAGCTTGCAATTTGTCATCCTCAATCATCGCCGCCGCATTCATCAGCGCGCGAGCGAGCAAATCCATGCCGCCAATGTGGGCGTAGAACAGATCCTCGGCATCGCTGGATTGACGGCGAACTTTGGCATCAAAATTCGCGCCGCCATTTTTAAAGCCGCCGCCTTTGAGGATATAATAAAGCGCCAAAGTATTTTCGCGAAGATCATTGGGGAACTGGTCCGTGTCCCAGCCATTTTGTGGATCGCCGCGGTTAAAGTCGATAGAGCCGAAAATCCCAAAAGCATTAGCCATTTCGATTTCGTGCTCAAAAGCATTGCCTGAGAGTGTGGCGTGGTTGGGTTCAATATTGACTCCTATTTCATTTTCTAAGCCATGCTCTTTGAGGAAGCCATAAACTGTGCCGACGTCGCGGTCATATTGATGCTTGGTCGGTTCATGTGGTTTGGGCTCAATCCAGAGATCGCCTTTAAAACCAATCTTGTGTTTATGCTCGACCGCCATGTTGAGGAAGCGTCCAAGTTGGTTCATTTCATGACCGACATTGGTGTTAAGGATAGTGTCATATCCTTCGCGCCCGCCCCAAAAGACGTAACCCGCGCCGCCGAGGCGGTGGGTGGCTTCCATGGCATGTTTAACTTGCAGCGCAGCGAAAGCGGCTACATCCGGGTTTGGGTTCGTCGATGCGCCCGCCATAAAGCGTGGATGGGAGAACATATTAGCTGTCCCCCAGAGGAGCTTGGTTGTGCCGGCGTCCATCTTGGCTTCGATTTTATCGACGATAGCGGCGAGGTTCTCGACATGCTCTTTCGGTGTGGTCGCTTCGGCCATAATGTCGACGTCGTGAAAACAGAAAAAGGGCTGACCGAGTTTTTCGAAAAAGCTGAAAGCGGCGTCGAGCTTGGCTTCGGCGGCAGCTTGGTCATTCGCGCCTTGCAGCCAAGGGCGGCCAAATGTGCCTGCGCCGAAAATGTCATGCCCGTCCCAACAGAAATTATGCCAGTAACAAACAGCAACACGCAGATGCTCTTCAATGGTTTTGCCGAGCACCTTTTTCTGGGCGTCATAATATTTAAAGGCAAGGGGGTTGTCGCTCTCGACGCCCTCAAACTTAATGGGATCAATATGGTCGAAATAGCCGCTCATGAGGTGAACTCCTTGGTTTGTTCATATAATTTTTGGAATGTTTGACGCCGCGCCGCGTAGTGGTCGCGCAGATCTGCATCAGGGGTGATGGTATGTTCTATGGCAGGGGGCTGGCAGACATCAGAGACATCTTCGCCGGTCACGCAAAGCCGTGCCAAACGCGCTGCGCCAAAAGCGGGACCCACAGCCGCGCCGCCGCGATAATGCAGCGGGACGTCAAAGGCGGCAGACAGTATTTTGCCCCAATAATGTGACCGCGCCCCGCCGCCGATGACGGAGAGCGCTTTGATCTCTGCACCCGTATCGCGCAGGGCATCAATGCCGTCCGCTAGCCCAAAGGCCACGCCCTCAAGCGCGGCTTGGGCGAGGGAAGTTTGGTTGTCTTCATGGGTCAGGCCGAAAAACGCGCCCTTGGCATTGGGATTATTATGCGGTGTGCGCTCACCTGAGAGATAGGGGAGAAAGAACGCCCCTTTGCCGGCTTGGTTGGCATCTTCTGCGGCAGCGTAAAGGTCGGCAGGTGTTGCAAAACCTGTCATCTTAGCCACAAAATCTACAGCGCTGGCTGCGGATAGCATGACGCTCATTTGGTGCCAAAGGCCGGGCAAAGCGTGGCAGAATGTATGTACGGCGCCTTCGGGATTAGGACGATAGCTATCATCGGCGAGGAATGTTACGCCTGACGTACCGAGCGAAATAAAGCCGTCGCCATGGGATGTTGTGCCAGAGCCAACGGCGCCTGCTGCATTGTCGCCGCCGCCTGCAGCAACAGGCACTGACGGAACGCCCCAATCCGTGGCGATATCTTTGCGAAGCGTGCCGGTGGCCTC
>JAHDDT010000036.1:0-6361 GCA_020629195.1 Hellea sp.
TCATTGGCTGATGAATATCAACCGTTACTGTCGTTTTCATAGACTGCTGAGGTGTGATGAGACGATTGGAGCTTGCCAGACCCACTAATTGGTAGTCTTCGTGCGTTGAGGTCGCCGCAGGGACGGCATTAAGCTTCAACATGTGAGGCTCTAACTCCACGCCGTCATGGACAACAACTGCTTTTCGAACCGCGTTCTGCAATTCCCGTATATTGCCTGGCCAATGATAATCCAACATAAGACGCTGGGTTTCAGGAGAAATAGATTTAAACTGCTTTCCTTCTTCGGCAGCGAAGGTCGCCAAGAAATTCTCACCTAATAGAATGACGTCTTTACCCCGATGAGATAATGGCGGAAGTTCTATCGAAAGCACATCAAGACGATAAAATAAGTCTTCACGGAACCGCTTTTCTGCCACCTCTATCATAGGGTTTCGATTGGTCGCACAGACGATGCGAACATCAAGACTCTCCGACCAATCACTGCCAACACGTTTAATTTGACCCGTTTGCAAGAAACGTAAAAGCTTTGCTTGAAGGTTGATATCCATCTCGCAGATTTCATCTAGGAACAATGTTCCGCCATTGGCTTGGCTGGCCGCGCCTTTTCTAGCATCTTGAGCACCTGTAAAGGCGCCTTTGACATGCCCAAAAATTTCAGATTCAATCAAATTTTCCGGGAGCGCCGCGCAGTTTAGCGCTATAAATGGCGCATCACGGCGGTCGCTAACTTTGTGTATGGCCTGCGCAGTTACTTCCTTGCCTGTTCCTGATTCACCCGTAATGAAAACAGCTGCATTTGAGTTCGCAACATTATGGATCATTTTGTAGACGGCCAACATCGGAGCGGATTCACCTACAAACCCGGGGATAGGATCGGTATTCAATCCCTTCTTTAAAACTTGAACAGTTGTTGTAAGATGCGTGCGTTCCAGAGCGTTCTTAACTGTCGTCAGCAACTTTTCTGTAGGGAATGGCTTAATCAAGAAGTCATAAGCTCCCGAGCGCATCGCATCGACTGCCGTATTCACTGAGCCATTGGCCGTTATAACAATAAACGTGATATTATGGCTTGTTCCTTCCATTTCCTGGATAATGTCCAGACCATTCATATCTGGGAGCTGAAGGTCAAGCAGAACTGTTGTTACCTGCCCTTTGCGAAGCTCAATCAGGGCATGGCTTCCTGATTGACAAATTTCGGAGCTGATTCCGGCTTTCTTTAAGTGTTGTTGATACATCAACGCCATAGATAGCGTATCTTCAACAATCAACACATCGGTCGATGCACTTGTTCCAGCCATTTTATCACCTATGCCGCCTTTTCATTATTGCCGAAAAGGTCGTCTAAATTTAACAAGGCAACATCGGCCATTTTTATAGCTCTCGTCCCATGTTTCACCATTTTTGACATAGTATCATCAGAGCAATTAGAATTCGTTAACGCAGCGATTTCAGAGAGCTCCGAAAACCCGTAAAGCCCTGCTAAACCTTTAAGAGTGTGACTCGAGAACCGACAAGCCTCGATATCTCTCTTTTCAAGCGCTTGACGCAACTGATCAGTCGTTTCCTTAAGGTCTATTGCAAATTGTCCTTTAATAAGCAGAAGGTCTTCGCCGTCCAGACCCTCTAAAAGCCCCCCAGAAAGTTCCATTTTAAACTTTTCGCGACTCTCTGCCCCCTCTTCAACTTGAGAACATTGTTGGGCAATCGCATTGACCAAATCGTTCGCGTTAAAGGGTTTCAGAATAACCTGATCAACACCAAAGCTTTTTAGCTCTGCAGCCTCATGCTCATCCCCCATAGCCGTTAGAGCAATCACCGGAATTTTTGCATTAGGCGTTTCACCTGCGCGCATACGTTGGACAAGCTCCTTGCCTCCCATTTCGGGCATGAAAACATCTGTTAACAAAAGATCATATGCGCAGCTATTTAGGGATTCTAAAGCCTCCACGCCATTGGTTGCCATTGTCAGAATTGCGCCGCGTTTTTCTAAAACTCTACTCACCACCATGAGATTAGTTGGATTGTCCTCAACCAAAAGAATTGAATATCCCTCAATACTTGCTTCTACCTGTGTAACTTCGATGGCTTGCGTTGTTTTCTCGGCTTGCTCTAAGGGAATAGACACCCAGAACGTCGAACCGGAACCCAATTCACTTTCAACGCCAATTTTCCCGCCCATCATCTTGGTTAGAACCTTACATATTGTTAGCCCTAGGCCTGTTCCCTCCGAAGCGCGGGTGTCCACCTCTTCAGCCATGTAAAACTCTTCAAATAGATGTTCTATTTTATCTGCGTGAATGCCTTGTCCATCATCTTTGACCTTGCACGTTAAATTCCACCTGCCGCTTTCGTCCCTGTCAGTTTCAATGATCATTTCAACATGACCATTTCTTGTGTATTTAATCGCGTTACTCACGAAGTTCATTAATATTTGCCGTATACGTCCAATATCACCCAACAAATCAATATCATCTGCCCTGGTTTCATTTACGGACAAGACCACATTCCGGTCCTTGGCTTGCATGGCAAATAGACGATATACATCGTCAAAAACATCCGGAGCATGAAACGGCTCAGTTAAAACTTTCACGGATCCAGAAGAAATTCTCGCGTAATCCAAAACATCATTGATGATACGAAGTAGCGAACGAGATGTTCTCTCCGCCGTCCCGATAAGCTGCTTCTGATCTTTTGTAAGCTTGCTTTCCCCTAAGATATCGAAAATTCCGAGCACTGCGTTAAACGGCGTTCTTATTTCATGGCTCATAGCTGAGATGAATTGCGTTTTAGCCCGATTGGCAAGTTCAGCCGCTTCTTTAGCATCTAAAAGAGCCTTCTCTGCCGCTTTCGACTCCGTGATATCACGAATATAAGCGATAAAAATATCACCCGACGAGCTACGGCTGCGAGAAATCGCTAATTCTGTCATGAACTCTTCACCATTTGCCCGCATGGCTTCAATTTCAATTCTTTGTCCTAGAATATTAGCTTTCCCAGTTTCGCGCATTCGCGCCATGCCCTTATTATGCGCTTCACGATATCGTTCAGGGACGATAATCGTCGCCATATTTTTCCCAGTAACTTCGGCTTTGCTGTATCCAAAAATACGTTCTGCGGACTCGCTAAACTCCACGACGTTACCTTCGGAATCTATGATAATAATTCCGTCCAAGGAGGCCGTAACAGTGGCTTCCATTTGTTCGGCCTTAATATTAGCCTTATCTTCCAAGATTAGCCTGGAGCGTCGTAGCCCATACCCGAAAAGAAATGATGGAATTGCAGCTATTGCAATAATCCAGATACTATTCATGTCACCAACCTTTTTGACTATTCGTGACATACTTTAATTAAAGTTCAGTTATAGTGAGCCAAATTACGCCTATTCTGAGACTAAAAAAATCTGAATAAGAGTTTGCATATTGCAAAACTCAATTTGCATCTTGCCAAAGATTTAAGCATTTTCAAAAAATGAAAATTGCTAAGACATTGTTTTAATTAAATTATATTTTGGCTCATCTTTTGCTACGTCATCTCCATCGAGACAAACATGGAGAGAAAAATGCAGCGTTCACATATCCGAATCAAAAACTGGCAAACACTCATGGACGCGCCTGGTAAGTCGGAAATGATCCGAATTCAAACCAAAGTCGCCCGTCTACAATGCGCAGTTATTGATTTAGAACGGAAAGTAATAAGATTTCGAAGCGCATGCTTAAGCGCGTTTTGCCGTCCAATTGATAGAGAAAACCTGATAAACGCACAATTCGAGTTATCTGCTCTCAAAAAGCAATTGAGTTCGACATGAGGTCCCATCTCAAACAAAATGTAAGCTCGCAAGAATACGACTTTTCTGAACAAGCTCAGCGCCTCATAGACTGGTGTAAGAATGATGCATTACCGTTTTGGGCTAATCGAGGCATAGATTGGACTGGCGGCTTTTTTGAAACTTTAAACTACGATGGAACGCCAGACTTTTCTGTCAAGCGTCGTGTCCGTGTGCAGGCGCGTCAATCTTATGTCTATTCGCTCGCCATCACAAAAGGTTGGTATCGTCCTGCCAGTTTAGTCGCAGATCATGGATGGAAATTTTTGACTCAACAGGGTTTGGCAGGAGGTGATCACATAACTGCCCAAGGATTCAAAGGCTGTGCTCATTTGCTTAACCCTGACGGCACTTTGCATGACGGAACACGGGATACCTATGCTCAGGCGTTTTTAATTCTATCGAGTGCGTGGCGTTATAAGGCGGCGGCTGATCCTGAAGCATTGAAGGTTTTATATGCAACAACATTGTTCCTAAATAAGCATTTCAAGTCCGATACGGGGGGATGGGTTGAAAACTGCCGGAACAGTTTACCCCGGCGGCAGAACCCTCACATGCATTTATTTGAAGCCTTTATGGCGGCTTATGATGCTACAAATGATAATTTATTCCTAGAATTAGCAGGCCAAATTTTCGAGTTATTTGAAACCCGTTTTTATGATCGCGCAAGCGGATGTATCTTTGAGTATTTTGAATCAGACTGGAGCCCACAAGATAAACGAAAAGCAAAAATTGAACCAGGCCATATGATGGAGTGGTGTTGGTTATTAGATTGGTATGGCCGAATATCTGGAAAATATGTGAAGACCTATGTCGATACTATTTTTGAATCATCCCTAAAATGCGGCTTAAATCCAAAGACAGGGCTTTTAATCAATGAATTGCAATTGGACGGAACTCTCTCAAATGGGTCAAGCCGGTTATGGCCTCAAACGGAATTCATAAAGGCTTGCATTGCCAGTTATAGAGTAGGAAACACCAATGCGCTGTCTCTTGCCTCTTTGGTAATAGATCGAGTCTTCGATAAATTTCTTCAAACGCCTCTCCGCGGAGGGTGGCATGACAGTATCGATCGCAATGGAAACATAGAGAGTCAACAAATGCCCGCTAGCACATTCTACCACTTAGCTTGCGCGGCGAGTGAAGTTGAGAGCGTCGTTACATCGCTGTGATACCCAATACAATAAGTCTCTCTTGTCACATTTGCACAATGCTCAGGGTTATTTTCAAAGTCCAATGTTGATCGGGAATATAGATATTATAGTCAGAATATCTATATAAAGATGTTAATGAGGTCTAATTCTTACGACCATGAGCACCTCCCCCATCAAGTGCCTGCACTCCACGAAATATTAGATTGATAACATCAAAAAACACATAATATTTCGAAGCGTTATGACTTATGCCCAGATCAAGGTGAATTAGCCTTAAGCCTGAGGTATTACAGCCATGCGGTAATATGCAGCCCATATGACAGGGGAGTTTTGGTGTAAAAATTGGTGCATCAAACAGTGTAACAATTGAATTCAAAAAATCTCTAAACCATTGTTTAGTGGGTGTTTTTATTTAACTATTGACTCCTGCTTGCGGAGTCATTTTTATCAAAAGTCTGGATACTTCATCGCATTAATCGCGAGTGGCGCTGTACCCGATACTAAGAGCTTCTTACAAACTGTGAGCTTTAACTCAGTATTTTTGGTTGCACATTTATTGTGGCACTTTTCCCCCCGAGACAGAGGAAAAGTTTTGACGTAATAGAGAACAGACACCTTTCTGTCGATACATTGTCCTCATGCAGCAGAGCGGTTAGTAAAACATAGCAACCATCATTCAATACCCTCGATTGAGAGTTGGGTCGTTTCTTTAACTTGTTCCATCACAGGGAATGTAGATGTCTGATGAACACCTGGAAGATCGGAAATCACGTCGCCTAATAATTCCCTGAAATCTGTCATGTTTCTGGTGCGAACTTTGAGCAAATAATCATAACCACCAGACATCATATGACAGGTTAGAACTTCAGGGATGATTTTCACTGCTTTATTGAATTTCTCCAATGAAGCACGTTTCGTATTCTCCAATTTGACTTGGACATATACCAAATACCCGCGAGAAATTTTGTTGGGATCAAGATCGGCGCGATAGCCCCGAATATATTTGTCCTTCTCGAGCCGTTTTAACCGTTGATGGCAGGGAGACTTGCTAAGATTTACACGCGCTGCGAGGTCCACCAGGTTAATTCTGCCATTCCTCTGAACTTCGAAGAGAATCTTTTTATCGATAACATCAAGATTTCGCACCTTACTCATTCTAAGACCTATTATTCTTTAAATATGATATATTTTGGACTATTGTTTTGTATTATTACCTAAAATTAAAGAAAAAGGCTATTTTTTTATTAAAATAAAGCACAAATTCCTTAGTCGCGGCAATATAATACAGCTATGAGACAGCATAAAAATACCTCCCCACAGTTTAGCCTGACACCTGAATTCGGGCATAACTTATCCGAAGCCTACCTCATGCCTGAGGAGCA
>JAHDDT010000036.1:6461-14549 GCA_020629195.1 Hellea sp.
TGACACCTGAATTCGGGCATAACTTATCCGAAGCCTACCTCATGCCTGAGGAGCATGTTTTGAAGACTCTTATGCAGATTCTCCAAAACACAGACACAGTGAGGGCCTCATCCCATAAATTAGCATCTGAACTTGTAACGAATATAAGGTCTGGCTCAGGTAAAACACCTCTAATCGATGCATTTTTGCAAGAATATGGGCTATCCACTGAAGAAGGCATTATTTTGATGCGCTTGGCAGAGTCTCTAATACGGACCCCTGACAAAATAAGTGCCTATGCTCTCATTCGCGATAAAATTGAACCTGGAGATTGGGCAAGCCATAAGGGTGATGGTGCCTCAAAACTCATCGATCTTGCGACATTTGGTTTGGGCATTACAAAAACTTGGATCAACACAACGGGCGGAAAACGCGCCAAAAATCTTGCGGCCCGCATTGGAGACCGCGCGCTATATTCTGCAATATTTCGCGTGATGCAGCTAATGGGTGACCATTATGTACTCGGAAAGAACATTCAAGCTGCGATTAAAAAAGCACTCCAGAACGCAGAAGCGCAAGACGCTTACTCTTTTGATATGCTTGGAGAAGCCGCATATACGCAAAGAGATGCGGATCGCTATTTTGAATCATATCGCACTGCCCTGCTCGCGATCGCTGACAATCAAGGCCCGCAAGGTTTCGTGTCAGGACAAGCTGGTTTGTCTGTTAAACTCTCGGCCCTTCACCCTAGGTATGAATATATACAAAGAGAAAAATGTGTTCCTGAGCTAGTTTCAAAACTAACAGAGCTTGCGAGTTTAGCAAAAACACATAACCTAAATATAACTATAGATGCAGAAGAAGCTGAACGCTTAGAAGTCTCACTTTTAGTCCTAGAGAAACTAGCCAATGTTCCTGAGCTACAGGATTGGAATGGTCTTGGCTTTGTTGTGCAAGCCTATCAGCGCCGCGCCATCCCCCTCATCCAACATCTGATTACTCTTTATAGGGATCGTCCAAACATTCTAAACATCCGCTTGGTTAAGGGCGCTTATTGGGATTCTGAAATCAAGCGAGCACAAGAGCTTGGTCTTGAGAGCTATCCCGTTTTCACACGCAAAGAGAATACCGATGTAAGCTATTTGGCTTGCGCCAAAATTTTACTCGAGGCGCCAGAAGCAATCTTTCCTAGATTTGCAACGCATAATGCGCATACGGCAGCCTCTATTATCAAAATGGCAGGTGATAATACGCATTATGAGTTCCAAAGATTGCACGGAATGGGTAAGGAGCTGCATGAGGAGCTTAAAGCGGTTTCCAGTGTCGCGAGCCGTATATACGCCCCTGTAGGCGAGCATGAGGACCTCTTGCCATATCTTGTCAGACGTTTGCTTGAAAATGGGGCAAATAGCTCTTTTGTAAATCAGCTGACATCCGAGGACATCTCAGTATCAGAAATTGTAGTCGATCCGATTGAGACGGCCGGCCGGAACGCACAGGCCTCACACCCGAATATCCATGATCCAAGAGATCATTTTGGCGGAAGCCGTTTAGCGGCCAAAGGTCTAGATTTCACTCAAGCCTCGGTCGGAGAGCATTTCAGCAAACTTATCGGTGAATATAGGCCCTTTAAGGCCCATTCTTTGATTGCTGGTAAAAAGCCCCGTAAATCTCTTGGAACCCATCACATTCATTGTCCTCACGACAATCAGCAACTTGCAGGAAGCTGGGAAGCTATAAATACAGATTCTGTTGATGTCGCCATTTCTATTGCGCAGACGTCAAAATGGGTCACTGATTACACTCCAGAGCAAAGACGTGATGTAATCAACACCATAGGTAATCTGTTAGAGCAAAATTACGATAAATTTTTAACATTATGCATCAAAGAAGCTGGTAAAACATGGCCCGACGCCGTTGCCGAAGTGCGAGAAGCGATCGACTTCTGCTTCTATTACGCCAATCGTGCTGAGGAGAGAGACCCTCTCGGAGTTGTGGCCTGCATATCGCCATGGAATTTCCCCTTAGCAATTTTTTTAGGTCAGGTCGTTGGCGCCTTGGCCGCAGGAAATGCAGTCATATGTAAGCCAGCAGTGCAGACCCCGCTTATAGCCTTTGAGGCCATTAAGCTTCTATACAAGGCGGGCGTGCCAAAGACCGCCGTTCATTTGATATTGGGCGACGGACGCCAAATTGGTAATCACTTGAGCGCACATCCAAAAATCAACGGTATCTGTTTCACGGGTTCCACGGCAACCGCAAAAAAAATTGCTCATCAACTCGTAAAAACAAAGCGAGCTCATATACCGCTCATCGCAGAAACGGGCGGGTTAAATGCCATGATTGTTGATTCGACGGCCTTGCTCGAACAAGTTGTTTCCGATGTGGTCGCCTCCGCATTTCAATCCGCTGGGCAACGTTGCTCGGCCTGCCGCATCGTCTGTGTTCAAGAAGATGTCGCGGATGACTTCTTGATGATGCTGGCAGGCGCAATGAAAGAATTAAATCTCGCTAACCCAGAATATTTGGCAACAGATATAGGCCCCGTCATTGATAAAGCCGCGCAAGTAATGCTGAAAGATTACATCAGGGTTTCCAAATCGACATACCAAACAATCTATGAAGTTGCGTCCAACACAAATAAGCAGAACGGAACATTTATTCGGCCAATTGCCTTTGAAATTCCCGATATTAAAGTCTTGGAAGAAGAAATCTTTGGCCCGGTTTTACATGTTGTTAGGTTTGGCAATACTGAATTGGAGACTTTAATCAAAGACATCAACTCACTGGGATATGGCCTAACAATGGGTCTTCACACCAGAATAGATGATCGTGTTGAGCAAGTATCATCCCTCGCCTGCGTTGGAAACCTTTACATCAATCGTAACCAAATCGGAGCTGTAGTCGGGGTTCAACCTTTTGGTGGAGAAAGACTATCAGGAACAGGGCCAAAAGCTGGCGGCCCGAACTATGTAAAACGTTTATCAAAGCCCAAGAACACACCTCAAACTGAGATCATTCATTCAAATGAGCCGTTACTTCACAAAAGCATGGACGCAACTCTCGACCTCATGGCCATAGAAGCGGCCTCAATGGCTTGGAGCGATGTGCTCGATAAAGACAAGATTGAAAACCTTATCAACATATCCCGTAAGCTATATGATGGCATTGATTCAGCATTTTTGAAAAAATTGGAAGCCTTTCCAAGTAAGCACAACATACTTCCTGGCCCCACAGGAGAAAGCAACACTCTAAAACTGCACCCCCGAGGCATTATTCTTTGCGACGGGGACGTGGAAAAAAAGACTTTATGTCAACAACTTGTCATAGCCTTAGGGACTGGCAATGCTGTCATCTTACTCTCGCCAAGACCAGAATACAGAGACGCATTAGACAGTTTCATTGCAGACTTAGGCGTTGAAACAGGGCAAAATAATTTGATCCATATATTGGACAGTGTACCCTTCACGCCAAAAAACATACTGCAGCTGGGCGCGATTTTGACAGTTCCTGAGCGGATAACCAGATGGGCAGGCTGGGGCTTATCCATGGACGGACACCTCATACCCGTTTTAACTGCAGAAGATGAACTCGAAAGATTCTTCATTGAACGCACACTTACGGTCAACACAACGGCTGCTGGCGGAAATGCAACTCTGCTAGCTATGTGATAAGAAAAGAAACGACCCTCCCCGAGTTTGCCTACAAGGTCAGTCTGTAGTTATGATGTATTCCTCGTTTTAGAAAACGACGAGCACGTAAAACTAGGAGCACATAAGTAAGGTCTTTCCCATTATACTACCCACATCAGATTATTTGGCCTTTGTCACATCAAACCGATAGAGCCAGTCTAATCTGCGCTTTACCAGAGCTGGTGCTATCTGTCCTGCGAGCCACATTGGGCCGTAGGTTTTGAGCTGGCCAATCCGACTGCGTTGATGAAAAGTTTTCATATTATCACGAGACGCATATTGTGCTTTTCCTGTCCGCGGGAGGCGAAAATCTTGGTAAGCTTTAAGTGACTCCTCAACAGAACGCCCCTCTTTTGAAAGCTCACGCGCCATGACCCAGGCATCTTCAACGGCCATAGCTGCGCCTTGCGCCATAAAGGGTAACATCGGGTGAGCGGCATCGCCAAGTAAGGCTGCACAGCCATCCGTCCAACGGCTTAGGGGAGCGCGTTCAAATAAAGCCCAGCGGTAAAGGTGGTCAGGCGGCGCAGCTTCTAAAAGTGATATGACAAGAGGATGCCATCCTGCAAAATCTTTCAGGGCCTCTTCTGGCTTACCCTTTTCTGTCCAGCTTTCCTCTGTCCACTTATCTGTTTCGACAACGCCTACAAAGTTCACCAACTCTCCATCGCCGAGCCGATAAGTGACAGCATGACGACCGCGCCCCATCCAAACACAGGCTGTAGGACCGGGAACATTTTCTCCTAAGGCTTTTGTAGGAATAATGGCACGCCAAGCTACATTACCGGTGAACACAGCTTTGTCAGCCCCGAGCATATTTTCGCGTATATTAGACCTAATTCCGTCTGCACCTATCAGCACATCACCCGCAACTTCTCGGCCATCTGAAAGCTTAAGCGTAACGCCATTAGCATGGCGGAAATAATCTTTAACGCACGCCCCAAAATTTATGGCCTCAGGTGATTTTTTGAGAAAGGCCGTTGTAAGGGCCTTAACGTACTCCGCGCGGTGTATATGCAGATAAGGCGCTCCCCACCGCTCTAAAGAGGCTTGATTGAGCGGAACATTAAAAATCATATGGCCGCTTTTACCCATGCGAGCCTGAAGGGCTTCAGGCCTGAATGCCCTATGGCTGATAAGGGCGTCTATACCTAAGACTTTAAAAACTTGCATCGCATTTGGCGGGAGCTGTATGCCGGCCCCAACTTCACTGAATTCTGAAGCTTGCTCAAAAACAGTGACCTCATGGCCAAAGTGAAGACAGCATAGAGCGGCAGTCAGTCCACCAATACCAGCACCTGCGATTAAGACTCTCATCCGCTTTTCTTTATAACTAAGATTACCATCGACAAGTTCTTTTTAGATTAAAACTAAGTCCGCTAAAGACTTAAAACGCAACAATATTGATCCACTTCACGATCAATCTGATGGCAACATATAGTATAAGTATAGCAGTAAGTCGTTTAAGGATGAGAGGCTCGAGACGCCTAGCAGCTAGCCAAGACCCAATTTGTCCCCCTAAAAATACAGCGATGAGCAATGGCCAATATGGTAAGGTCAGACCTAAAAGGTCGTTACCTGAAAGTTTCATTATCTGTCCCGTCAGACCTGATATCGAATTGACCAAAATAAAGAGACTACATGCAGCAGCGATTTTGCGAGGCGTATCCCAACGCAGTGCATAAAGAACAGGCGCAAGAAAAATTCCGCCGCCTATGCCCACAAGTCCGGATATCAAGCCAATCCCACCTCCCACACAAATCGATATACTAGGCGGGATTGACCGTTTTTCGCTGGGCGTTACGACAATTTCACGCTGCGATAATAGTCTAAGGCCGCTCAACAACAATGATACGCCTAAAAGGGCTATAAAAAGAGTTTCTGAAATAGGCAATCTGCCGCCAATCCATGCGGCTGGAACTGAGGCTAACATAAATGGCATGAAGGCTTTGGGCGCGACGAGGCCGGCTTTTGAAAATCTCCATAACCCGCCCGAAACAACAATAATGTTACATGCCAAAGCTATTGTGGGTAAAATACGATAATCTGTCCCACTCAAAACCAAAAGTGCATTATAGGTGGAGCCACCTCCAAAACCTACAGCGGCATAGAGGATAGCGATGATAAAAAAGAGACCTAATAAGTAACTTGGCATAGCCGAAGACTTTAACGCCTATCACTCAGGATAGCGATAGCGAGAAGAGAAAGAAATTAAAGTTGTGATCTGATATTTAAAGTTACCAAATAGGTCATTCCTAGAGAAGGAACGAACCTAAAAAGACCTTCACAATCAGCAACGCTGTGGGATGAAGCTGCTGTGAAGGCCTTTCCAAATTATCTTAGGCGTGATCACGAATTTCTTTATGATCTCTAGTTTTTCAAGACTAGTGGGCGACAAAAATCTGTCAAAACCTGATACCTAAGAGACAATGTTCCAATTTCTTGGAGTTCTCTTTTAGGCATAAAATTAAACACCCCAAAATAACCTGAGTTATGTAGACGAACGTGCGTAACCTAACAATGTGACATCTAAGGCAGAACAACCCACAATTTCGAAAAAATTTTAAAGGCTCACCAAGCCGTTACTGATGCCATAGAGACAAGCAGAGGTTCTGTCATTTGTGCCTGTTTTAAGGAAAATACGGCGCACATAAGTATTTACTGTATGCGGAGATATACCAAGTATCTCAGCTATAACACTATTGCTTTTTCCACGAGCAATCCAAGATAAAATTTCAATCTCGCGTTCAGTCAGGTTTATGTTTTTTTGAAGGGCCAAGATCTTTATTTTACAAAGAGCCTGATGCGTGTTTTGGCACACCCATTTCATAACACGGATCTCTTCGCCGCTAAAAACTTCACCTTTATTGCCGCTTACTAATGAAAAATACCCTGAACGCCCCAACGGTCCGTGAACAGTAAAGCTAACACCATTAAATCCGCTCTGTCTTCCAGATGTTTCAGCAGCACTTTCATTTGGCATTAAAGTTGTGAGATGGTTCTCTGTAAATCTCCAAGAATGATCTTTAATATCCTCCAAATCCATTTGGTCAGGAGACGTTTTTCGGAAGAGATTATTTATGGTCTCCATATTTTGATCATCGGCTGTATCAAAAAAGTGCTTTAAATCCGACATTCGTCCATAATCTGCGGCACCTGGTGACGGTAGGTGGTGATATTGCATCGCTTTCGTGCGGCACATTTTTAGATAGCTAAAAAGCGTAGCCCAGAGATCGACTTCGGTTGACGATTGTTCTATCGTATCCAATGTATGATCCAGTGAAGTAAACACTGTCATAAGGCCCTCTCTGATCACAGCATAATTGCCACAATCTCGGGCTCGTAATGTATTTAGTTATGAGCCCGTCACGCCCAAACTATGTTGTTAGAGCGACTTGAATAAGTATTCCACACAGTTCCCACATTGATCTACATGAGGTGTTTCGTAATGAAGTGCAAGAAAAAATAAAACAAATTTGCCGATTAGAGATTAGAATATAGACGTAACAGTATTATTCTCATTGTTCTGCTTATTCTCTTTATTGTCTATATAAGAAGCGTGTAGGTTTGAGTGTATCTTCATCATGATGCCAAGTGCATATTCAATATCTTGCTCTGGCACTTCAGCATATAGCTTTGATATAAATTCTGTATATTTTGTCATCAAAAGTTGACGAATTTTCAATCCAGATCCTGTCAATTTATAAGACAATAATGGATTTATTCTGGAGCTCTTAAGGTCAGCAACATAACCTTTTTCAATAAGTGAATGAATGGCAGCTTTTGTAGTCTCATCAGTTAGGTCGGCATGAGCCGATATTTCCGCAAAGCTTAAAGTTCCTTTAGCCCAATGAGCTCGCAAAATATAAAACTCATTTAGGTTAAATCCAGTATCACGCAGCAAAGAGGGCAAGGCGCGTTCAATTTCCAAGTTTACAGACCTGATTTGATAGCTCAAAAAAGAAGCCTTTGTGGTGTCCGCTGTCACATTATAATCCAATATTCTTTGCGGACTAAGTAAAATGCTTTTCACTGCCGGAAAGCATTTAGCCTGAAGAAAAGCCCACATTCAGTTCGTTTTACGTATCGCCCTATACCCTTATTCTCATTCACGCACGTCACCTAACCTGCCTACGCTGAAATAATCGCATTGCGAAACTTATAATCTTATAAGGAGTTCTCTTTCTGAACTATTCTCATTTTTCATGCAGCTCCCTTCAGACGTAAAACTTTGAATATATGAATAAATTTATATATTCTTGAGCTCAAAATACTTTGGTTAAACAACATAAGAACAAAACATAAACATTTGTTGACAATCACCAATTCAGCCGTAATTATATACTGGAATTGGAGTTGCACATGCCTAAACCGTCATCTTGTTTTGTTTGCCAATCTTGCGGGTCTGTCCATTCAA
>JAHDDT010000036.1:14649-21553 GCA_020629195.1 Hellea sp.
ATGCCTAAACCGTCATCTTGTTTTGTTTGCCAATCTTGCGGGTCTGTCCATTCAAAATGGGCGGGGCGCTGTGATAGCTGCGGTGAATGGAATGTACTCGTCGAAGAAATCACAAGCCAGCACTCAAAAGCACCTCGAAAAGGCGGTAAAAAAAGCAGAGGTATAGATTTTATAGATCTTGGCGGTGAGAGTGCGGATGTCCCACGACTTAAAACAAACATTGCGGAACTTGATCGTGTCACTGGTGGGGGCTTAGTGCCTGGCTCAGCCCTTCTTGTTGGCGGGGACCCGGGTATCGGTAAATCGACCTTACTCCTGCAGGCTGTAGGTAAACTTGCAAAGTCAGGCCTAAAAACAGCTTATATTTCAGGCGAAGAATCTGCGGGACAAGTTCGCCGCCGCGCAAAACGTTTGGGTGTGTCGGATGCACCCGTATCGCTCGCTTCAGAAACATCTCTCGGCCCGATATTGGACGGCCTTATGACAGAACGCCCAGATGTCGTCATTATCGATTCTATACAAACACTTTGGACGGATCAGCTCGGCGCAGCCCCAGGAACCGTCGCGCAAGTTCGAGCCTGTGCGCAAGAACTCACGCGCTTTGCCAAAAAACGCGGCGCCTGTGTCATTCTTGTTGGTCATGTTACAAAAGACGGACAGATCGCAGGGCCCCGTGTCGTTGAACATATGGTTGATGCGGTGCTTTATTTTGAGGGCGATCGCGCCCATCAATTTCGTATTCTTCGCGCCCATAAAAATCGCTTCGGTCCAACAGATGAAATCGGCGTTTTTGAGATGCGCGATACTGGCCTTTCCGAAGTGCCTAACCCCTCCGCCCTATTCCTTGATGGCCGCGGCGAAGCGTCTTCAGGGGCGGCTGTTTTTGCGGGCCTTGAAGGCACTCGCCCCGTACTGACCGAAATACAAGCCCTTGTCGCGCCCGCTGCTTTCGGAACACCCCGCCGCGCTGTTGTCGGGTGGGATAGCGGACGCCTCGCCATGGTCCTTGCTGTACTTGAAGCGCGTTGCGGCGTCAGTTTTGCGGGTAAAGACGTGTACTTAAATGTGGCGGGGGGACTGCGCATCAATGAGCCTGCAGCTGACTTGGCTGTCGCCGCCGCAATAGCCTCCTCGGCATTTGATGTCCCTTTACCTAAAGATAGTGTTGTTTTTGGCGAAATCAGCCTGTCGGGTGACGTTCGGCCTGTAGGCCGCTCCGATGCCCGCTTAAAAGAAGCTGCAAAGCTAGGGTTCAAAACGGCAATTACCGCAACTCCATCAAAGAAATCGACTAAAAACGATAATTTTGTCCTGCCAATCGTTGCAATCAAGGCTTTGCCTGACTTGATTAGCCGTGTAGAAGCCAGCGCAGAACGCGGCTTGGAAGACGATTCTGCTTGGGGATATTCCTCGAAAGCCGCCTAAAATGGTGAGCCCCGCATATGAGTATAGGCCCTTGGGACTTTAACGGCTTCGACATTGTCGTTCTTCTAATTCTTCTAATCTCGCTTCTTTATGCGGCTAACCGTGGTTTGATGCGTGAGCTGACCTCTATATTGGCCCTTTTCATTGCGGCTTCAGTCGCGCTTTTTGCTTATGGGAAATACCGCTTTGCTGCACAGGACTTAATCTCGCCGTCATGGCTTGCAGATGGGGCTCTTGGCCTAGGCGTTTTCGCACTAGCTTACATGATTATGGTGTTTTTACTCAGCGGTATTGTTAAAAAGCTCAAGGGCAAAGAAATTGGTCTGATGGACAGGTTGTTTGGCGCCGGCTTTGGTGTTGCCCGCGGACTTGTTGTCGCCGCACTTGGAGTCCTACTCTTAACCTCTCAATATCGAGAATCTCAAGAAGCGCAGGAATTCAAAGACTACATGGCAGAAAATCAGGATCAATTTTCACCTGAAATGCTAGAAAAAATGCCGCGCGGCATGCGTGAGCAAATGGAAGCTCCGCCCGCAAAACTTCCGGCTATGTTGGAAGGGTCTACATTCTACCCTCTCTTGGCAAAAATCGGGGCTGGTATTCAGGCGCTTCCCTTTGCAAAAGCACGTTCATATGCTGACCGCTTAAGAGAAGGTGACGTCGAAGGCGCCGTAAACCAAATTGGTGAGGAATTTAAGTGATGACTCAAACGACTCAAAACCCAAGCTGTGAATTCGATCCAAATGAGGATAAAATTAGAGAAGAATGCGGCGTTTTTGGCATTTTCGGAATAGACAATGCAGCCTCCATGACTGCGCTAGGCCTACACGCGCTTCAACATCGTGGTCAAGAAGCCTGCGGGATTGCGACAAGCGATGGCGATACCTTTCACACAGAACGTCACTTTGGATTAGTCGGTGATAACTTTACAGGCGATGACCCTTCTGAGCGCCTCCCGGGCTATATTTCAATCGGGCACAACCGATACTCAACAGCTGGCGGGCAGAAAACCTTGCGGAACGTACAGCCCCTCTACGCTGAACTGCATTCAGGCGGCTTTGCACTGGCCCATAATGGTCACATTACAAATGCCTACACTATACGTGACCAGCTCAATGAAGCTGGCGCATTGTTCCAAAGCACATCCGATACGGAAGTCGTTTTGCATTTAATTGCGCGTGCTAAGAACGGCGAATTTATCGATCGCTTCATCTCAGCCATTCGCCAAGTCGAAGGCGGCTATGCTTTTGTCGGCATGACCAAAGATACACTCGTCGGCGCAAGAGACCGTCTCGGCATCCGGCCTCTGCTAATAGGCCGCTTGGGCGACAGCTATGTTTTAGCATCAGAAACTGTAGCGCTTGATATGATATCTGCAGAATTTGTGCGCGAAGTCGAGCCAGGTGAAGTCGTCGCGATAAATGTGGACGGTATACGTTCCTTCCGCGCTTTCCCAGAAGCTGAATCTCGTCCCTGCATATTTGAATTTGTCTATTTCGCGCGACCTGACAGTATTGTCAGCGGAAAATCTGTTTATGAGGTCCGCAAGCGTATGGGCCGGCGCCTTGCTCAGGAAACCCCCGCGGAAGTCGATGTTATTATTCCTGTCCCAGATAGCGGCGTACCCGCAGCTCTCGGTTTCTCTCAAGAAACAGGTGTTCCTTTCGAACTCGGCATTATCCGAAACCATTATGTCGGGCGTACGTTTATTCAGCCCACACAACAAATTCGAGATATGGGCGTGCGCCTTAAACATTCGGCTAACCGCGCCATGATTGAAGGCAAACGTGTATTGCTCGTTGACGACTCGATTGTTCGGGGAACAACCTCCACAAAAATTGTCCGCATGATTAAAGCTGCGGGAGCAAAAGAAGTGCATTTCCGCTCCGCCTCTCCGCCAATTAAGCATCCTGACCATTACGGTATTGATATGCCGACAAAGGAAAAATTGATCGCGGCAAATTACTCTCTCAAAGCCATGACGGAAATGCTGGAAGTTGACAGCCTTGGCTTTCTATCAGTCGAAGGCCTTTATTGGGCGATGGGCGAAGAATACCGCTCTGAAGATTGCCCCCAATATACGGATCATTGCTTTACCGGTGAATATCCCACACCGCTCATTGACCGTGACAGAAAATTACTGGACGGGTCAAAACAACTCTCATTTCTCGTGGAAGTGGCTTAGGCAAAATGTCAAAAAAAACTTTAGACGGCCGTGTCACATTAGTGACGGGCGCCTCACGCGGCATCGGTTATCAAGCCGCTATTGCCCTTGCAAAAGCAGGCTCTCACATCATCGCAATAGCACGCACACAAGGGGGACTTGAAGATCTTGACGACGCGATCAAAGCTGAAGGCGGCGACTGTACACTTGTGCCAATGGATTTAAAGAACGCCGATGGTATCGACCAACTCGGTAAAGTCATTAACGAGCGCTGGGGCAAGCTTGACGGCTTTTTAGCGAATGCGGGAGCTTTGGGCGAAATCACCCCTGCACCGCATACAACTCCTAAAACATGGGAGCAAGTCATGTCGGTAAATCTAACGGCCAATTACCGTTTTATTAGATCATTAGACCCGCTTTTACGCGCGTCAGATGCAGGCCGCGCCGTGTTTTTAACATCTGGCGTTGCACAGACTCACCGCGCCTATTGGGGAGCCTATGCCGCCTCCAAAGCCGCCTTGGAAGCTTTCGTATCTTGCTACGCAAAAGAAGCTGAGGTCACGAAGCTCAAAGTCAATCTTTTAAATCCTGGCGCGACACGCACAGCCATGCGGGGTAAGGCCAGGTGAAGATCCAAAAGATTTACCCAATCCGTCAGACTTAGCGCCGTTAATCGTTGAAATGCTATCCCCTGAGTATCAAGCCAATGATACACTCGTGACCTTCAGAGAGACGGCCCATTTCAAGACTTAAGTCTCGAGTACAACACGGTAGCGAGCTTTACCCTCTTTGAGGTAGTTTATAGCTTCGTTGATTTTGTCCATGGGGAAATAATCAACCATTGGCTTAATATCGTGACGAACACAAAATTCGAGCATTTTAGCGACCATGTGTGGCGCGCCCGTATCAGAACCCCCAACGGATTTTCCGCCAGCAATTAATTGCCCCGCGGATATGCCCATAGGCTCGCCTACCATACCGACCGTAATCAAGCGGCCCTCTGGCGCTAATGCGCTCATATAACGGTGCCATGGTAGGGTTACGTTGACCGTTGAGAGCACCATATCAAATTGCCCACGAAGCGCTTTGATTGCGTTTTCATCTTTGGAGTTCACGACTTTATGCGCCCCAAGCTCTTTTAGCTCTGCTTCTTTATCCATGCTTGTTGTAAAAGCAGTGACCTCGCAGCCCCAAGCCCGTGCAAATTGCACAGCCAAATGTCCTAAACCGCCTATTCCGACGATACCGATACGGTCTGTCGGTTTCAAATCATAATCCACCATAGGCGCGAACACAGTAATACCTCCGCAGAATAAAGGTCCCGCAGATCGAGCATCCATATTGTCGGGAAGCGGTACGGCCCAAATATCTTGTACCCGAATACGGTCGGCAAAACCGCCATGTCCGCGAATAGTTGTGACACCTTTTGTGCAGCGTTGATGACTTCCTGATAAGCATGGTGAGCAATGCAAGCAGCTCTCGGAATTCCAGCCCACACCAACCATCTGTCCAACTTTTAGATTTTCAACATGACTGCCTATATCTGTAACTGTGCCTACAGCCTCATGACCTGCGATTAATGGATAAGAACTAGCGCGCCAATCATTATCAATCATGGATAAATCAGAATGACATACACCGCAGGCTTTTACCTCTATTTCGACTTGATTATGCGCGAGCTCCCCAGGATCATAGTCATAGGGCTGGAGTTCCCCGCCAGCTTCCATCGCGGCATAGGCTTTAATATTTGGCATAATTTATCCTTTTGGCTTTTATGTCCTAATCAATCCCTCATGACCAGAAAGGTTTCATCTTTTTAGGGCTTAAATCTTGCAACCGACGCGCGGACGAAACTATATAAGCCCGAAACCCTAACGGAGATATGTGATGAGACGATTGACACCTTTCTTACTCGCCGCCATTTTATCAGTATCAGCCTGTAATGAGGCTGCGCAGACCCCTGAAACGCCGAGCTCATTATCTAAAAACTATCCCATCGCGCTCCAAAAAATTGCGGAGGGTGTTTGGGTTCATACTTCCAATTACACCGTTCCTGGGCGTAAGCCCATACCTTCAAATGGCTTGATTGTCGAAGATGGTGACAGCCTCATTATGGTAGACACGGCATGGGGTGAAAAAGCGACAGAGTCACTTCTTGAGACCGTGAAATCAGAGATAGGAAAGCCTGTCACTAAAGTCATTATCACACACCATCATCTGGATAAAATCGCAGGTGTGGATGTAATGGAATTTGCTGGAGCCGAAGTCTTTACCCACCCGCTTACTCCCGTCAAAGCCGCCAATGCAGGTTACCCTGTTCCTAATACATCAGTGGCCGCGCTAAAGGACGCGAAATCCAGAACTAAAGTTGGCCCCGTAGAAATCGCTTATCCCGGTGCTGCTCATGCGCAAGAAAACCTGGTAGTTTATATACCGTCCAAAAAAATCTTATATGGCGGCTGCGCAATTAAAGGAGCTGAAGCTAATTCAATGGGCAATTTAGATGATGCTGATATCAAAGCATGGCCCACGACATTAAATTGGATAAAAACAACATATCCCGAAACGCAAACGATTGTGCCCGGTCATGGCAAAGGATCTGATCTGCGCCTCATTGATCGTACCCTCGCTATGATCGCGAAAAAGGTAAATGCCGATAACGAGGCCTCTAAAACTAAAGAGAGCGAAGTGCCTGCAAAGCCTTAAGGTCATCAACGTCAATTAAGGTGCGTAAGTGTTTTACGGGCCCATCAATATTAGCCTCAACATCGCTGAGCGTGTCTTCATGTGACCAGCGCACATTATCAAATATGGATGGCTGAACGGGGGTATTCATCCCCATAAGCCAAAAGCCCCCATCATCGGCCGGACCAAAAACGGCGTCGTGTCTTTTAAGCGCCTTAAATCCATCTGCGATATCTGAGCGCGTGACTTGTGGACAATCCGTGCCAATCACAATAACGGGGCCTCGCCCTGTGAAAGCGGCTAAGAGACGGGGCGATAGTGAACCCTTGGCTTGAGGATATTGCGGCAGCCCTCTCCATTCGGGAACCTGACCAACAGCACGTTCAGGCGTGGCCATAATAACCGTATCCCAACGCGGGTCTTGTACCTTTCGAATAACCTTGGACAGCATGGCCCTGTAAAGGCGGTGCGCGTGGACCTTACCAATATCCGCCGCCAAGCGTGTTTTAGCTTTGCCCATCGCAGGGGCTTTTGCAAAGATATAAAGGCGAGGTCTCATGAACTGTTCCGATAGCGTTGAGCCAAAGTCTCGACATCTTCACCCCGCCGGTAAGCCTTGAGTAAGCGAAG
>JAHDDT010000138.1 GCA_020629195.1 Hellea sp.
AAAGCGCGCTCAGCAAAAAGAACCCGCGAGCGGTCATCACGCGGAAGGCGCACAGATGGTCCCCACCAAGCCGCGTCCATCAAAGTAAGGTTTGCGCCAACAGCTTCAGCAGCCCTATGTGCGTCGCCCGTATTCTGTCCCGGCGTTGCGCTCCATTTTGTGTCGGTCGGTCCCGGCAGGTTTGCCGCGCGCATTTCAGGGTTCTGCTCAAAACCACCCGCCGCAAGTATGACCCCTCTGGCCGTATTGACACGGAAATCTTTGCCATCTTTGCTAATAATCGCGCCCGTCACTTTGCCGTCCGTTTCAATCAAAGATTTTAGCGGGGCTTCGCGCCAAACAGGAATTTTACGTTTAAACACAGATGTCAGGCAGCGCCCCACAAGCGCATTACCAAGGCAAAGACGACGGTGACGTTTGGATTTCATCCGCATCGGAATATCAAGGCGGTAAGACAACATCAGTTTCGTCATGATCCACTTCCACCCTTTTTGGCGCGTGATGATGGTTTGAGCCTCAGCAATCGTAATGGTGAAGCCGCCAAATATCGTCTGCGGATGGGGCGGACGCATGTTCAAAAATTCTTTGCCGAGCTTCGTCGCCGACAAAGGCACAGGGTCAAGCGTGCGCCACCCCTCTTTACTACCAGGCTTTTCGGTCAGATAATCTGCATAAGGTGTAGAAACAAAACACACATCGGATTTGTCTTCCATGTCCTTGAGCATCTTAGGTGCATTTTCGACATAGGCTTTAAGCCGCTCTTCAGACACTTTATCACCGATACAGGCTTTCATATATTCAAGCGCAGCTTCGGGCGTGTCGCTCTCGCCATGTTCCGCCATAAGGTGATTACAAGGGATCCAAATTCCGCCGCCTGATGTCGCGGATGTTCCGCCATACATATCCGATTTTTCGACGACTAAAACGTTGCCGCCATGATCATGGGCGGTGATGGCGGCCGTTAACGCTCCCGCGCCAGATCCAACGACTAAAACATCTACATCAATTGAGTCCATTGACCCCTCACTCGGTTTTTCTCTTATTAGACCTTAAGCTATCGTAGACCGCAACGAAAAACCAATATATTTTGATTATTTTACGCAAATAGAGACATTTAGGTCCAAATTTTATAATATTGCGTAATTTAAAGTATATTATCTACGCATATGCATGAGAGAGAAGAACCTTTAGCCCAGAATATTATTCTCGCTAAGGCCTGCTATTTTATCTGCATCATAGCCAAGTTCAGACAGGATTTCGTCCATGTCAGCATTGCCGCTCGGGATATTAAATGGGGCATCATCGGGTGAACTTTGAAAGACGGGGGCACTCCGAGGATGGACAAAAGCGCCTTGCTTTTTAAGACCACCTCTTGCCACATTTTGGGGATGCTCTACCGCCTCTTCATAGGTCAGCACAGGTGAAACGCAGGCATCGGAACCATCGAAAATATCCGCCCAGTGATCCCGTGTATTTGAGGCAAAAATGGCTTCTAACTTACCATGCTGTTGCGCGCGATGTTTCGGGTTATTTTGCGGACCAAACTCTGCGGAATCAATCTCTAGCTTGACCAACATCTGCGCGAAAAATTGAGGTTCAATACAGCCCACCGCCATGAACTTATCATCGCTTGTTTTGTAACAGCGGTAATAGGGCATTGCACCGTCAAGAAGGTTTGCTTCACGGGTGGGTGTCCATTGCCCAAGCCCCGCAAGAGAATGAAACATAGTCATGAGTGAGGAAACACCATCAATCATCGCCGCATCGATAATATCGCCTTTGCCTGTCTTTTCAGCTTGCAGTAGACCTGCCAACATCCCGGTTACAAGAAACAGTGTTCCGCCGCCATAATCACCGACGAGGTTTAGCGGTGGCGCGGGCGGCTCTCCCTCTTTTCCCATTGCGCCCAATGCGCCTGTGATGGAAATATAGTTGATATCATGACCCGCGACTTTGGCCCATGGCCCAGTCTGCCCCCACCCCGTCATGCGGCCATAAACGAGTTTAGGGTTTATGGCTTGGCAGGCTTCGGGCCCGACGCCCAAACGCTCCACTACGCCGGGGCGTAAGCCTTCGAAAATGGCATCCGCCGTTTTAACGAGGTCGAGCAATATCGCGACGCCCTCTTCCTTACGCAGGTCTAGTTTGATCGTCCTTTTGCCGCGATTGGAAATCATCGGAATATCACCCATCGCGCCGGGGCGGTTAACCAAGATAACCTCCGCGCCCATATCAGCCAATAATTGACCTGCATAGGGTCCGGGACCAATACCCGCGAGTTCAATAATGCGGTAGCCTGAGAGGGGTTTGGTTTGTGTCATCGAAAAGTAATCCGTTATCCGAGTAAGAGGTCAGCGAGTTTCTGCTTGTGATAACGCGCATCGCCATATTGGCTGGCGTGGAATATGGCGCGGCGGCGATAGAGCTGCGCGTCGCAATCATAAGTAAAGCCAAAGCCGCCATGAAATTGAATCGAACGATCAGCAGCGAATGAGGCGGTCTCTTCCGCTTTGGACTTCGCCATACGCACCGCAATTTCGCCCTCGCCTTGCTTGCCGAAATTATAAGCCGCTGTGTAAAGGAGTGAGCGGGCTTTTTGATAATCGACAAAAGCATCAACGGTCGGATGTTTCAGCGCTTGGAACGCGCCGATGAGTTTTCCAAATTGCTTGCGCGTGCCTAGATACTCGACAGTGTAATCAATGCAGGATTGGCAGGAGCCTGTGAGCTCTGCGGCGCTGAGCAGGTTTGCCGCGAGATGGATATGGTCCAGCGTCACCTGCGTTTTATCCGCCTCCATAACCTCAGATTCGCCAATCACTATGCGGTCCAGATTGAGTTCATAGCACCGCTTCGTTTCGTCAATGATTGTTTCGCGGCGGATGGCGCTGTCCGGGATTGAGTCTTTCGGGATGATGACCAGCCTGACCTCGCCCTCAATCAGAACGCTCGCGACAATCCACTGCGCATCCATTACGTCGGCGACAAATGTTTTGGTGCCGGAGAGGCGATAGCCTTTATCGTCAGCCGTGGCGGTCGCTTGAATATTCGCGAGGTCCCAATCACCGTTATTTTCGGAGAGCGCCAAAGTCGCGGCTTTGCCGTCAGAGATTTGCGGGAGTATCTGAGTCTTTTGCGCCTCTGTTCCGCCCGTCATTATGGCTTGCGCGGCTAAAGATGTGGCGACGAAAGGCGAATGCATCATGCGGCGCCCCATTTGCTCCACGACTGGCACGACTTCGGTGAGCGATAAACCAACGCCGCCATATTCTTCGGAGATAGCAATACCAAGCCAGCCTAATGCACCGATCTCGGTCCAGACATCTTCGTTATAGCCAAGCTCGCTCTCCATCAGGCTGCGCACATTTTCCATTGGCGATTTTTCTCGGCAGAAGCGTTCCGCCGCGCCGAGCATATCTATCTGCTCTTCGGTAAATCCGATTTTTCCTAGCTGGCTCATATCCGCTTACCGTGTCTTGGGGAGGCCAAGCGC